>JAYSDS010000020.1:0-24764 GCA_041914265.1 Roseomonas sp.
CCCCCATCACGCCTGACACGCTCAACACGGCAAAGACGGTTGCTTTGCAAACCTCGACTTGGCGTCGGGCATCACTGACAGCATCGGCGCCGAGGCCCGCCTTTGCGCCCGAAGCGCGCTGCGGGGGGGCATCGGCGTCACGCCCGGCGCCAAGTTCCGGCGGTCCAGGCCACACTGTGGCCTGGCGGGGAGGTCCAGAGGGGCAGCGCCCCTCCGGCGGCACCCCTTTACCGCCCTTCTGGAATCCGTCCCTTCAGCGCCCCTGCCGCCGCCAGCCGCCTCGTCTCCGCGCGCAGGAAGCGGATGACCGCATGCGCCGCGACCGAGGTCTCCCGATCGGCCGAGGTCGCGATGACGAAGCCGTGGAGCAGTTCCGGGTCCCGGATGCGCGATGCGTTCAGCAATCCGGCGCGGATCTCGCGTGCCATCACATCCCAGGCGAGGATGCCATAGCCCATCCGGGCATCCAACAGCCCCATCAGAGCCGAGAGCGAATCGACGTCGGTGATGTGGGATGGCGTCAGGCCATGTGTCGTGAAGGCGGCCTCGATCTCCCGCCGCATGCCGTGGTGCCGGCCGGGCAGCAGCAGGGGCAGGGTTGCGACATCGGCGAGCGCGATGGCGCCGACTGCATCGCGCTTGGCCGCGACCGTTTCGTCGTCCGGCGCGTGGGCCAGGTAGAGATGCGCATCGAACAGCGGTTCGGTGCGTAGGACGGCGCTGCGGCGGTGGATGTTCAGTACCGCGATGTCCACGCGCCCGGCGGTGAGCCATTCATGCAGCGTGCCCGTGTAGCCATCGAGCAGGTGTAGCTCGACCTCGGGCCATTCGGTGCGCAGATGCCGGATCAGCGCCGGGGCGAGAAGTGCCGAGACCGAGGGCGGCATGGCAAGGCTGACGCGGCCGCGCGCCACGCCGCGCGCGGCGAGGGTGCGGGCCTGCAGCGCTTCCAGCCCGTCGAGCATCGGCGCGAGGTCTTCGGCGAAGCGCTGCCCTTCCTCGGTGAGCGTCACGCCGCGGCCGTTGCGATAAAGCAGCGGCGTGCCGAGTTCTTCCTCCAGCGCGCGTACCGCGCGGCTGAGGGCAGGCTGTGTCACCCCAAGCCGGGCCGCGGCGCGGGAGAAGCTGCCTTCCTCGACGATGCGGCGGAACAGACGAAGCTGGCGGAGTTCCATGCGGAGCCATCAGGCGCCGATGGCGAATCGGCGAGGCAACTCTCCTAGCCGATCCGCGGCGTTTGAGGACAGGCTTCAGTTCGCCCGGGCGCCCACGCGTTCGACCATGCTGCGCCAGCGCGGCAGGTCTTCGGCCAGGCGGCGGCGCGTGGCCTCCCCATCGGCCACGGCCGGGGCGAAGCCCCATTCGATCACCTTCGCCTCGATCGCGGGTTCACGCGCGATGCGGGTGAAGACATCCGCGAGCCTGGCAACGACCGGCGCCGGCGTGCGTGCGGGGACGAGCAGGCTGTACCAGGTGGTGCTCTCGAATCCCGGCATGTTGCAGGCCTCGGCGATGGTGGGAACCTCCGGCACCGCGGGGATGCGCGTGGCGGAGGTGACGCCGAGCAGGCGGACGCGGCCCTGGCGGTACAACTCGATCACCGGGCCGGTCTGGTAGAAGAAGACGTCGACATCGCCCGCCAGCAGCGCCGTCATGGCGAAGGGGCCGCCGCGATAGGGGACGTGCGTGATGTCGACGCCTTGCAAGGAGGCGAATTGCGCGGCGGCGAGATGCGTCGAGGCGCCGATGCCGGTGCTGGCGTAGTTCAGCCGGCCGGGTGCGGCGCGTGCGGCGTCGACGACCGCCTGGCAGGTGGTGAAGTTCGGTCGCTTCTCGGTGCTGACCGTCATGAAGTTCGGCGCTTCGAACAGCGTCATTAGCGGGATGAAGTCGGCCTGGGTGTCGATCGGCATGCTGGGCAGGACGGCCGGGTTGATCGCCAGCATGGCGGAGGTCGCGATCAGGACCGAATGCCCGTCCGGCGCGGCGCGCGCGGCAGCTTCCATGCCGATGTTGCCCGAGGCGCCGGACCGGATGTCGATCACCATCGGCACGCCGAGTTCCTGCTGCACGCGCTCCTGGATCAGGCGGCCGTAGATGTCCATGGCGGTGCCGGCCGGGAAGGCGGTCATGAACATCAGTGGGCGGCCGCGCACGGGGAATTCCTGGGCTTGCGCCACGCCGAGCGGGAGGGTCAGGGCTGCCATCATGGCCAGGCAGAATCGGGGGATGCGCATGTGGCTCCTTCCGTCCAAGGGTCGGGTTGCCGCGCCTGCCTGATTCCCCCGGGGATGCATGGGCCGAGTAGGGGCCCGTGCCGTGGCCGGCCCGGCTGCTTCTCCGGTGATGACCATGCGCCAAGGCTGCCATCGGCGGGCGGGCAGCGACAATTGCCTCCGCGCGGCTGCGACGGGCCTAACACCTATGCCGATCCGGCATGGACGCGGCGGTTCGAGGCATATGATGCGAGATATCCACGGGCAGCTTCGCGACGCCCCCTTGACCCTGCGCCGTCCGGGCTTTAGTTCCGCGCCTCCGGCCGGTCCCCTTCGTCTAGAGGCCTAGGACACCGCCCTTTCACGGCGGCGACACGGGTTCGAATCCCGTAGGGGACGCCAGATCAGTCATAAGTGACTGATCCGACTGAATTGCCAGGACATCCAAGGACTTCAGCGCCGCCCGGTGATACAAAAGGGTGGTCCACATGGTCCTGGCGATGGCTCGTCCTACCAAGCATCCGAAGTCCGGCGTCTACCGCGCTCGTAAGGTCGTTCCCGAAGACCTTCGCAGCGTCGTCGGCAGGCGAGAACTCGTCCTGTCTCTCGGCACCAAAGACCCCACCGAGGCGAAGCGGCTCCACGCCGCTGCCCTGGCACGGCTCGAAGCCCGACTAGCAGCCGCCCGGGCGCAAGCCAGCGGGACCTTCACTACGCTGACCGCACGGCAGATCGCGGAGATTGCCGGGGAGGTCTACCGAGCCGAGGTCGGGGCAGCGGAAGCCGATCCTGGCGTCGTCGCGGCCCGTGAGGCACACCAAGGCGGATTGTTGGAGGTGGTGGCGCGGGAACCGGACGAGGATGCACCAGCGTTCGTGCCGTCCGTGGCGGACCTCGCGAATGCGCGGGACTTGCTGGCCGGCCGAGGCATCGCGACGGACGCGGCGACCCTGGGACGGTTGGCCGCTGCCATCTTTGGCGCACGCACCCATGCCGCCGCTGCGGCCGTCCGGCGAGCCAAGGGAGATTGGTCGCCCGATCCGGATGCCGTGCGGTTCCCTACGCCAGCGCCGCGTCCGACGGTATCGGCCGCACCGTCATCCACGGCTGCACCGGTCCCGCCCAAGGTCAGCATGACCGACTTGCTGGATCGCTTCGCGTTGGATAACCCGCAGAACGCGAAGACCATGACGAAGCGACGGGCGGCGTTGAAGCACATAGAGGCCGCCGCCGGACACAAGGACGCTGCGCGTGTCGGGAAGGCCGACATCATGGCGATGAAGACCGCGCGACTCGCCAACAAGGTAAGTCCTGCGACTGTCACCGCCGAGATTGCCGTGCTGCGTCCGCTGTGGGCGTGGGGCATCAACAACGGATTGCTGCCGGACGGACCCAACCCGTTCACCGGCGCCTCGCCCGGGAAGGTGAAGGCCAGCAAGACCGAACGCCTGCCGTTCACCGAAGCGGAAGCCGCTACTTTGCTGAACGCCGCGCGGGGTGAGCGGGGCTGGTTGCGCTGGGTGCCTTGGCTGCTCGCTTTCACGGGCGCGCGCCTGGGTGAAGTGTGTGACGCCGCCGCCGGGGACGTGCGGGCGGTGGGCGGAGTGTGGTGCATCGCTCTCCACACCGAGGCAGAAGGCCGCACGCTCAAGACCCAGCAGGCGCAGCGCATGGTGCCGCTGGCGGATGCGCTGATCGCCGAAGGCTTCGTGTCCTACGCGAAGGGACTGCCCCAGGCTGGCCCCCTGTTCCCCGACCTTCGGGTCGGCACGTGGGGCAAGCGCAGCAGCGTAGCGACGAAGACGCTTGGCCGCAGGCTGCGCACCCTGGGCATCAAGGACGCGCGCAAGGTCGCTGGGCATTCGTGGCGACACCGTATGAAGGACTTGCTGCGCTTCGCCCGCGTTCCCCCGGAGGCAGCCGACGCGATCCTGGGGCATGAGAACCCGACCAATGCGGGCAGCGGCTATGGCGTGGGGTGGCGAGGTCGCCCGGAAGAGACGAAGGTCGAGTTGGAGAAGGCCCCGCTGGTTCCATCGGGTTTCACCATGCCGCACGCCCAAGGTGAGACGGCGTGATGCCTTCCAAGACCCCCACCACGTCCCGTCGGCCCTTTGACCAGCACGAAGCCGCCTCGATCTTGCTGGCAGCGCGGCAGGAGACCGGATGGCTCCGGTGGCTTCCCTGGGTGCCCGCCTTCACGGGATGCCGCCTGGATGAAGCGTGCCGCGCCCGGAAGGAAGACATTCGGCGCACCGAGACCGGGGCCTGGGTGTTTGACGTGCAGCCACCGCGCGACCGCTGGGAGGTCATCCCGGTGATTGGCGGGAAGCTTAGCCCCCACCTCTCGGCCCCCAATCCGAACTATCTCCAGGTCCAACGTCTGGTGCCGCTGCACCCGACCCTGATCGAAGAGGGCTTCACCCGTTACGTGGAGGAACTGCCGGCGGGATCGTCCTTGTTCCCCGACTTGGCGGTTGGCGCGCTCTCGTCCAGCGCCACGGTCGCCTCCAGGAACCTCCAGCCTCGACTGCGGAAGTTGGCAATCCGCGATCCGGCCAAGACCTCGGCCGTGTCGTGGCGGCTTCGCTTCGCCCGCCAGCTAGAGGCGGCTGGCGTGGGTCATCAGGTCGTCGCCGCACTCCTCGGCGAGCCACATCGGAAGAACGGGGGCGACGGCTATGGGGAGGGCCTGAGGGGGCGGCCGGACGAGACAAGCCGGGCGCTCGCCGCGATGCGGTCGCCATTGGTCGGCCTTCACGACTACGTGCTGTGGCAACGGACCGTGCCTTGGTTGAAGCGAGGCAAGACGGCACGCGTCGTCGTGATGGACGGGGGTGTTCCTTGGTTCGTCCTGGCGGACGTCTATGGCGAGCCGAGGGAGCAAGATCGCCCCGGCCGGAACTCCCCCTTTGGGCGCGCTCTGCGAGCGGGGGAGTTGTGTTGGGTCTTGGTGCGCAATCCCGAAGGCGCTCCATATCACGCCGCCGCTGTGCCAGCCGAAGGGTTGTGCCGGTTGCTGGACTACGAACACGGAAGCGGCGCAGTGGCGGAGTGGATCGCGGATGTCGTCAGGCCGGTATGCGAGGAACTGAAGCACACAAAAAGGCGGCAGCCTCGAAGGGCTGCCGCCAGATTGATTACTAGCGGCGACGCCCGAGCGCGTTAGCGATCCGCAACAGGTCCTTCGCGCTCTTGCGCGGGTTCGGGACCACCGCCGGTGAACTCATCGCTACCGGCTGTCCCGGCACCGCCGGCTGTTCCATCGCGGTCGGTGGCTTCACGGGCGCGCCTTCGTCCTCGCCGGCCAGCCACGGCGTCATGGCCGCCCGTCGCAACGCCGCGTGTTCCGGCGGTGCCGCCTTAACGACTGCGCGCGCGACGACTTTCCGTTGCGCCTGCGACATCTGCCGGTCGGTGTAGGTGCCGAGGTGCGCGAGCGCCTCCGCTAGCCCGTAGTCTCCGACTTCCAGCGCCTTCGTTCGGTAGACCCGGACGTGTTCTTGTCGGGCGTCAGCCGCGCCTTGCCACGCTGCCGGGTCCCGCACGTCTGGCCGGTAGGTAGAACCCTGCCCCAGGCACACCACCGATGCCTAGCGCCACGTCGGGCACTTCCCTCGGATCATATCCGCGAAGCCGGGGATACCCGCAGGCGGGCAGGTGCCCGATCACCGGCGGACAATCTCGATCGATGTCGGAGTACTCCGTCTCAGTGGAATGTCTCATTTAGCAAGACAGATTACTTTGTATGTCTCGATCTATTGACCTGCTGGGGCCACACGGCGATGGTTCCGCGAGAAAGCTCAGCCAATGATCAAACGTCCAGATCTACCAGCCGAAGACCGCGATGGCCTGAGAACCCTGTCCCGGACCTCAGTCCTTCTCCGTGAATTGGCGCAGTCCGACACGGCGATGCCGCTCGCGAAGCTGGCGCCGCTGACAGGCCTGCATCGCGCAACCGTTCATCGGCTGCTGGGCGCTCTCGTCGTCGAGGGATTGGTCGATCAGACGCCGCAGGGCTATGTGCTCGGCCACCAGCTCTGGCTGCTCGGCGTAGCGGCGGCACGGCGCTTCGACCTCGGGCGCATTGCCGCGCCGGCGCTGCACATGGTCGCGGAAGCAACCACGGATGTCGCCTTGCTGGCGGTTCGCACGGGCGACAGGGCCCGCTGCGTGGCTCGCGTGGAAGGAAGTCACGCGATCCTGCCTATGGCCATTCGCGTCGGCACGGAACGGCCGCTGGGCTGTAGCGCGAATGCGCTCGCGATTCTTGCCGCGCTGCCGGACACGGAGGTGGCTCGCATCATCGCCCGTGAGGGGGATCGCGCCGGCTTTCCGACCTTCGACGCCACCTATCTTCGGGACAAGGTCGCCGAGACGCGGGCCCGACACTATGCCCTGTCGGATCAGGACATCGTCACCGGCATGACGGCCGTCGCCATCGCGATCCGAGACCCCTGGGGCAATCCCCTCGGTTCGCTGAGTTGCGCCGCTATCAGCGCCCGTCTCATGCCCGACCGGCGCGACGAGGTCGTTGCGTTGCTCCGGAGCGGCGTCGCCGAGATCGAGCTGCGGCTGGCCGGCGTCAACAACGGACCAACAGCTTGAGGAATCCGCAATTGCAGACACACGAGGAAATCCGCCTTCTCGCTGCGACAGGTTGCATCGGTTACGGCTTCACGGAAGTTGGTCTGGATGCGGCGACTGCCCGCGGCGTCGATGTTATCGTGGCGGATGCCGGATCTTCCGATCCCGGCCCTTACTATCTCGGCGCGGGGAAGCCCTTTGTTTCACTGCGTGCGACCGAGCGCGACCTGCGCCTACTGCTGAAGGCGGCGCGGCGGCTGAAGGTGCCGCTGATCATTGGGTCTGCAGGTGGTGGAGGCGGAATGCCGCACGTTGCTCTGACGCAGGAGATCATCGAGCGGATCGCGCAGGAGGAAGGCCTGTCCTTCCGCCTGGCCGTCATCGATTCGGAGCCTTCGCGCGACTTCATCCGAGACAAGGTGCGCGCGGGGCGGACCGCACCTCTCGGCCCGATCGCACCGCTCGATGAGGAGACCGTCGAAGGGGCGACCAGGATCGTGGCCATGATGGGTGCGGCGCCGCTTCAGGCGGCGCTGGCCAGCGGTGCCGACGTCGTTCTCGCGGGCCGGTGCAGTGATAGTGCGCTCTATGCGGCGGTTCCGCTGCAGCGCGGTTTCGATGAAGGACTGGCCTGGCATCTCGGCAAGACGATCGAATGCGGCGGCGCCATCGTCCGTCCCAAGACTGGCCAGGATGGCGTCATCGGCACACTCCGCGCGGATCACTTCGAGATCGAGCCAGCGCATCCCGACAAGCGCTGCACGCCGGAAAGCGTTGCCTCGCATACTATGTACGAGAACCCTTCACCATACGAGGTGCTGGAGCCATCCGGCCTCATCGATACGCGCGGGAGCCGCTATGTTGCCCTCGATGAGCGGCGCGTTCGGGTGGAAGGCAGCGTATTCAAGCCGGCCCGCCGATACACGGTAAAGCTCGAGGGCGTGACGCTGTGCGGTCACCGCGCTGTCTTCATGGCCGGTGTGCGCGACCCCGTGCTGATTCGTGGGATCAAACCCTTCACCGAGCAGATCCATCAGCGTGTGCGGTCGGAAGCACTGAGTCTCGGCATCGACCCGGCCAGCTACACCTTGACCATTCGCCGCTATGGTCTCGATGCCGTTCTCGGCGAGCTTGAACAGGCTACGACGGAGCCGCACGAGATCGGACTGATGCTCGATGTCGTGGCCGCGACTCCCGACGACGCTGCCGTGATCCTCGCCAAGGCGCGCTACGCCGCGATCCATACCGAGTTCGAGGGGCGCCTGTGCACCGCCGGCAACCTGGCTGTGCCGTACGCGCCTTCCGATGCTCAGGTCGGTCCCGCCTATCGCTTCTCGGTCTGGCACGTCATGGAACTCGACGACCCGCTCGAGATCTTCCCGATCACCTATGTCGACGTGAAAGGGCGCTGAAATGGCAACGCTCGGAAGCTACGCGCAGACCCTGCGCTCGAAGAATGCCGGGGCTTTGTTGCTGACGATAGACGTCATCATGAAGTCGGAGGCCGCCTATCAGCGCGTGCTGCAAAGTCCCGCCCTGACGCCGGACCGTGTGGCCCGTCTCTACGGCGTCGAGCCGAAGGATGTGGAGATCATTCCCTATCCGCAGGTTCGCGCCATCAAGGTGACCTTTCCGCGTCTTGTCGCCTCCGGCGACATTGGTGATTCAGATGTCTACGGCGCGCAACAGCACGTGCCCCTGATGCTGCTCGACCTCGACAACGAATAATCAGTCTCAAGAAACGCCGGGAGTATCCAAGATGACTAACGTGACTCGTCGCAACGCGCTGACTACTGCGTGGGGGCTGACCTTGCTCGCGCCGAGCGCCCGCGCCCAGGGTTCGGACTTTCCCACCCGCGCCATGCGTCTGGTGGTGCCCTTCGCACCTGGCGGCGGTACAGATACGGCGGCGCGCATCATGGCGGAGCAGCTTGGGCAGCGCCTCGGCCAGAGCATCGTCGTGGAAAATCGGGCGGGTGCCGGCGGCATCGTTGGCACCGACTCTGTGGTGAAGAGCCCGCCGGACGGATACACGCTCGTTTTCGGGACCGTCAGCAGCGCTGCGATCAACTATCCGCTGTTCGGCAGCAGGATGCCCTATCGCGCGGACGAACTTTCAGGAGTCGGGCTCGTGCTGGCCGCGCCAAACCTTATCCTCGTACGCGGAGACTCACCGTTTCGCACGCTCCGCGAACTGGTCACGCATGCGAAGGCCAATCCGGGCGCGCTCAACTTCGGAACGACAGGTCCCGGTTCGTCCGTACAGATGGCTGGTGCGCTGCTGCAGGTCTCGGCAGGCATTGAGGTTACGGCCATTCCATATCGCGGTAGTGCGCAGGTGCTGCAGGAACTGCTCGCCGGACGTGTCGATTTCAGCGTCGATAGCATCCCGGCTGCCATCGCGCTTCTTCGCGAGGGCCAGATCCGCGCATTGGCAGTTACCGATGGTGCGCGGTCAGGCGTCTTGCCGAGCGTGCCGACGACGTCGGAGGAAGGCCTTCCAGAGGTCCAATCCACTGCCTGGTTCGGCATTCTTGCACCGGCACGGACGCCACGCCCGATCATTGATCAGCTGGGGCGAGAAGTCGCCGCGGTCCTTGAAATCCCTGCCGTACGCTCCCGCTTCGCAGATCTTGGCGGTGGCAGGCTGCCGCTTCCGGATGGCAGAACCACCCCGGAGGCCTTCGACGCGTTCATCGCTGCCGAGATCGAGAAGTGGGGCAGGGTGGTCGAGCGTACCGGTGTGAGGCCCGCCTGATTTCGTTCGGCGGTCACGATGTTTCACAGCGATTCCCGCGTGTCGCCGGGTGGCGCGACGGTAGGGTAACGAGCAGACAGCGTCTGCTGTGGCGCCTTCCGCGAACTCGGCATCTCCTAACGGAAGAGCGCCGGTTCGCGTCCGTCTGGCGCGTTGCGCACGATCGACGCGGCATCGTCCGCCCGCAGCGATCGACCGCTGGCAGCGATCAGCCGTGCGACACGCGGTAGTCCGCGAAAGCCTGGATGAGGTCACCGGCGGTAAAGTCCCGCGCCGCCATCCAGGTTTCGAGTTCAGGGCCGTCGTCGATCGGCTGGTCCAGTGCCCAGCCCTCGATGCACGTCTCGGCCAGAATCTCGTCGCTGGTCACAGCCAGGATGCCCGCCACTTCCTCAGTGCTGTTTCGCCCGCCAGCGGTGATCCACTTCTCCGCGATCGCGGCCAGCATGGCGGAGCGCGTCGGGTAATGGATGGAATGGAATTCGAAGGACATTCGGCGGACCTCCTGGGCCAGGCTGACGGGTTCTCAACCTAGAGCCAGGCCAAGGGCTCCGCGTCGTTTCCGATGAGGATTGCCACCGTTGCCACCGGAAAACACAAAGTTTGCGTTGCACGGCATCAACTAGCAGCCTTCGTGGCACGGCGACCGCGCGCTGGAACGGTGGTGGCAGGCTTCTGACCGCAATGCTCGGCCCATGCCGCCATCAGCGGCGTGCGGCGATCGAACAGATCCGACCGGCGATAGGCTCCGGACGCCTTGTTCGCCACCTCATGAGCCAGCGCGCGTTCGGCGGCTTCCCGTTCCTCCGGCCGCCGCTGCCTGCCAACCTTCCAATGAGTGATTCGACGAGCATTCGCCGCAGCCTGCTGGCAACGGGTGGTACATCACCGTCATCCCGCATCTGGCCTTCGCGCTATCGCCATGCCGGCCCTGGATCCGCGAGGCAGCAGCCGAGAGATTTCCCCCGCACCTGCCAGCCGTCATCGCGACGCTGCGGCATCGCAGCGCCACGCTGGCGCTGTTTATCGCTGGGGCACATGCCGCCATCCGCGAGATCGCCGATCAAGACCAGTCGATGGCGCCGCGGCGCGGGCTGCAGCGGTCGCTTGGGCCGCGGCGGCTCAGTTTCGCCGCTTCTCCGGCGCGGTTCGACCAGTGCCCAGCCCGATCTCCTTGGCCAGTGCCGAGCGCCGCTCCGCATAGGCCGGGGCAACCATGGGATAGTCGGCGGGGAGGCCCCACTTCTCCCGGTATTCCTCCGGCGTCAGGCCATAGGCGGTGGCAAGATGCCGCTTCAGCATCTTCAGCTTCTTCCCGTCTTCCAGGCAGACCAGATAGTCGCGGTGGATCGACTTCTTGACGGGAACGGCGGGTTCGCGCTGCGCCACGATCGGGGGCTCGGCAACGCGTCCGATGCCGTCCAGGGCGGCATAGACAGCGGAAATAAGTCCGGGCAGCTCCCCGCTCGGAACCGGGTTATTCGAGACATGCGCGGCGACGATAGACGCGGTGAGTTGCAGAATTGCCGGCCTTTCGGCGGTGTCTGGCATTGGATTCTCCCGAATCGAATCTCTGAGCAACAGGTATTGCACGCTTCGGAGCGCTCGAGAGTGCGTGTTGACGCTCAAGAAAGATAAACAATCCGCAATCGACTTGGCTTCGGTTGCGGCTCACGAACCGGAGATTGTCGAGGTCAGAAATAGTTCCACTAGCCCGGGTAGATCCAGGCGCCGTTCTCAACGGATAGCGGCGCCATGCTTCGCAAGCACCTATCCAATGCAAAGCCTGAGGAACGTTTCAGGCCCTCGCGGGCGGATGCAGATCCGCGACACTCACGGCGATCTCGTCATCTCCGAGCTCGACCCATGCCGCCCAAAAGGCTTCGACCTTGGTCCGGCGATCCGCTTGCGATGGCGTGCGCAGGATGAGCGTCGTCATGGCCAACACCGCCCTTGCCATCCGCGCCAACGCCGCCAGCCGGGGTTCAATTGCGCAGAAGGCGGACGGAGCCGCGGCGTGAAGGGCGGCCACAACGCAGCGGTTCTCATCCGCGAAGGGTTAGCGAGGGATGGGGCCGGCGCCCCGAACCGGCTTTCGCGTTGCGCTCGAGGACCGTCGCCATCGGGATCGCCGATGCTGGCAGGCGTCAGCGCGGCGGTGGCGGCAGCGCCCGATCCGCATTGCAGCGCTGCATGGGAAGGGGCTCCCCGGACAGGATACGCAGGACGCGCCGGCCGGGCGCCGTATCGAGCACCAGGCAGGCACAGCCATAGCCATGCGGCCCGTTCGTCTCGACCCATCCGAGGGTCGTCATGTCCGGGATCGTGTCCAGGCCTCGGACCGGCTCCTGCCCCTGGACCGATAGGACCCATTCACCGTCCCGGTCGAGCAGCCACCAGTTCGCCGGGGAGGGATTCGCCAGCCACCCGCAGCGGCGTTCTGGCGCTGCTTCCGCTCTGCCGATCACAGTACCGGCGATCACAAGGGCGGCGGCTACGGCAAGGCGCATGGCGAATCCTCCTGGGCCATGCTGACAGGTTCTCAGGCGGGTTCCAGATCTGGGGTGTTCCTGCGCGGCAGGAGAGGTCGGGCGACCGAAGGGGATATGACCTCCCGCACCGTGGCCCGGTCGATGGCCGAGACCGGCACGCAGACGCGGCTGCCCGACGGTGGTCGAGCGAGCGTGCGGCTGTCGCCGCGGCGCAAGCGTGACAAGGCCGGCCGGGGTTGCAGCCGCGCCGCATGCACCTGAGACTTCGCGCCAGGGAAGGAAACGCATGCCGGACAGAACGCTCGCCCCGAGTGTCGAGACACGTCAGTCGTGGGCGATCGCCGTAGCCGCCGTGGTGATGCTCGCCATTGCGGCGGGCGGCCCGCTGACGGTGGTAATCGGCCTCATCCCTATCTCGGACGCGCTGGGCACCGGCCGGTCCCTGCCGTCGCTCGCCACGACGCTGGCCTATGTCGGCAACGGCATCGGTGGCGTGATCTGCGGATTGATGGCGGCGCGAATCGGCCAGCGTGCCGTTGCCATCCTCGGTGGGGCAGCGATCTTCCTCGGGCTGGCATTGGCCTCGATCGGCCAGCCCTGGTCGCTGCTGGCGGGGATCGGGCTTGGCGTTGGCTTGTTCGGCAACGGCGCGCTCTTCGCCCCGATGGTCGCCTACGTGTCGCTCTGGTTCGACCGGCGACGCGGCACCGCGCTGGCCCTGGTGTCGTCCGGCCAATACGTCGCGGGCATGCTCTGGCCCCTGGTCTTTGACCGCTCCATCAATGCCTTCGGCTGGCAGGCCACGATGCTGGCCTATGGGGCATTCGCCTGCATCGTGGTCGTGACCCTCTCGGCGCTTCTGCTGGCGCCGCCGCCGATGCCGGCGACCGGCCCGGCAATGCCGCGGACGAGTGGCGTGCAGCAGGTTCTCGGCATGCGGCCGAATGCCGCGCTGGCACTGCTCGCCATCGCTTCCTTCCTATGCTGCGTGCCGATGGCGATGCCGGCGGCGCATCTTGTCGCCTTCTGCGGTGACCTTGGCATCAGCGCGTCCCGCGGCGCGGCGATGCTGTCCGTCCTGCTGCTCTGCGCCTTCCTGGCCCGGCAATTCTGGGGGTGGCTGTCCGACCGGATCGGGGGACTATGGACCGTGCTCGTCGGGTCGGCGGCCCAGGTGGCCGGGATGCTCGGCTTCCTGGCGACGCAGGATGAGGCCGGGCTGTTCGTCGTCGCCGCCGCCTATGGGCTCGGCTTCGGCGGCATCATCCCCGCCTATGTGCTGGCCGTGCGTGAGCTCTTCCCCGCGGCCGAAGCGAGCTGGCGCGTGCCGATGCTGCTCTTCCTGAGCCTCTCGGGCATGGGCTTCGGCGCGTGGCTGGCGGGCGTGATCTACGACCATATGGGCTTCTATGCCGCGGCCTGGTGGGTCGGGATCGCGTTCAACCTGGTGCAGCTCGCGCTGATCGGATGGCTGATTACGCGCCGGCGACGGGAGGGCGAACGCCGATCGGGAAGCTCCGCTGCCGCATGGCGACCATTGAACACCTGATGCCGCGGTCGGCCAGGCGGTGGCAGATGTTCCATCCCAAGATCCACCCAACGGCGTTTGATGCCTCCGGAACGCCCTGAAGATCCCTTCTGCTCGGGCGTGCGCATGACGAGGAAGCGGCGCGTGTGCAGCGGCGGCTCCGCACGCAGGGCGCCGACCCGCTTCTGGCGGGCCTCCCCTGGCAAGGTGTCGATGGCGACCCACCTCAGCGGCAGGGAACTCGCTCCGCGCCAAGGAGGCATCGCCATGTCCATCCTGTCCCGCCGTCACATTCTGGCCGTTGGCCTCGTCATGGGGGCCGCTGCTCCTGCCCGGGCACAGGGAACCGGCCCCGCCCGCATCCGCGGCACGATTATTGGTCTCGAGGGAAACGCGTTGACCGTCACGACGCGGGCGGGAGATCGCCTGGTCGTCACTCTCGCCGAGAACACGACCGTCGCCGCGCTGCGGCGCGTTGCCCTGGCGGATCTGACGCCGGGCACCGCCGTGGGCGTCGTGGCCGTACCCGACCAGGATGGCGAACTCCGCGCCACGGCCATCACGGTCCTGCCACCCGGCATGCGCATCACCGAACTCCAGGCCCCGTGGGATACGGCGCCCGACGCCAGCATGAACAACGGTCCGGTCGAGGCCGCCGTCGATAGCGGCTCGGGCCGCGACCTGACGCTGAACATCCTCGGCCGCCGCGTGCTGGTGCGAGTGCCGGCGGAAACCCCGCTGCTCATGCCGATCCCGGCATCCCGCTCCGACTTGGTTCCCAGCGCCACGGTCTTCATCAACGCGATGCGCGGCGAGGCGGGACAGCTCACGGCAAATCGTGTGACGGTCAGCAGGGACGGCGTCGCGCCCGTCATCTAACGCGCCATTCGTCGTCGCGCTTCCCGCCGCGGGCGAGCGCTCCGCGCCTTGCGCCTGCTACGCGCCGCCTGGCCGGCGCCAGGTGCGGCAGCAGCCTACACCCGTGCCATCGTCCCGCCCGCGCCCTCGACCAGGAGGTTTCCCAGCGCGAAGCGGATGGTCTGGTCGTTCGCGATCAGCGGCTGGTCGAGGAAGGTGCAGAAATCCGCGATCTGCTGCGGGATCTCGCTCGCCTGGTAGAAGGCGAGCGCGGTGCCGTGCGCCAGGATGGTCTCGATGGTGAAGACGATCGCCTCCTCCCCGTAGCTGACGCCAAGCTCCTCCGCCTTGCCGCGCAGCAGCACGGCGAATTCCGCCGCGCTCGGGCCCTGGACGTGGATCTTGTAGGGAAGGCGGCGCAGGAAGGCCGGGTCCATCAGGTCGCGCGGCGAGAGGTTGGTCGAAAAGACCAGCAACTGGTCGAAGGGGATCTGGAAGGACTGCCCCGTATGCAGCTTCAGGAAGTCGATGCGGCGGTCCATCGGTACGACCCAGCGGTTCAGCAGCGCTTCCGGCCGGACGAGCTGACGGCCGAAATCGTCGATCAGCAGCACGCCGTTCATCGCCTTCACATGCAGTGGTGCTTCGTAGAAGCGGGCATTCTCCTCGAACTTCAGGTCGAGCATGTCGAGGCTGAGCTCCCCGCCCGCCGCGACGAAGGGACGCCGGCACGGCACCCAGCGCGGATCGAACTCGTCGGCGAAGAGGCTCGCGGCGGTGGACCGCGCATGGCCGGCGCCGAGGCGGCGATGCACCGACGGATCGAAGACCTTAACGACCTGGCCGCTCACCTCGAAGCAATGCGGCACCAGCACCATGGCGCCGAAGGCGCGGACCATGCGCTCGGCGATCGAGGTCTTGCCGTTGCCGGGCGCGCCATAGAGCAGGATGGACCGCCCGGCATTCGCCGCGATGCCCACCTTCGCCAGCAGCTCCTGCTCGACGACCAGCGGGCGCATGGCATCGGCCACGGCCTCGGCGCTCACCGTCTCGCTCGCGATGGTCTGGCGCAGCACGCGGCGGGAGTATTCGTCGAGCGAGACGGGCAGGGGGCCGATATAGGCGCTGTTGGCGAAGGCCTCGACCGCGAGCGACCGGCCGCGCGGCGTCAGGTCCACGCGCAGTTCGCCCGCCACGATGCCGGGCTTGAGCTCCACCATGCCCTGCGCCCGCGCCTCCTCGATGAGGACGGTGGCGAGGCGGCGCGAAATGGCGAGCGTCTGCGCGATGGAGGCGGTGGAGCCCTGCCCGGTGTTGGAGAGGAACTTCACCAGCATGTCGAAGACGATGCGGGGATCGATGCCGAGCTCGCGGATGTTGTCGGGCGGGGGTGGCAGCCCGTTCTGCAGGTCGGCGACCGTCGCGGCGTTGAGCAGGCCCATCTCGACCAGGACCTCGCCGAGCGGCCGGCCGGTCCGGGCCTGGCGCTGCAGCGCGTCGTTGACCTCGTCGCGCGGCACCAGCTCGAGGGCGACGATGAGGTCACTGAAGCGCATGGCAGCTCTCCCGGTCGCAGCCGCAGAGCCGGGCGGCACCCGCGAATCAACGCTTGGCGGGAGGCTAACCGGGCCGGCCGGCCCGGTCCATCACGGCGGCGCGATCACGTCGCGGCCGGCCAGTGGCGGGCGGCCGCCGCGATCGCCGCGGCGGCGGCGCGCGCGGTGCCCTCATCCGCGATCTGGCCGGTCAGCAGCCGGTACCAGTTGAAGCCGTAGAACATGTCCGCGAGCAGTTCCGCATCGACATGGGCCGGGATCTCGCCGCGGGCACGCGCGCGGTCAAGCGCCGCCGTCACATGCCCGCGCCGCGTGGCGAGCCAGGCGCGCAGCTCGGCCTGCCCCGCGTCGCTTCCCTGCGCTTCGGCCAGCAGGCCGCGATAGGCACGGCCCGAGGGGCTGTCGCGCCAGAAGCGCCAGACGGTGAGGATGATGGCGGCGAGGTCTTCGGCCAGGTCCCGGCCGGCGATCGCCTGGAGCGCCGGCAGCTTCTCCTGCTCGATGACCTCCAGCAGCAGGGCCGCCCGGCTTGGCCACCAGCGATAGACGGTGGGCTTGCCGACGCCGGCGCGCTTGGCCACCGCCTCGATGGCGAAGCCGGCGGGGCCGCGTTCGGCCAGGATGGCGGCGGCGGCTTCGAGGATGGCGGCATGGGCGGCGGGATCGCGCCGATTGCCGGTGCGGGGGCGGGTGGGATCCATGCCGGGAATTTATCTTGACGGACCGTATCGTCAAGACTTAGAAGGCCGCCCTCACGTGACGACCCGTTCCGTCAAGAAGGATTGCCCCATGGTCCAGACCCGCCTGCGCCTGGCCGCCAGCATCGCCCCGGGCGCCTGGCTGCTCGTGACGCTCCTGCTCTATCTCTGGCAGCCGCTCATCGTCGGGCTGCCGACCTGGGCCCTGACCCTGGTGATCGTGCCGCAGATGGTGCTCGGCATGGTCTTCGTGGTGATTCCGCTCTCCCAGCGGCTCGCTGCACCGCGGCGGGCAGGGTAGGGGCCTTGCGCCGCGCGCCCGGCAGACCCATTCCTCCGCGGCGCGCCATGGCCCCCATCCTGATCGGCTCCGAGATCTACCGGCGGTCCAGCTACGGGCCGAAGCACCCGCTCGCCATCCCGCGCGTCTCGACCACGCTGGACCTGATCCGCGCGCTGGGCTGGGTGACGCCCGACCAGTACCGGGACAGCCCGATGGCAAGCCCCGAGGCGCTGGCCCGCTTCCACGACCCGGACTACATCGCCGCCCTTCAGCGCGCCGAGACGACCCAGGCCGTCAGCGCGGAGGACCGCGCACGCTATCGCCTCGGCGCCGAGGGCAATCCGCTCTATCGCGAGATGTTCCGCCGGCCCGCGACCAGTGCGGGCGGGACGATGCTCGCCGCGCGGCTGACGCGGGATGGCGGCATCGTCCATGTGCCGGGCGGGGGCACCCATCACGGCCGGCGCGACCGGGCATCCGGCTTCTGCTTCGTCAACGATGCCGTGCTCGGCCTGTTGGCCTGGCTCGATGCGGGGCTCGCCAACATCCTCTACCTCGATATCGACGCGCATCACGGGGATGGCGTGCAGGACGCCTTCCACGACGATCCGCGCGTTTTCACCCTGTCGGTCCATGAGGATGGCCGCTGGCCCTTCACGGGCGGCAGTGCCGACCGCGCCGGCGGCCATGCGCGCAACATCCCGGTCCCGCCCGGCTTCAACGACAGCGAGATGCTGTGGATCCTGCACCAGGCGATCCTGCCGGTCATCCGGCATCTGCGGCCACAGGCCATCATGGTCCAATGCGGGGCGGATGCGCTGGAGGAAGACCCGCTCGCGCGGCTCGCCCTGTCCAACAACGCGCATCGCGCGGTGGCGGCGGCGGTGATGGGTCTCGCGCCGCGGCTGATCGTACTCGGCGGGGGCGGCTACAATCCCTGGTCGGTCGCGCGCTGCTGGGCCGGGGTGTGGGGCGTGCTGAACGGCCATGCGATGCCCGGGCGCCTGCCGCCCGGGGCCGAGGCGGTGCTCCGTGGCCTGACCTTCTCCCGCGCCGCGGGGCGCCATCCGCCCGAGGCCTGGTTCACCACCATCGCCGATCCGCCGCGGCCGGGCGTGGTGCGCGCCGTGGTGCGCCGCGTCGCCGAGGAGGCATTGCGGGACCTTCCCGCTGTCCCGTCGGCCGTGGCATGACAGTGCCCATGATCGCCCGCCGCGCCCTGATCGCCGCCATCGCCCTGACCCCCGCCGCCCTGCATGCGCAGCCCGGCGTGGATGCCCCGCAGCCGCGCCTGCCGACGGAAAAGCTGGTCATCCAGACGCGCGACGGGCGCCGCCTCGACTTCACGGTCGAGATGGCCATCCAGCCCGAGCAGCAGATGATCGGCCTGATGTTCCGCCCCGAGGTGAAGCCGGATGAGGGGATGCTCTTCGACTGGGGCACCCCGCGCGAGAGCAGCATGTGGATGCGCAACACCATCACGCCGCTCGACATGGTGTTCATCGCGGCCGACGGGCGCGTCCACCGGATTGCCGAGCGCACCGTGCCGCTCTCCCTCGCGACGGTGGGCTCCAACGGGCCGGTGCGGGCGACATTGGAGCTGCGCGCCGGCATCGCCGAGCAGCTCGACATCCGTCCCGGCGATCGGGTCCTCCAGCGGATCTTCGGCACGGCGCCATAGCGGGAGGCCGGCCGGCGGGCTGACCGGCGCCTTCCTGATCAGGGTGCCGCGGCATGTGGCTCGTCAAGCCACGCGGCGAGCTACCATCCCGCGTGCGATGCCTGTCGACGGCAACCACCGGCCGAGTAAACCCGTGCGCACAATCGCGTGAGGGGAATTCTTTCCGCATCGGCATTGGTCGGAAGTTGAGTAGACTGCAACTGTCGGGGGAGAGACCCCAGTAGCTGTTCAACGACCCGGCAAGGCATTCATCCCGCCGCAAGGCAACGCCGGATGTGCCTGCCTCCACGCCCGCACTGAGGTCGCGTGGGCAAGATTGGCCGAGAAGGATGGCGCGGACGATGCGACGCATGTTCGGGATGGCCCTGCGGGTCCTGCCACGCCGTGGCGGAACGGCACCCGTCCTGATCGCGCCACAGGCGGCCGAGCAGGCTCGGCCGATCCCGGCGCAGGCGCCCGAGGACGTGCCCGATCCGCCCGTCATGCCGCATGAGGGCGTGGCCTGGCTCCTCGCCGGCACGCGTGTGCTGACGCCGCGGGGCGAAGCGCCGGTCGAGGCGCTGGACAACGGCGTTCTCGTGATGTCGCTGGGGTCCGGGACGCAATGGCGCCCGGTGCTGGGCGTCGCGGCACGGCGCGTCGAACCGCTCCAGCCGAGTGGGATGTCGCCGGAAGCGCCGGTGCTGATCCAGGCCGGCGCCCTGTTGAAAGGGTCGCCGCAGCGGGATCTGCGCGTGGCACCTGGCCAGGGCATCTGGCTGGAGGGCGTGGTCGTGCCTGCCCGCCTGCTGGTGAACGGCACCTCGATCCGGCAGGAAGAGTGTCGTGATCCGATCGCCTACCACAGCGTGACGATGGCCGAGCCGGCCCTGATCGTCGCCGAGGGCGCCCTGATGGAGACCGGCCCGGGTGGGTCACCGGCACCGGGGGTCGCGCCGCTCCTGCTCGGCGGCCCGGTGCTCATCGCGATGCGCCGGCGCCTCGCGGAGCGTGCCCGCGAGCTAGCTCTGGCGCACTGACCGCCAAGGGCCGAAGGCTTCGACCATTGCCATCCGCTTTTGCCGTGCCCTCGGATGCCGGGTTGCCGGCGGGCCGCAGTCGCGTGCCGCCGTCTGACGTGCCGTGGCGGGCGAGGCCTCAGCCACGCGTGACGTTCGCATCCAAAGTCCGTCGCATGCGATGGCCGTCCCTGAGCAATCATGGTAGAGCGTCCGCGAGGCGGGGCGTAGCGCAGTCTGGTAGCGCACTTGGTTTGGGACCAAGGGGTCGCTGGTTCGAATCCAGTCGCCCCGATTCGTCTTTCGAGGATGCACGCATGTCGCAGCAGAAGGGCCTGGCCCGCATCTACCAGCCGCCGAAATCGGCGATGCAGTCCGGCCGGGCCGGCACGCATCTCTGGCTGCTGGAATATGCGCCTTCCGAGGCCAAGGTGCTCGACGCGCTGACCGGCTGGGTGGGGTCGGGCGACATGCGGCGCCAGATCCACCTGCAGTTCGAGTCGCGCGAGCAGGCCATCGCCTATGCCGAGGCGCAGGGCATCGCCTACGAGGTCGAGACGCCGGCACCGGCCGCGGCCATGAAGCCCAAGGTCTATGCCGACAATTTCCGCTTCGGCCGGTACGAAAACTGGTCGCACTGAGGCACCATCGGCACGGGTTTCGGCGCCCTTAGCTCAGTTGGACAGAGCAACGACCTTCTAAGTCGTGGGTCGGAGGTTCGAATCCTCCAGGGCGCGCCACCCCGATACGCAGCCCGAAGGCGGCCGTCGCCCGCCGCCGTGGATTCAGCATGACCGCATCGCCCGCCGAACCTCTCCGCCATCTTCCCGCCGGCGAGGATTTCCTGCTGCTGCCCCCGACCCAGCAACCCGTCGCCTATGCCCATGTCGACGCGATCTTCGCCACGCGCGCCATCCGGCGCGGCGCGCAGCCGCGCCCGCTGCCGCGCGGTGCCGAGATCGCGCCGCGCTACACCATCGGGACCGGCAGCCTGGGCCTCGAGGACTTCATCCGACGCACCCAGGTCGCCGGGCTGATCGTGCTGCAGGACGGGGTGATCCGGCTGGAGCGTTATGCCCTCGGTCTCGACGGCGCGACGCGCTGGTCCACCATGTCCACCGTGAAGTCGCTGACCGCGACGCTGGTCGGCGTGGCGCTGGCCGAAGGCCGTATCGGCAGCCTGGAGGAGAAGGTCTCCGATCACCTGCCGGCCCTGCGGGGTTCGGCCTATGACGCCGTCAGCATCCGCCACCTGATGACCATGTCCTCCGGCGTGCGCTGGTCCGAGGATTATACGGACCGCCAGTCGGAGGTGAACCGCTACAGCAAGTCGATCGGGGACAAGGTGCCGGGCGGCGTGCTGGCGCTGATGCGATCCCTCCCGCCCGAGGCCGCGCCCGGTACCCGCTTCGCCTATTGCACGGGCGATACCTATGTCCTCGGCTGCCTGGTCACGGCAGCGATGGGGGAAGGTCTTGCCGCAACCATGTCGCGCGCCGTCTGGGGCCCCGCCGGGATGGAGGCGGATGCCTTCTACACGCTCGAATCCGATGACGGGCAGGAGATCGGCGGCAGCCGCGCCGGCCTGGTGCTGCGCGACTTCGCCCGCTTCGGCCAGTTCATCCTGGAGGACGGCATCGCCGGCGACCGCCGCATCATGCCCGAGGGCTGGGTGGCCGAGGCCGGCGCGCGGCATTTCGCCCTCGATCCCACGGCCAACAGCTATGGCGCGGATGGCTACGGCTATTCCTGGTGGATCGCGCCCGATGGGGCGATGGTGGCCGTGGGCTTCGCGGGGCAGAGCCTGTACGTCAACCGCGCGACGCGCACGGTGATCGTCACGCTGTCCTGCTGGCCGCAGCCGCCCTTCGCCGCCGCCTATGGCATCGACTTCAAGGCGGAGCGACGCGCCTTCCACGCCGCGGTGCACGACGCGCTCGACTGATCGCCGTCATCCCTTGTCCACCGCGTCGGCGGCGATGATCATCGGCCGCCAGGTCGCGATCTCCTGCGCGACGAAGCCGTTGAATTCCGCCGTCGTCATCGGGTCCCAGAAATTGCCGATGCGCAGGAACTGCTCGGTCACGGCGGGCCGGGCGCAAATCTCGGCCAGTGCCTCCTGCAGCCGGGCCACCACCGGGGCCGGCACGCCCGCCGGCCCCGACAGCCCGTGCCAGTTCTTCACGATGATGTCGTAGCCGAGCTCGCGGAAGGTCGGGATGTCCGGCGCCTGGCTGTTGCGCGCTTCCGCCGTCACCGCGAGGCCGTTCAGCGTGCCGCCGCGGATGGCGGGCAGGTTGCTGATCAGCCCCTCGAAGGCCATGCCGACCGTGCCGGCGGACAGGTCTGTCCGCAGCGGCCCCGCGCCACGGTAAGGCACGTGCAGCAACTCCACCCCCGCGAGCCGCGCGAAGGTATTGCCGGTGATGTGCCCGATCGACCCGACGCCCGAGGAACCGAAGGTCAGCCGCCCCGGTTCCGCCTTCGCGCGCGCCACCACCTCCGGCACCGTCTTCAGGTTCAGCGAGGGATGGGTGACGAACCCCCCGAAGGTCGACCCGAGATAGGCCACATGGGTGAAGTCCCGCATCACGTCATAGGTGATGCGCGGGAACATGGTCGGCGCGATGGTGAAGGGCGCGTTGTTGGACAGCAGGAAGGTGTGACCGTCCGCCGGTTCGCGCTTCAGCATCTCCGCCGCCAGCATCCCGCCGGCGCCGGGGCGGTTGTCCACCACGAATTGCTGCCCGAAGGATTCGCTGAGAAGCGGGGCGATGACGCGGGCGACGAAGTCGCTCGACCCGCCCGGCGGGAAGGAGATCAGGATGCGCACCGCCCGGTTCGGCCAGGGGGCCTGGGCCAGGGCAGGGCGCGCCAGCGCGGCGGTACCCCCGAGAAGAAGCAGGCCGCGACGACGCATGGGGCAACTCCGTTGCTGCTGTGCAGCATGATGCCGCATTGCAGCATTGCTGCAATTGGTTTCTGATCCGATCCCATGCGCCTGCGGATGCTGCTCAACACCGGATTCAGCGGGCCGCAGGCCTGGCTCCTGCTCGCCATCCGGCGCGGCCATGTCGCCGCCGCCGGAATCGAGCTGGAGCTGACGCCGGGCACCGGCGCCTACAACGCTGCGACCGGGCTGATGGACGGCCCCTTCGACCTCGCCCATGGCGATATCAATGCGGCGGTGGAGCGCGCGGCGCGCGGGCTGCCGGCGCCGGTCGGAATCTTCGCGAGCTTCAATGCCTCGCCATCCTGCATTGCGGTCGGGCGGCACGTGGCGCGGCCGGCCGATCTCGTGGGGAAGCGGCTGATCGGCCATGCCTCCGACGTCGCGCTGCGCAGCTTCGGTGCCTTCTGCGCGGCGACCGGCCTCGATGCCCGAAGCGTCGTGATCGAGCCGGCGGAAGGCAGCATGGCCACGCTGGCCGCGCGGGTCGAGGCAGGGGAGGCGGATGGGCTGTTCTGCTACGTCAGCACCCTGACCGCCGCCATCGGCCCACGCATCGACGCGTTCCATTGCCTGCGCTACGCCGATCTGGTGCCGGATCTTTATGGCTCGGCGATCATGGCGAGGCCGGCGCTGATCGCCGATGCGCCCGATGTGCTGCACCGACTGCTGGCCGCCGTGAACCGCGGCATGGCGGAAGCCTTCGCCGATCCGGACGCGGCGATGGACGCGGTCCGCAGCTTCGCCCCGCAATCCGATCCGGCCGCCGATCGCCGGCGCTGGGATGCGACGCTGGCGGTCGAAATGGCCCATCCGGAAGGCCGGCTCGGCTTCGGCGCGGTCGATCCGGCGCGCTTTGCCCGGGGCGTGGCGCTGCATGCGGACGCGCTCGGGCTGCCCGTGCCCGATCCGGCGCGTCTCTTCACCGATGCCTTCCTGCCGCCACCTGCCGACCGCGCGAGGCGCCCGTGACGCCGATCTCCCTGTTGCTGAATTCCGGCTTCGCCGGCCCGCATGCCGGCTTCTTCCTGGCTGAGGTCGATGGGCATTTCGCCGCCGAATCCCTGGCCGTCGATCTGCGTCCGGGGCACGGCGCCGGCGTGGTGGTGGAGGACATGCAGGGCTGCGATGCCGCCTATGGCGACCTCGCGACGCTGATCGCGCGCCTCGGGCGCGAGGCACCGGGCGAGGGACCCACCGCCGTCTTCATCGCCTTCGCGGAAACTCCGCTGACGATCGCGGTGGATGCCGGCGGGCCGGTCCACGCGCCGGGCGACCTCGCCGGGCGGCGCGTCAGCGGGCATGCGCGCGACGCCGCGCTGATCGCCTTTCCCGCCTTCGCGCAGGCCGCCGGCCTCGATCCCGCTGCCGTGACGATCCTGCCCTCGCCGGCGAGCCTCGCTGATCAGGTGAAGGCCATGCTCGATGAGGGCGCGACCGAAGGCGTCTTCGGCTTCGTCAACACCATCCTCGCCGGGCTGGAGGCGGCCGGGCTCGACGCGCTGGCGCCGCGCCTGCGCTTCCTGCGCTATGCCGACACCGCGCCCGCGCTCATGGGCAATGCGCTGATCGTCTCCCGCGCCCTGTTGCGCCGCGACCCCGATGCCGTGCGCCGCCTGGTGCGGGCCGTGACGCTGGGCTTCCGCGCCGCCATGGCGGAACCCGAACGGGGTGCGCTGGCGGTCGCGGCGCGTGCGCCGATCCACCTGCCAGCGGAGACGCGCCGCTGGCAGCGCACCATCGCCGCCGAGATGGCGCATCCCGATGCCGCCCGCTTCGGCCTGGGCGGGGCCGATCCAGCCCGCATTGCCGCTGCCTGTACGTTGGTCGCCTCGGCGCTGCGCCTGCCGCGCATCCCCGATGCTTCGGAGGTCTTCGAACCGGCCTTCCTCGGAACCTGACGCCCCGGTCACTGGCGCGAGCCCCCCGTGAGCGATAGGCTCGCGCACCAGAACGCAGGAGGAACCGCCCATGACCGAGGCCTGCATCGTGGGCTGGGCCCACAGCCCCTTCGGCAAGCGCGAGGACGCGCCCGACCTCGAAACCCTGATCGCGGGCGTCGCCCGCGCCGCCATCGAGGATGCCGGCATCGCGCCGGAGGATGTCGATGCCGGCTTCGTCGGCGTCTTCGGCGAAGGCTTCACGCCCCAGGGCTTCCC
>JAYSDS010000020.1:24774-59597 GCA_041914265.1 Roseomonas sp.
CGCTGGTGCTACAATCCGTGCCGGAACTGCGCTTCAAGCCGCTGACCCGCTATGAGAACGCCTGTGCCACCGGCTCGGCGGCCATTCATGGCGCGCGGGATTTCATCGCCGCCGGGCGCGGGCATATCGCGCTCGTGGTCGGGGCGGAGAAGATGACCTCCACTCCCGGCCCGAAGGTCGGCGACATCCTGCTGACGGCGTCCTACCGCAAGACCGAGCAGGACATCGAAGGCGGCTTCGCCGGCGTGTTCGGGCGCATCGCGGAGGCCTATTTCCAGCGGCATGGCGACCAGTCCGATGCGCTCGCGGCCATTGCGGCGAAGAACCACCGCAACGGCGTGGACAATCCCTGGGCGCAGATGCGCAAGGATCTCGGCTTCGATTTCTGCCGCACCGAGAGCGAGAAGAACCCCTATGTCGCCCGCCCGCTGAAGCGCACCGACTGCTCGCTGGTCAGCGACGGCGCGGCGGCGCTCGTGCTCGCGGATGAGGAAACGGCGAGGACCATGGGCAAGGCCGTGCGCTTTCGCGCGGCGGTGCAGGTGAACGACCTGCTGCCCATCGCCGCGCGCGACATCATCCGCTTCGAGGGCGCGCGCACGGCCTGGGCGCGAGCCTATGAGCAGGCCGGCATCACGCTGTCCGACCTTTCCTTCGTCGAGACCCATGACTGCTTCACCATCGCCGAGCTCATCGAATACGAGGCGATGGGCCTGACGCCCGAAGGGCAGGGCGCCCGGGCGGTGCTGGAGGGATGGACGCGGGCCGATGGTCGCCTGCCGGTGAACCGTTCGGGTGGGCTCAAGGCCAAGGGGCACCCGATCGGCGCGACCGGCGTCTCGATGCATGTGCTCGCGGCCATGCAGCTCACCGGCATGGCCGGCGCGATGCAGTTGTCCGGGGCCGAACTCGGCGGCGTCTTCAACATGGGCGGCGCGGCGGTGGCCAACTACGTCTCGGTGCTGGAAAGGGTCCGTTGAGGCCCAGGCTGCCGATCCGTCGCGCGGGGGCTTGCTCCCCCCGCGCATCATGCCCGCGCCGGTGTGCCTCGGCGGCGGAAACCGGGCTGCGGAGCCGTCCTGTACGGCGCCTGCCGGCCCGTTTCCGGAATACAGCGTGAATGGGACGTGAA
This sequence comes from Roseomonas sp., assembly GCA_041914265.1. Lineage (GTDB taxonomy): Bacteria > Pseudomonadota > Alphaproteobacteria > Acetobacterales > Acetobacteraceae > Neoroseomonas. Next base: position 25,907 of record JAYSDS010000020.1, read on the forward strand.
AGCCTTTCACGAAGATTGAGCGCTCCGTTATCGCCGCTTAGGTGAATTGGGTGGCTGTCATGAGCCGCTCGAGATAGGGGATGCGCGATGTCCGGTTCCCGATGCACGCCCGACGGGATGTGCCTCGACCCGAATGCGCCGAATGATGGTGACATGCGCGGCGTGCCGGTGGCGCGCGACAGCGAGGCGGACGCTCGATCGGCCGGCGGCAACGCTGCATTGACGGGATATGATGCTGCTGTGACGGCGGTGGCGGGGGGCGGCGGCTGCGTCGTGGGTGGTGCCGTCCGTGGCGCCGTGGCGCCGCGCTTCATCGTCAGGCGGCATAGCGCTGTCGAGGCAGGCCCACGGCCGGCTGAGGTACGGCCCCTGCGCGGCTTGGCCTGGCCGCCCTGCACACTTCGTTTACCCCTTCACGTTACGTGGTTGGACCATGCGGTCGTGTCCATGCCGCCAGGCACGGGTATGGCGGGCCGTAAGCAAGGCAGGCGGAACAGCATGGACGGGATAGCGGATGCCGAAGGCACGCGGACGTCGCAGGGTTTCGTCGGCGACGGGCACGATGATGAAGGCCTGCTGAGCTTCGATTCGGAACTGAATGTCGGCCTGGTCAGCGGCCGCGCCGTGGCGCTGCTGGGCCTGCCGCGCAGCGGCCGCCAGCCGCGCGGCCTGAATGAGGTACTGGAAGGGAGCCCGCGCCTCGATCGTGAGGCGGTGAGCACCCTCGTCGCCCATTGCCTTGCCGCCACCCTGCCCGGGGCGGAGGATGAGCTGGGCCTGCACCTGCCCGGCGCGCCGGGCCTGCGCTTCTCCGTCCGCCGCGCCTCCGGCGGGTCCTGGGTGATCGCGCTGGCGACCGAGAGGCGGCTGGCCGATGGGGAAGGCGGCTTCGATCCGCTGACCGGGCTCGCCGACCGGGCGATGTTCGAGGCACGGCTGACCGCTGCGCTCGACCGGCCGGCGCGCCGGCGATCCGGCTCCGCCGTGCTGCTCTGCGACCTCGATGGCATCCGTGCCGTGAACAACATGCTCGGCCACGCGATCGGCGAGGATCTGCTGCGCGCGGCCGGACGGCGCCTGCAGGCCGCGGTGCGCGACGCAGACCTCGTCGCCCGCATGGCCGGCGAGGAATTCGCGGTGCTGCAGACCGAGGTGGCCGACAGCGAGCAGGCGGAGGCCCTCGGCAAGCGGCTCGTGGAGCTGCTCGGCCGCCCCTATCTGATCGGGGGCGAGACGGTGGTCGTCACGCCGCGCATCGGCATCGCTGTCGCGCCGGCCGATGGCAGCAGCGCCGCCGAGCTGCTGCGCCGCGCCGCCATGGCGCGCAACGAAACCGGCTCCGAGGGCGGCGGCTTCCGGCGCTTCAGCCCGGAAATGGACCGCCGCTGGCAGGAACGCCGGAGCATGGAGGCCGCCCTCCGCCAGGCCGTGGCGGAGGAAGCCTTCGAACTGCACTTCCAGCCCCAGGTCGCCCTGCCCGAAGGCCGGCTGATCGGGTTCGAGGCTTTGATCCGTTGGCGCCATCCGGAGCGCGGCCTGCTGGCCCCCGGGGCCTTCCTGCCGCTCGCCGAGGAACTCGGCCTGATGCAGCGGATCGGAAGCTGGGTGCTGCGGGAGTCTTGCCGCATCGCCGCCGGTTGGCCGGAGCCGCTGGTCGTCGCCGTCAACATCGCACCCGCCCAGTTCGAGAGCGGCCACCTGCCCGAGGATGTCGCCGAGGCCCTGCGTGCCTCGGGCCTTCCTGCCACGCGGCTGGAGCTCGAAGTCACCGAGACCGTGCTGCTCACCACGGCGGAATCGGCCCTCAGCCAGTTGCTTGCCCTGCGCGAGAGCGGCGTCGGCATCGCCATGGACGATTTCGGCACGGGCTATTCCTCGCTGACCCAGCTTCGCGTCTTCCCCTTCGACCGCCTGAAGATCGACCGGTCCTTCGTGCAGGACCTGCCCGAAGGCGGGGATGCGGCGGCGATCGTGCGTGCGGTCACGGGGCTGGGGCGCAGCCTCGGCATCACCGTCATCGCCGAGGGCGTGGAGACGGAGGAGCAACTCGGTCGCCTGCAGGCCGAGGGCTGCGACGCGGCGCAAGGCTACTTCTTCGGCCGCCCGGTGCCGGTGCCGCAACTGCCTGCCGTGATCGATGCCCTTGGCAAGCCCGCCCGGGCGCAGCCCGTGACGGCCTGATACCGGGCCGCCCGGCGCCTCCGTTCCGGGCGCGCGCCGCGGCATTGGCCTTGTCGACGGCCGGCTTGGTCAGCCCGGGCCTAGCTGGCGTGACCTATCGCGGCACGGCCGCGATATCGTCCTCGCGCCGCAGCAGCGCCGCCAGGACCACCGGGTCGAACTGGCTCGGGTCGATCCGGTTGTCGCCCTCGAGGATACGCCGCAGCGCCTCGGTATGGTCCTGGGCGTCCTTGTAGGGCCGATCGGAGCGCAGCGCGTCATAGACGTCCGCCACCGCGACGAGCCGGCCGGCGAGCGGGATCTCCTCCCCGCGCAATCCGCGCGGATAGCCGCTCCCGTCCCAGCGTTCGTGATGGGTCAGCGCGACGATGGCCGCGAGCCGCATCCAGGGCGCCCTGGCATGGGCCAGGATGCTGGCGCCGAGCAGGGTGTGGCGCTCCATCTGCCGCCGCGCCGCCTCGTCGAGCGCATCCCGGTGGCCGAGCACGCCCTCGGGCAGGGCCATCTTGCCGATGTCGTGCAGCGCCGCGGCCCGCGCGAGGAGATCGCGCTCCTCGACCTGCAAGCCGAGTTCCTCGCCGAGGATGGCCGCGATCTGTCCCACCCGCTTCGGATGCTCGGGCCCCTCCGGATCGACCAGCGAGGCGCGCACGACCAAGCCCTCCAGCGCCTCGTCATGGGCGTCGCAGAGGCAGGAGCGGCTCGCACCGGCCGCCGCGGGCTCCAGCAATGGCTGGGAGTCCCTTGGGCAGGCCAGCACCCGGTCATCGGGCAGGGGTTTGGTCAACCGCTCCATTCTCGTCGCCACAGGCGCCGTCAGGGCGCCTCCCTCATATAGGACGCCCGCTCCTTAACGGAATAGTGAGATATGCCAAAAATGTGATAATTAGTCATTCTTGATGCGGTGCAAGGACGACGGCCGCGGCCTGTGCCGCGATGCCTTCTCCCCGCCCAGGGAAACCGAGGCGTTCGGTCGTCGTTGCCTTCACCGAAACGGCGCCGATCCCGACGCCGAGCAATTCCGCTAGCCTCGCGCGCATCGCCTCGGCGTGCGGCGCGATCTTCGGCCTTTCGCAGATCAAGGTGACATCGGCATTGGCGAGGATCCCGCCGCGCGCCGCGATCCGCCCGGCCGCATGGCGCAGGAACCGGGCACTGTCCGCATCCTTCCACTGAGCTTCGGAAGGGGGAAACCAGCGGCCGATATCGCCCTCGGCCAGCGCGCCGTAGATGGCGTCGCACAGCGCGTGGATGCCGACATCCGCATCCGAATGGCCGGACAGCCCCAGCGGAGAGGGGATCGTCACGCCGCACAGCACCAGGGGCCGGTCCGGCACCAGGCGATGGACGTCGAATCCGGTGCCCATGCGTGGGATGAGGCGGGCGGCGAGATGGGCTTCCACGCGGGCGAGGTCCTCGGGCCAGGTGATCTTGATGTTGCTCTCGGCGCCAGGCACCAGGGCGACCGGCAGGCCGGCGGCTTCGAGCAGAGCGGCGTCATCGGTGGCGCCGCCATCCCCCGCGCGATGGGCGGCGAGCAGGGCCTCGAAGCGGAAGCCCTGCGGCGTCTGGGCGCGGAACAGGCCCTCGCGCGGGACGGTTTCCAGGATGCGGCCCCCGGAGCCGCGTTTCAGCGTGTCGGAAACGGGCTGCGCCGGGATGGCCCCGGGGGTGCCGGCCAGGGCGGCGCGCAGGGCGGGGATGGTGCCTTCCGGGATCACCGGCCTCGCCGCGTCATGGACCAGGACGAAGGCGGGCGGGTCGGTCGCCAGGGCCTCGAGCCCCGCGCGGACGCTGGCGGCACGGGTGGTGCCGCCGGCGACGGGGGGCAGGATGGGCAGGCCGTCCAGGATCTGCGCGACCCGCTGCTCGTCGCCCGCGGCCACCACGGGCAGGATGCGCCGCACCGCCGCGCCGCGCAGCAGCGCCTCGGCGGCGTGGCGGATGACCGGGCGGCCGAGCAACGGCAGGTACTGCTTGGCGAGCGGCGCGCCGAAGCGCGTGCCGCTGCCCGCCGCCATCAGCAGCGCATCCATGGTCATTGGCGTTCTCCGGCCCCCCAGGGGGCCGGGCGATAGCCTATTTCCGCACCTTGTCCAACGCGAAGGCGCCGGGCCCGGCGAAGACCAGGTACAGGAAGATGAAGCAGTAGAGGATCGCCGCATCGCCGCCGTTCAGCAGCGGGTAGATGCTGCGCGGCGCATGGGAGATCCAGTAGGCCGCGGCCATCAGCCCTGACAGGACGAAGGCGACCGGCCGGGTGAACAGGCCGAGGACCAGCAGCGCTCCGCCCACGACCTCCAGGATGCCGGCGACGCCGTACATGGAGAACAGCGCCGGGCCCGCGCCGCCGCCGGGGCGGTCGGGGAAGCCGAACAGCTTCTGCGTGCCGTGCTCGAAGAAGATGAGCGCCGCGACGATGCGCAGCACGCCGAGCGCGTAGGGCGCCCAGCGATCGAGGGAGAACATGAGGATAGGCCCCGGTCTTGTTGCGGCGCACAAGATGCCGGGGCCTGGATGTCCCTGCAACAGGCAGCACCGCTGCGCGCTTGGGCGGCAATCTCCGCAGGCCATGTTGCAGTGCGGGGTTTTCGCGCGTATTCTGCCCAAATCATGAGCAACCAACGCGCGAACAGCTTGGCGCCGATCGACCTCGGCGGCGTCTCGATCGACACGCCGGTGATCCTGGCGCCGATGTCCGGCGTGACGGACCTGCCGTTCCGCCGTCTTGCCCGCGGGCTGGGGACGCCGATGGTGGTGAGCGAGATGATCGCCTCCCAGGCCATGGTCCGCACCAACCGGCAGACGCTGAAGATGGCCGAGGTGGACGGCTTCGGCGGTCCCGCCTCGGTGCAGCTCGCCGGCTGCGATCCCGAGACGATGGCCGAGGCCGCGCGCCTTGTCGTCGATCGCGGCGCGGCGGTGGTCGACATCAATTTCGGCTGCCCGGTGAAGAAGGTCGCGGTCGGCCAGTCGGCGGGCTCGGCGCTGATGCGCGACGAGGTCGCGGCCGCGCGCATCCTGGAAGCCACGGTGAAGGCGGTTTCCGTGCCGGTCACGCTGAAGATGCGCATGGGCTGGGACCACAACAGCCTGAACGCCCCGCGCCTCGCGCGCATCGCGCAGGAGGCCGGCATCCGCATGGTCACGGTGCATGGCCGCACGCGGCAGATGTTCTACACCGGCACCGCCGACTGGGACTTCATCGCGGGCGTGAAGGACGCCGTCGGCATTCCCGTCATCGCCAATGGCGATATCGTCACGGTGGAACAGGCGGAGGAGGCGCTGCGCCGCTCCGGCGCCGATGGCGTGATGATCGGACGCGGTTGCTATGGCCGGCCCTGGTTCCCCGCCGTGGTCGCGGGGCGGCTGCGCGGGGAGGCAGCGGAGGAGCCGGTGCTGGAGGAACAGAAGCGCATCCTGCTCGCGCATTACCAGGACATGCTCGACCATCATGGGCGCGATCCCGGGCTGCGCCTCGCGCGCAAGCATGTCGCCTGGTACTCGAAGGGCCTGCCGGGCTCGGCCGAGTTCCGCGTGCTGGTCAATCGCTGCGAGACGCCGGAGGCGGTGATCGACCTTGTCCACGCCTTCTACGATCCGCTGATCGAACGGGGGGTGGAGGCGGTGCGCGACGCCTTCCGCGAGGCAGGCGAGGAGCGGATCGCAGGATGAAGGCCAACCTCCTGCGCCGCGCGGTGCGCCCGATCGGCTGGAAGGGCCGCGCGATCCCCGAGGCCGCCGCCATACTGGGCGCGATGCCGGTGCCGGTCGTCGTGCTGGATGTCGAGAACCGTTTCGTCTTCGCCAATGCGGCGGCCGAGCAGTTCTTCCAGACCTCGACGGCCTCCCTCGCGCAGCTTCGCCTCGCTGACCTGCTGCCGGAGGATGGGCGGATCTTCGCCCTGATCGGCCAGGTCCGGCAGATCGACGCGCCGATCTCGGATCACGACCTGGTGCTGGAAAGCCCAAAGCTGAACCGGCGCGGCGTGAGCGTGCACGGCGCGCCGCTACCCGAACTGCCCGGCGCCGTGGTGCTGACGCTGCAGGATGGCTCGACGGCGCAGATGCTCGATCGGCAGCTCAATTTCCGGGGCGCGGCGCGCGGCGCCTCCGCCATGGCCGCGATGCTGGCGCATGAGGTGAAGAACCCGCTCTCGGGCATCCGCGGCGCGGCCCAGCTCCTTGAACAGAATGCGGGGGAGGGGGATCGCGAGCTCTGCCAGCTCATCCAGGATGAGGCGGATCGCATCCGCGGGCTGGTCGACCGCTTCGACATGTTCTCCGAGCGGCCGATCGAGCTCGCGCCGGTCAACATCCATCGGGTGCTGGACCATGTGCGGCGGATCGCCCTAACGGGCTTCGCTTCTCATCTGCGCGTCACCGAGGATTACGACCCGTCCCTGCCGCCGGTCTGGGGCAATCGGGATCTTCTTGTTCAGATTCTACTCAACCTGGTTAAGAATGCGGCAGAGGCGGTCGATCCGGTACACGGGGAGATTGCACTCACCACGGCCTACCAGCATGGCGTGCGCATCGCGGTGCCCGGTTCCACCGACCGTGTGCACCTGCCATTGCAGGTGAGCGTCCGCGACAATGGCCCCGGAATCGCGGAGGAAATCCGCGGCACGCTTTTTGAACCTTTTGTCTCCACGAAGCGGGGGGGACAGGGGCTCGGCCTCGCGCTCGCGGCGAAACTCGTGGCTGACCAGGGCGGGCTGATCGAATGCGACAGCCGGCCCGGGCGGACCGTGTTTCGTCTTTCCATGCCTGCGCCCCCGCCGGGAAGCCTCGGGACTGCTCAATGACTGATTCGCGCACCATCCTTGTCGCCGATGACGATCGCGCCATCCGCACCGTGCTCAGCCAGGCGCTCGCGCGCTCGGGCTACCAGGTGCGGGCGACGTCCTCGGCCGCCACGCTGTGGCGCTGGGTGGAGGATGGGGAAGGCGACCTTGTCATCACCGACGTGGTGATGCCGGATGAGAACGGGCTCGACCTGGTGCCGCGCATCAAGCGCGTGCGCCCGGAACTGCGCGTGGTGGTGATGTCCGCGCAATCCACCTTCGCCACCGCGGTGAAGGCGACCCAGCGCGGCGCCTTCGAATACCTGCCCAAGCCCTTCGACCTGAAGGAATTGCTCGCAGTCGTCGAGCGCGCCCTCGCCGCGCCGGCCGAACCGGCGGTGGTCGAGGACGGCGAGCCGGGCGAGAAGCTGCCCCTGGTCGGCCGTTCCGCGGCGATGCAGGAGATCTACCGCACCGTCGCGCGCCTCACGACGACCGACCTCACCGTGATGATCACGGGTGAGTCCGGCACCGGCAAGGAACTCGTCGCCCGCGCGCTGCACGATTACGGCAAGCGCCGCACCGGGCCTTTCGTCGCGATCAACATGGCCGCGATCCCGCGCGAACTGATCGAGGCCGAGCTATTCGGCCATGAGCGCGGCGCCTTCACCGGCGCGCTCAACCGCGGCATCGGCCGCTTCGAGCAGGCCGCCGGCGGCACGCTCTTCCTCGACGAGATCGGCGACATGCCGCCCGAGGCGCAGACCCGCCTGCTGCGCGTACTGCAGGAAGGCGAATTCACGACCGTCGGCGGCCGCCAGCCGATCAAGGCGAATGTCCGCATCGTCGCCGCCACGCATCGCGACCTGCGCCAGCTGATCCGGCAGGGGCTGTTCCGCGAGGATCTCTTCTACCGCCTCAACGTCGTGCCGATCCGCCTGCCGCCGCTGCGTGAGCGTATCGAGGACATCCCGCTGCTGGCGCGTCACTTCCTCGACCGCGCGCGGGCCTCGGGCCTGCCGGCGAAGCAGCTCTCGCCCGAGGCGCTCGAAGGGCTGAAGGCCCATGCCTGGCCGGGCAATGCCCGCGAGCTCGAGAACCTGATGCGCCGCCTCGCCGCGCTCTATCCGCAGGAAGTCATCGGCGGGGATGCGGTCGCGGCCGAGCTGGCCGAGGCCGTGCAGCCCGCCGGCCCGGACGGACAGGCCCAGCCGGCCACGCTGGAACAGGCGGTCGAACGCCACCTCCAGGGCTTCATGGCGGCGCATAAGGACGGGATGCCGGTCCGCGACCTCTATGAGCGCGTGCTGGCCGAGGTCGAACGGCCGCTGCTCCGACTCGCCCTCGGTGCTACAAGGGGGAACCAGATCAAGGCGGCGGCGATGCTCGGACTGAACCGCAATACGCTGCGCAAGAAGATCCGCGAGCTCGAGCTGCCCGTGGTACGTGGCCTGTCCTGACTATGTCCGGGCAGGGTCGATGAAGCCGGTCCCGGCCGGCACCCCCATCCGGCCACTCACGGGGTGGCGGGCTGGGGGTGCGGGCCGGTGCCGATACCAGGAAGGGTGACATGCTGGGCCTGTTCCGGCGCCGCGGGGCCCGCCCCGCCGCACGTGCGCAAGCCCTGACCGAGGGCCAGCCGGCCGAACCGCCCATCCGCGCCTCCTGGCTCGGGCGGGCCGGACAGGTGCTGCAGGGCGGCGGGGTGACGATCGGCCTCGCGGTGGTGGCGCTGGTGCTCGGCATCGCGACCTTCATCCTGCTGTCCGGCGGCACGCCGCTGGGCCCGACCAGCCCGGGCGGGGTGGTCGGCATCATCCTCGCCAACCTCGCCGTGCTGTTGCTGCTGGCCGCCTCGCTCGCGCTGCGGCTGGTGCGCATGTGGGTGGAACGGCGGCGCGGTTCGGCCGGATCGCGGCTGCATGTCCGGCTGGTGCTGCTGTTCGGCGTCGTCGCCGTGGTGCCGGCCATATTCGTCGCCGGCTTCTCGGCGGTGTTCTTCAACCTCGGCATCCAGTCCTGGTTCTCCGACCGGGTGAGAGGGACGCTGGAGGCCTCGCTGGTCGCCTCGCGCGCCTATCTCGAAGAACACCGAAACACGATCCGCGCCGATATCCTCGCCATCGCCAACGATCTGAACCGCGAGGCGCCGCGCCTGCTGCCCGATAACGGCATCGCCTTCGCGCGGCTGCTGGCGACGCATACCGCGATCCGCGGACTGACCGATGCGCTGGTGGTGGAACCGACGCTGGGCCAGGTCATCGCCTCCGCCGGGCTGGTCACGGGATCGGTGGTGGATGCGCCGCCTTCCTGGGCCATCGAGCAGGCGCGCACCGGCGAGGTCGTGGTCTTCCCCGGCGAGGGCGGGGAAGGGCGGGTGCGGGCCCTGGTCGCGCTCAACATCCCGCCCGCGGTCGGCGTGCCGCCGGGGCTGATGCTGCTGATCAGCCGGCCGGTCGATCCCGGCGTGCTGGAACACATGCGCACCACGGAGCTCGCCTTCCAGGAATATGACCGGCTCGACCGCAACCAGGGCGACCTGCAGATCACCTTCTTCATGATCTTCGGCATCGCGACGCTGCTGGTGCTGTTCGCCGCCGTGCTGCTCGGCCTGCTGATCGCGAACCGGATCGCCGGGCCGATCTCGCGCCTCATCACGGCGGCGGAGCGCGTGCGCGGCGGCGACCTCTCGACGCGGGTGCAGGAAGGGGAGGCGGATGACGAGGTCGCCTCGCTATCGCGCGCCTTCAACCGCATGACGAGCCAGCTCGCCGCCCAGCGCGGCGAATTGATGGAGGCCTATCGCCAGATCGATGAGCGCCGCCGCTTCACCGAAACGGTGCTGTCAGGCGTTTCGGCGGGCGTGATCGGCCTCGATGCCGAAGGGCGGGTGAACCTGCCGAACCGTTCCGCCTCGGCGCTGCTCGGCGTCGATCTGGATGCGGCGATCGGCCTGCCGCTCGCTGGCGTCGCGCCGGAATTCGCTGCGCTGATCGAGGCGGTGCGCGCGCAGCCCGACCGCGCGCAGACGGCCGAGATCCGATCCGGCCCGCCGGCTGCGCGGCGCACGCTGATCGCGCGGCTTGGCGCGGAGATGCAGGGCGGGCGCGTCGGCGGCTATGTGCTGACCTTCGATGACGTGACGGAACTCGTCTCGGCGCAGCGCAAGGCGGCCTGGGCGGATGTCGCACGGCGCATCGCGCATGAGATCAAGAACCCGCTGACGCCGATCCAGCTTTCGGCGGAACGGCTGAAGCGCCGCTACCTGAAGCAGATCAGCGACGATCCCGATACCTTCCGGCAGTGCACGGACACCATCGTGCGGCAGGTCGGCGATATCGGACGCATGGTCGATGAATTCTCCGCCTTCGCCCGCATGCCCCAGCCGGTGATCAAGCCGGAGGATGCGAACCAGCTCCTGCGCGAAGCGCTGGTGCTGCAGCGCGATGCGCATCCGGAAATCACCTATGAGACCACCTACACCGATCCGCCGGCCATCATCGCTTGCGATCGGCGGTTGATCGGCCAGGCGCTGACCAACCTGCTCCAGAACGCCGCCGATGCGGTCGCCATGCGGGCCGAGGAGGGCGCGCGCCACATCGCCGCGCGAGTCGAATCGGGACCCGCCGAGCTCCGCTTCGTCGTGGAGGATGATGGTGTGGGCCTGCCGACGGAGGAGGATCGCGACCGCTTGGCCGAGCCCTATGTCACGCACAAGGCGAAAGGAACCGGGCTCGGCCTTGCCATCGTGAAGAAGATCATGGAGGACCATGGCGGGCGGCTGGCGCTCGAGGATCGTGAAGACGGCCCCGGAGCGCGGGTGGCCTTGATCCTGCCGGTCAAGACGGCGACGGTCGGTGCTGAATCGGGTGCCGATTCGACGCGGACCGCCGAGGGAGCGAAGGTCGCGCATGGCGCATGAGATCCTGATCGTCGACGACGAGCCCGACATCCGGGCCCTGATCGAGGGCATCCTGTCGGATGAGGGCTATGAGACGCGGCAGGCTCACAATGCCGACACCGCGATCGCCGCCTTCCGCCAGCGTCGGCCTTCGCTCGTCATCCTGGATATCTGGCTGCAGAATTCACGGCTCGACGGGCTCGGCATCCTCGAAGCCCTGCATGTCGAGGAGCCGCAGGTCCCGGTGATCATGATCTCGGGCCATGGGACGATCGAGACGGCGGTGCAGGCGATCCAGCAGGGCGCCTATGACTTCATCGAGAAGCCGTTCAAGTCCGACCGCCTGCTGCTGATCGTCGCGCGCGCGCTCGAGGCCGCGCGGCTGCGGCGTGAGAACAGCGAGCTGAAGCTGCGCGCGGGGGCGGAGACGGAGCTCGTCGGGGCCTCCACGCCCATGGCGCAGCTTCGCGGCGCGGTGGAGAAGGTCGCGCCGACCGGGTCGCGCGTGCTGATCACCGGGGCGGCCGGCGCCGGCAAGGAGGTCGCGGCGCGCATGATCCATGCGCGGTCCCGCCGTGCCGAGGGCCCGTTCCTCGTGCTGAACTGCGCCACGCTGAATCCCGCCCGCTTCGAGGAAGAGCTGTTCGGCGTCGAAGCCGGCCCTGACCCGCTGGCGCAGCCGCGCCGCGCCGGCGTGCTGGAACGCGCCCATGGCGGCACGCTGCTGCTGGACGAAGTGGCCGACATGCCGCTCGAGACCCAGGGCAAGATCGTGCGCGGCTTGCAGGAGCAAGGCTTCGAGCGCATCGGCGGCGGCACGCGGGTGAAGGTGGATGTGCGCGTGCTCGCCACCACCAACCGCGACCTCGCTGCCGAGATCGCGGCGGGGCGTTTCCGCGAGGACCTGTTCTATCGCCTCGCGGTGGTGCCGTTGCGCGTGCCGGCGCTGCGCGAGCGGCGGGAGGATGTGCCCACCCTCGCGCGCCACTTCATGTCGCGCTCGGCCGAGACCACCGGCATGGCGCCGCGTGAACTGTCCGAGGACGCGCTGGCGGCGATGCAGGCCTATGACTGGCCGGGCAATGTGCGTGAGCTGCGCAACCTGATCGACTGGCTGCTGATCATGGCCCCGGGCGATGCGAAGGAACCGATCCGCCCCGACATGCTGCCGCCCCAGGTGGGCGCGGCGGCGCCAGCGGTGCTGAAGCTCGACCGTTCCTCCGAGATCATGACGCTGCCGCTGCGCGAGGCGCGGGAGCTGTTCGAACGCCAGTACCTCGAAGCCCAGCTCTTGCGGTTCGGCGGCAATATCAGCCGCACGGCGAATTTCGTCGGCATGGAGCGCAGTGCGTTGCACCGCAAGCTGAAGTTCCTTGGCGTCCAGGCCGAGGACCGCGCCAGCCCGACGGGTTCCGTCGGCACCGCCTGAAGGATCCGGAATGTCACGTATCGCCTACGTCAACGGCCGCTACCTGCCGCAGCCCGAGGCCAGTGTGAACATCGAGGATCGCGGCTACCAGTTCGGTGACGGGATCTACGAGGTCGTGCATCTGCACGATGGCCGCTTCATCGACGAGGATCGGCATCTCGGCCGGCTGGAACGGTCGCTGCGCGAGATCCGCCTGCCCATGCCCATGACGCGGGACGCCCTGCGCCTCGTGCTGCGCGAGGTCGCGCGGCGCAACCGCGTCACCGAGGGGCTAGTCTACATGCAGGTCACGCGCGGCGTATCGCGGCGCGACCATGCCTTCCCCAAGGTGCCGGTGCCGCCCGCGCTGGTCGTGACGGTCAAGCGCATCCCGCCCTATCCGGCGAGCGTCGATCGCTGGGGTGGGACGGCCATCACCCATCCCGACCTGCGCTGGGCGCGTCGTGACATCAAGACCATCAACCTGCTGCCGAATTGCCTAGCCCGCCAGGCCGCGCGCGAGCAGGGCGCGACCGAGGCGATCCTGTTCGACCCCGCCACCGGCGTGGTGACGGAAGGGGCGGCGACGTCCTTCTGGATCGTCGATGAGCAGGGCGCGATCCGCGTCCCGCCGCTGGGCTACGAGATCCTGCCCGGCTGCACCCGCGCCGCGCTGCTTGCCGAGCTCGCCGAAGCCGGGATCGCGGTCGATGAACGCGCCTACACGGTCGAGGAGTTGCGACGGGCGCGGGAGGCCTTCCTCACCTCCGCCACCTCCTTCGTGAAACCGATCCTCGCCATCGACGGCAAGCCGGTTGGCGATGGCGCCGTCGGCCCCGTGGTGCGCCGCCTGTTCGAGATCTTCGCCCGCCATGTGCAGGGCGGGCTGAAGAACGCCGCGTGAGCACCGAACAGGATATCAACGCCGCCACGGTGCGGGCGTTCTATGCGACCCTGTGGGAACAGGGCGACCTGTCGAGCCTGCCGGCGCTGATGCATGAGGATGTGGCCTTCCAGGGCACCTTCGGCCAGGTCATGCGCGGGCAGGAGGCCTTCGCCGCCTATGTGCGCAGTGTGCGCCTCGCCTTCTCGGATTACCGTTGCGAGCTGCGTGACCTGCTGGCGCAGGATTGCCGCGTCGCCACGCGCGTCGGCTTCTCCGGCAAGCACGATCGCGGTCCCTTCCTCGACTTCCCGCCGAGCGGCCGGGGCCTCACCTGGGAGGGAGTCGGCTTCTTCCGGCTCGATGCCGGGCGGATCCGCCATCTCTGGGTGATGGGCGACATGCTGGGGCTGATGGGTCAGCTCAGGGCATGACGCCGCCGCCTGCCATCCTGTGGGATTGGGACAATACGCTGGTCGATGGCTGGGCGGCGATCGAGGCTGGGCTGAACGAGACCTTCCGCGCCTTCGCCATGCCGGAATGGGATCGCGCGACGGTGCTGGCACGCGTGCGCGGTTCGCTGCGGGATACCTTCCCCGGCATGTTCGGCGCGGAATGGGAACGCGCGCGCGACATCTTCTATGCCGCGGTGACGGCACGGCATCTCTCCGTGCTGAATCCGATGCCCGGCGCGGCGGCGGCGATCGCTGCCGCCGCGCGCCTCGCGCCGCAGGGCGTGGTGTCTAACAAGCAGGGGCCGCTGTTGCGCGCCGAGGCCGCGCATCTCGGCTGGGCATCACATTTCGGTGCGCTGGTCGGTGCCGGCGACGCCACGGCGGACAAGCCCGATCCGGCACCGCTGATGATGGCGCTCGACGCCATGGGCGTCCGGCCGGCGGCAGAGGTCTGGTACATCGGTGATACGGGACTCGACATGCAGGCGGCGCGGCGGGCAGGTTTCCGCGCCGTGCTGCTGGGCGATGCAACCCATGATGGCGGAATCGCCACGGCGGCGCCCGATCTTCACTTCGCGGATGGCGATGCGCTCGCCGCCGCGTTGCTCGCCCTTGCCAAGGACTGACGGGACGGCGAAAAGGGCGGGGCCGGCGGCCGGAAATGGTTTTCGCCGGTCCGCAGTCCGGTCGGCGACCGGCAAGAAGAAGGACAGGTCCAATGGCCGCCGAGAAGTCCCAGAACGTGCAGGACGTGTTCCTGAATCACGTTCGCAAATCCAAGACCCCCGTGACGATCTTCCTGGTCAATGGCGTGAAGCTGCAGGGGATCATCACCTGGTTCGACAACTTCTCGGTGCTGCTGCGCCGGGATGGTCATACCCAGCTCGTCTACAAGCATGCGATCAGCACCGTGATGCCGGGTGCGCCGATCATGCTGTTCGACGCCACGGCCCAGGCCGGGGCGCAGCCGGCGGGCACCGCCGCGCCATCGGAGACGCGCATGACCCTGACACGCAGTGAGGTGGCCCCTGGCGGCGGGAACTGAGGCCCCCGGCGGCCAGCCCACGCGGGCCGCCGTCATCCTGCCTTTCGAGAAGCCGAGCCGCGTCGCCATCGGCGATGCGGGTGGCCAGCGTGCGGCCGAGGCCCGCCTCGCGGAAGCGGTGGGCCTCGCCGCCTCGATCGGCGTCGCGATCGTCCATTCGGCCGTGCATCCGCTGCGCGAGCGCCGTCCTGCGACGCTGCTCGGCGAAGGGCAGGTCGAGATGGCCGGCCGTGCGCTGAAGGAACAGGAAGTCGGCCTGGTCGTCGTCGATGCGTCGCTGACGCCGGTGCAACAGCGCAACCTCGAACGCGCCTGGGGCTGCAAGGTCATCGACCGCACCGGCCTCATCCTCGAGATCTTCGGCGAGCGCGCGCGCACCAAGGAAGGCGCGCTGCAGGTCGAGCTCGCGCACCTCGAATACCAGCGCACGCGGCTGGTGCGGTCCTGGACCCACCTCGAACGGCAGCGCGGTGGCTTCGGCTTCCTCGGCGGTCCGGGCGAATCGCAGATCGAGATCGACCGCCGCCTGATCGGCGACCGCATCGTGAAGCTGAAGCGTGAGCTGGAACAGGTGCGGCGTACGCGCGGCCTGCACCGCAAGGCACGCGAGCGCGTACCGTTCCCGGTCGTCGCCCTGGTCGGCTACACCAATGCCGGCAAGTCCACGCTGTTCAACGCGCTGACCGGTGCCGGCGTCTATGCGCAGGACCAGCTCTTCGCGACGCTCGATCCGACGATGCGCGCGATCCGGCTGCCTTCGGGGCGCACCTGCATCCTGTCGGATACGGTGGGCTTCATCTCCGATCTGCCGACGCAGCTCGTCGAAGCCTTCCGCGCCACGCTGGAGGAGGTCGCGGCCGCGGACATCATCCTCCATGTCCGCGACATCGCGCATCCCGACAGCGCGGCGCAGCGCGCCGACGTGCTCGGCGTGATGGAGGAGCTGGCCGAGGACGGCACGCTGGAGGAGGGCTGGCAGGACCGCGTCGTCGAGGTGCTGAACAAGGCCGACCTGCTTGGCGGCATCGATTCCGTCGCGCGCCGCGCGCCGGGCGCCGTGCCGGTCTCCGCCCTGACCGGCGAGGGGCTCGAGGAGCTGCGCCGCGCGATCGACACGCGGCTCTCGGCCGGGATGGAGACGATCGAGGTCGCCGTGCCCACCACCGATGGCGCGGGCCTCGCCTGGCTGTACCAGCATGGCGAGGTCCTCGACCGCCAGGATGGCGAGGAGGCGATCCGCCTGACCGTGCGCCTGTCGCCGGCCGACCGAGCCCGTTTCGAGGAACGCAAGCCATGATCACCGCCGCGCGCGCCACCGAGGTCGCCGCCCTGCTGCGCGACGCCTCCCGCGCCGAGATCCTGCCGCGCTTCCGGCGCCTGGCGCAGGGGCAGGTGCGCGCGAAGTCGGGGCCGCTCGACCTGGTGACGGATGCCGACGAGGCCGCCGAGCGTGTCATCGAGGCCGGGTTGAAGCGGATCTTCCCCGACTGCGTCGTGGTGGGGGAGGAAGCCTGCGCGGCCGATCCGGCCGTGCTCGACCGGCTGCGCGACGCCGACCTCGCCTTCGTGGTCGATCCGGTGGACGGGACGGCGAATTTCGCCGCCGGCCTGCCGTTGTTCGGCTGCATGGCCGCGGCCGTGGTGCGCGGCGAGGTCGCGGCGGGATGGATCCATGATCCGCTCGGCGACGACACCGCCATCGCGCTGCGCGGGGAGGGGGCCTTCATCGCCGACGGGCAGGGGCAGCGGACCACCGATCTACGCGTCGCGGCGCCGGTGCCGCTCGCGCAGATGGTGGGCGCGATTTCCTGGACCTATCTGCCGCCGGCGCTGCGCGGGCAGGTGACGGCGCGCTTCCCGCTGTTCGCGGGCGTGGTGGGCTATCGCTGCGCCGCGCATGAATATCGCTGGGCCGCGGGCGGACATGGGCATGTGCTGTTCTACAACCGGCTGATGCCCTGGGATCATCTGCCGGGCTGGCTGCTGCATCGCGAGGCCGGCGGGTATTCCGCGCGCTTTGACGGCAGCGAATACCTGCCGACGCATCGCGATGGTGGACTGATCTGCACGCCGGACCGCGCCTCCTGGGACGCGGTGCGCGAGGCCCTGCTGGTCCCGAGAGCGACGACGACGAGGACGGCGATGAGGGCCCGCCCGGCCTGCCGCCTGGCACGCCGTTCTACATGACCCCCGCGGGCGCCGCGGCGCTGCGCGAGGAGCTGCGCGCGCTGTGGGAGGATGAGCGTCCCAAGGTGGTGGACATCGTCTCCTGGGCGGCCTCACTCGGCGACCGTTCGGAGAATGCCGACTACCAGTATGGCAAGCGCCGCCTGCGTCAGATCGATGGGCGCGTGCGCTTCCTGCGCAGGCGGCTCGATCGCGTGCAGGTGGTCGATCCGGCGGCGCAGGCGAAGCGCGACCAGGTCTTCTTCGGCGCCAGCGTGACCTATGCCCGGATGTCCGATGACGCCGAGGTGACCATCCGCATCGTCGGCGTGGATGAGGCGAACGCGGAGCGCGGCGACGTCTCTTGGGTCGCGCCGGTCGCGCGGGCTCTCCTCGGCGCGCGGGTGGGCGACCTGCGGCGCGTGCGGACGCCGGCGGGCACTGAGGAAGTCGAGGTGGTCACGATCACCTATCCGCCGCCGCCCTGAAGGGCTCGTGCCACGACGCTGGCGGCCGGCTTTTCCGACGCCTGTTCGCGCCCCCGAACGCGGGGCGCGAAGCTTCGACTTGAGCGGCTTTCGCTGACACCCGACAGCCATGGCTTCTTGCCATTGGCATGATGCCGGGCCGAGGCCGGAAGGCTGGCGGGATCAGCCTTCCATGCGGCCCACGCTCGGCGCCCTGAGCCAGCCGAGTTGCCGGCCCGCGAGCAGGAAGCCGCGCCGGAGCTCGTCCAGCAGGGGGTGCTTCGAAAGGAACAGGCCGGCACCCCAGCCGGCGGCCGCCCCCATCACCGCCAGCAGCAGGTTCGCGAGCGGCATGTCGATGCGCAAGCCGCCCTGAAGCGCCACCACCAGGACCGGCATCGTCATCGCGCAGAGCGTGACGATCAGGCTGGCCCGGACGGCCAGGGCGACCTCCCGCCAGGACAGGTCGATGCGGCGCTTGATGAAGCTGATCGCCACGAAGACCTGGAGCGGCAGGGTGACGAACTGCGTTGCCGCCACCGCCTCCAGCCCGAAGGGGGAGGCAGCGATCACCAGGGCGATGGAAGGCGGCAGCGATATCAGGCTCATGCTCAGCGTGTCGCGGATCCGCCCGAGCGCGACGAGCGTCGGATAGGTCATGACCGCCGGGAACATCACGAGCGAGGCGAGGGCCATGATGCGGACGAGGGGAACCACCTCCAGCCATTGGCTGCCGAACAGGAGCGGCACCAGCGGTTCCGCGAACAGCGCAATGCCGAGCAGAGCCGGCCATTGGAGGGCGGAGACATGGGCTAGCGCCAGAAGATAGGTCGGCTTCAGATTGAAGCCCCGGCGGTTCCGATCCGCCAGGGCGGGAAGGATGAGCGGGTTGAGCGCGCTGATCACCAGGCGATCCGGAAGCTGGCAGAGGGTGACGGCCCGGCCGAGAAGGCCGACCGCCCCGAAGCCGAGCATGCGGCCGATGATGAACTGGGGCAGGTTCTCATGAAGGACGTTGATGATGGCGGTGGCCGTCGAGAAGGTGCCGAAGTGAGCGACCTTGCGCCAATCCGCGAAGGAGAAGCGGAACGCCGTGAAGCATGGACGCATGATGCAGGCGATGGCGATGCGCAGGATGCTGGCCGCAAGCGCCGCCCAGCCGAAGCTGAGGACGCCATGGCCCAGCGCCGCGAGCAGGGCCGCAACCACGAGATTGCACAAGGCGGTCGAGATGTTGATGACCGCGAGGACGTTGAAGGCGAATTCGCGGCGCAGCAGGCTCATGCTGATGATGGAGAACGGGGCGAACAGGAAGTTCACCGAGAGCAGCATGAGAACCTGCCGCAGCGCCCCTTCGTCGCCGTAGAAGGCCGCGATGCCGTAGGAACCGAAGAACAGCAGGACAAAGCAAAGGACGGACAGGGCCGTCACCGTGGTGAAGACCGTCCGCATCGAGGAGGTCGTCACCTCCTTCTCCTGGATGAGGTAGGAGCCGATGCCGAAATCCCTGAAGACATCCAGCAGCGCGACGACCGCCATGCAGATCGCGAAGATGCCGAAATCGCTGGGGCTGAGCAGCCGCGCCAGGATCAGCGTGGCGGCGAGACCGATGATGAAGGTCCCGTACTTGTCGGCGAAGAGGAAGATGATGGAGCGGCGGACCTCGGAGCTCACTTCGTCGCGCTCCCATTCATCGAGCCGGGGGCATTGCCGGAGGGTGGCCGCGGCCGAACCATCGAGACGAGGCGCGCCGCGCCCTGCGCGGAGCGGGCGATGACGCGTCCGATGTTGGTTTTCCTCAGGAACTCGTCGAATGTGTAGTCTATTCTCATCGCATACATGCTCGCGTTGAATGCTGCCTCCGGCCACGAGGCGGGGTTCTTCGATGTCATGGGCGTGCCGCGCCACGGCGTCTTGTCGAGGTAGGCGTGATACAGCGCCTTCCTGGGCATGAAGGCGGTGAACATCCAGGGCTTCTTTGCCGACGTGTAGTGGATGATCGCGGGGTCCCGGCCGGCGTCGAGGACGGCGTCGTACTCGCCGCGCAATTGCGCCGGGCGGGGCCGGAACATCCGCACCTGGAAGTTCCAGCGATAGGGCAGTGTCAGCGTTTCCGCATGCAGCAAGGCGTTGATCGCATCCTGGTCGTGATAGAGGAGCCTCTCGCCCTGGTGCGATGCGTAGTCGATCAGGCGCGCGGCGATGCGTTCCTCGCGCCACCGGCGGACATTGATGAGCTGAACGCCGGAATTCACATAGGTGGCGGCGGCGGGCATGCCGAGCGCCGCGCGCCGGTGATTGCCGAAGGGATCAGGCACCGCCGCGAGCGCATGGCCGCCGAGATCGGTGGTCCACAGGGCCGAGAGGTCGCCCAGCACCAGCAGGTCGCTGTCGAGATAGAGGATCCTGTCCGTGTCCGGCGGCAACAGGTCGATCGCGAAGAATCTGAGATAGGCGTCGAGCGTGATGTGGAATGAGGTCGGCAGGTCCTGGAAGTGCTCGAGAGAGCAGTGAAGGATCGTCACGCGGAGCGCCGGATGAGCCGGCAGCCCGCCGATCAGCCGCTGCTCCGCCCCGGCATCCGCTGCGCTCGCGATGATCGTCACGTCCAGCGCGTGGCGCTGATTGTTCTCCAGCAGTGAGGTGAGCGCCACGGCGAGGTGCTGGAAGTAGCCCGGGTTGCAGCAGAACAGGACGCGCATGGGCTGCGCCTCCGCCTGGCCGGCTGCGGGCTTGCTCTCCTGCAGGCTCTCGCGATGGGTGGTCACGGGACGCATCCTTTCGGAGCATGCTCGCCGCGCTCCGAAGCGAGCGGGGGGCGCATCACGGCGGCGCCCGGCCGTCGGATGCCCCACCGTGCCGCGGGGTGGCCGCGATGCGCTGGAGCGCGGCCTTGGCCGAGCCGTATCGCCGGCACCAGGTCCAGCCCACCGTCCGCTTCGCGCTTGTCTTCCACCACAACGCGGTCCGCGTGATCGTCGGGTCGATCTCGCGGGCCAGCTCGGTGAGCTTCGTCATGTTGGCCCAATCCTCCTTGTCGAAGCAGCGATCGGACGCGACGAGCACCTCGGTGGCCAGCGTGCGCTTCGCGCTCCGTGCGAGGGCTTCCGCACCGGGGAGGTGCTTGGCCTGCTGCTCGAAGAACAGCCGGAAGACGAGGGCGCGCTGCCGGTAGTCGCCGATCATCCGGTCCGCATAGTAGGCGTGACGCATGTTGGTCGCATGGAGGCGCGTCAGCGCCGTCGGTGCCCGCAACTCCCCGACATCGGCATGGGCGGCGAGGCGAAGCCACATCTCCAGATCCCCCGCATGCGGGAGCTCCGGCACATAGCCTCCGAGGCGCTGCTGCAGCGCCGTCCGCACGATGGCGCCCGACGCCGGCACCAGGTTGAGAGGCTTGCGGCAGATACCGGCGATGAAGTCTCGCCCGGCGATCATGGAGCCGGAGGGATCGGCGGCGCGAGCCTGCGCCGCGGCCTCCGCCTCGTTGTCCCCGCTGTCCACGAACTGGCAGAGCGGGCCGTAGACGAAGCCCACCGAAGGGTGCGCTTCCATCAGCGCGATGCTGCGCGTCAGGGCGAGGGGGGCGAGGAGGTCATCGGCGGAGACCAGCACCATGTACGGCGCAGATGCCCAGGCGATGCCTTCGTTGTAGGTGGCGATGTGACCCTTGTTCGACGGATGCGCCAGGACGGAGACGCGCGAATCCCGCGCCGCGATGCGGTGTGCCTCCTGCACGGAACCGTCCGGCGATGCGTCATCGATGATGAGCACGCGGACCTCTACGCCGTCCTGCGACAGGACGCTGTCCACGCACCGTTCCAGGAGGTGTCCGTAGTTGTAGCAGGGGATGAAGACGTCCACGCTCGTCATGGTGCACTCCTGAAGCTGTGGCCGTTGCGGTCCTCCGATCCGCGCATGGCGAAGCGCAGATAGGCGAGAGCCCCCCCGAGGAACTCCAGCAACAGCGTGGCATGGCCTTTGCGGGTAGGAAGCCAGGGCGCGGGGTGCAGGATACGGCCGACGATGCCGCGCAGCCGCCAATAGAACCATCGCGCCGCCGTGCGGTCTCCGGCCAGGAGGTGCTTCGTCAGCAGCGCTCCATCGCCGTAGATGTAGTTGCGCCGCAGCCGCATCACCTGGTCATCGGTGACCCGCTTGTGGTTGTGGTACAGCAGCACATCCGGCGCATAGGAGATCCGGCAACCCTGGCGCAGGGCACGGAAGGCGAAATCCGAATCCTCCGCGGCCCGAAGAGGTGCCCCGGCGCCGAACCGCGGATCATAGACGCCGATGCGGTCGATCAGGCTTCGCCGAAAGGCCAGATTGCAGCCGATGACGAAATTCGCATAGGCGCGCATCTCGTCGAGGATCGCCGGCTCGAGCGACGTGTTGACGGTGATCGGATAGTGGGTGGGGTCATAGAGCTCCACCCGCCCCGTCAGGAGGTCCAGCGCCGGATCCTCATCGAAATGCGCAAGGATCCGCTCGATCCAGTCCTCGGCGGGCACGCAATCATCGTCGGTCCAGGCGATCACCTCGCCGCGCGCATGCCGCAAGGCGCAGTTGTGGGCCGACGAGGAGCCGCGCACCGGCTCCTGCAGCACCACGAGGGGGAAGGGGAACCACGCCGCGGCGGCGTTCAGCACCTCGGGTGTGGCATCGGTCGAGGCATTGTCGACGATGATGAACTCCACCGCGCGCCCTGGCGGCATGCGCAGGCGGGCCAGGCTCTCCAGCGCGAAGGTCAGCTCGTTCGCGCGGTTGGCGGTGCAGACGCACACCGACACGGCGATGGCGCCCGCTGGTCCGTTCATGTCTTCGCTGCCGCTCGCGCTCATGGTGTCGCCTCCGCCTGTGCCGCTTCCGGTAAAGCGGGCTCAGTCCCCTGCGCCGCCGGAAGTCCTTCAATCACCAGCACTTGCCGCAGCCCCGGGCTGTGATCCGCAACACCGGGGGAAGATCGGTCCGTCGGCGAGGCCGGATCACGCGTGCTGCGCAAGATGCGTTCCTCCCTCATTGCCCGGCGGGTGCCGGCACGCCCAGCGCCCGCCGCCGCGCATCGAGCAGGGCGGCGGGCGTGAAGGCGAGCAGAAGCGTCGTGAGCTGCGGCACCGACACCGCGTATCGCAGCGAGCGCAGCGCCAGCCTGCGTGCCGTCGGCATCTGGCGGTAATGTACCGCGCCGCGGCTGTGCCGCAGGCAACTCGCGGCGAGGCGTGGCAGCAGCCGTTCGCGCGGCAGGTCGAATTGCTCGGCCACGTCGCGCAGGCAATCGATCTCGTCTTCCGCGAACCGTTCGATCCGCCGCGACAGGCTGAGCGCGGTGGGTGCGTAGATGACGAGTTCCTCGGGGCAGTTCGCGATCGTCCAGCCGAGCCCCGTCAGGCGCAGCCACAGATGGTAGTCCTCGCAGAGACGGTCCCACAGCCCGCCCGCCTGATCGAAGGCCGCCCGTCGCACCAGGCTCGACGACATGGCGATCCGGTTGTTCTCCCACAGCTCGTCGAAGCCGGGCGCGGCGATGAAGGCGGGGCGCCGCTGCCCTACGCAGCGGCACGCCACCACGCCGACCCGCGGGCCGATGGTCTCGCGGACCTGCCGTTCGAGCTTGCCCGGCAGCCAGGCATCGTCGGCATCGAGGAAGGCGAGCCATTCCCCGGTGGCGATGGCGGCCCCGGCATTGCGGGCGATGCCGGGGCCGGCATTCTCCTTCCGCAGCAGCCGGACCGAAGGATAGTGCTGCGCGATATGCGCCGCCGTATCGTCCGGCGACCCGTCGTCGACGACGATGACCTCATGCGGCGGGAAGGTCTGGGCAAGCGCGCTCCTGACGGCCCGGTCGATCGTGCCGAGCGCGTTGAAGGCCGGGATCACCACGGACACCCGGGGGTCAGCCATGACTCAGCGCTCCGTCATCCGGGGGGTCTCCCGGACGCCCTCCGACCGGAGGGTCGGGGAGGCAAGCCAAGGCCGCTGTGGGGCGCTGCCCACCCGGCGCGTGACCGCGCGATCGTCTGACGCATCACTCCTGATCATGTGTCACCCGCCAGCCCGCATCGACGATCGTCGAAAATACCGAAACAGGAAATAATTTGAGTAGAAATTTTCATTTCGACAAGCCAAAAATGCGCGAAACGGCAGACAAACGTGCGGCTGTGCGATGATTGTGTTTCCTTTTAATAGTGTCTTGTCAGGCCGATTCTATCGCGTGGCGCGGCATGTCGTCGGAGGTAATATTATAGTAGTTGTATCTGTGCTCATGGGAATCCTGCGGAACGTGTCCCGTCTGATCGGCCACCCCGTGCGGTTGCGCGTCCCAAATGATCTTCGCGGCGCCGGATCCACCATCCTGCCGCTTGCCCGGGACCAACTCGCCCGCCGGCGCGATCGCGCGGATGCGGCCACCCTCTTCCACAGGGTGCCCGCATGATGGCGGAACTGCGGAACCTGGTCGGCAGCCTTGGCCTGCCGCCCCTGCTGCTCGTCGCGATCGTGGTGCCGCTCGGGCTGCTCGGATGGCGCGGGCGTCGCCGGGCTGCTCTCGCCGCCGCGCTCTCGGCGGGCCTGGTGCTGCTGCTGGCGACCCCGCTCGCCGCGCGCTTCCTCACGGCTGGCTTGGATCATGCCACGCCCACGCCGGGCGATCCGCCCAGCCCCGGCGCCATCGTCATCCTCGGTGCCGAGGTGGCGCGCGGCGTGGGCGGGCCGGATGTCGGTCCGCTCACCCTCGAACGTTTGCGCGCCGGCGCTGCCCTGCATCGTCGCCTCGGCCTGCCCGTCCTCGTCGCTGGCGGCCCCGTGGGGCGGGACGGGCCGCCGCTCGCGATGCTGATGGCCGCGAGCCTTGCCGCCGATTTCGGCGTGACCGCGCGCTGGATCGAATCCGCCTCGCGCGACACGCACGACAATGCGCGACTCAGCGCGGCGATGCTGCGCGCCGACGGCATCACGGCCGCGGCGCTCGTCACCCATGCCTGGCACATGCCGCGCGCGATGGAGGCCTTCGCGCGAGAATCCTTTCCCGTCTCCCCCGCGCCGGTCCGTCACCTCGCCGGGCCCGAGGGGCGCATCAGCGACCTGGTGCCGCGCCCCGACCATCTCGCGATGAGCTGGCTCGCCCTGCGCGAATGGGCCGGACGGCTCGTCTACCTCGTGCGGGACGGCCGATGATGTCACAGCCGATGCCCGGCAGCCGCCCGAGCGGTCCGGCGAAGCCGGCCTTCGCGCATGGCATGCTGCGGATGGGCGGCGAGGGCATGCCAGCGGCGGCGGCCCCGCTGCTGGCCCCGCCGGCCCTGGAGATCTGCGACAGCCGGCTCTGGTACGATACAGTGCTGCGGCATGCGCTGCCCGCGCGCAGCATCGCGTGGCTCGCGCTCGTCGGGCCGATCGGGACCATGGCGGTGCCCCTCCTGGAGGTGGATGGGTATCTGCGGAGCCTGACGACGCCCTACAGCCTGACATGGCGCCCCCTGATCGCGGCCTGGGCGGGACCCGAGGCGGTCGAGGCGGCGGCGGCCGAGCTCGGTTCCCTGTTGCGGCGCCACAGGCCGGTGCAGCTCAAGGCGATCCGTCCCGAGGAGCCGTGGCTCGACGTCTTCTGCGCCGGGCTGTGGCGGGCGGGGCTGACGGTGCAGCGCTTCAGCAATTTCGGCACCTACAGCGAGGCCCTGCCCGCGGGCATCACCTGGCAGGACTACCTTGCGGCGCGCGAGCAGCCGCTGCGCGGCATCCTGCGCCGCAAGCGGGCGCGCTGGGAGGCGGAGACGCTGTTCGAGCCGGTGCAGGCGCCGGGCCTCGCCCTCGAGAACGGCATCGCGGCCTTCGAGGCCGTGCGCCTGCGGAGCTGGCGGCCCTTGGAACCGGCGCCCGGCTTCAGCGCCGCCCTGATGCGGGCGGCCGCCGATGCCGGGATCCTGCGCCTGGGCATCCTGCGCAAGCGCGAGGGCGGCCAGGCGCTCGCGGTGCAGGCCTGGATCCTCTCCGGGGGGCGGGCAACGGCCACGGTCATGCTGCATGACGAGGCGGCGCGGCACCTCTCGCCCGGTACCGCCCTCACGGCGCGCATGGTCGCCTGGCTGATCGAGGAAGGTGTGAGCGGCATCGACCTCGGCCGCGGCGAGGAGGCCTATAAGCGCCTCTGGGCCCGCGACTGGCGGCAGCGCATCGGCCTGCTGGTGGCCGACCCACGTAATGCGGCGGGCATGCTGGCATTGGCCCGCCATGCGGCCGGGCGAGGGCGGCGGCGCCTGCTCGGCCTCTTCGGACACCGCGGCACGAGAGAGAACACGCGATGAGAATCCTCTACAGCCACCGCATCCAATCCCATGACGGGCAGGGGGTTCACCTCGAAGCGATGGTTGCCGCCTTCCGCGCCGCCGGGCATGAGGTGCTGGTCGTCGGCCCGGGCCTCTACGAGACCGCCTCGCTCGGCGGGGAGAGCCGGCTGGTCGCGCTGCTGCGCCGCCGCCTGCCGGGCTTCGCCGTGGAACTGCTCGAACTCGCCTACAGCCTGCCTGCCTATCTCCGGCTGCACCGCGCCGCGCGCGGCTTCCGCCCCGATATCATCTATGAGCGCGCCAACCTCTTCTTCCTCGCCGGCGCCTGGTTGGCCCGGCGGACGCGGCTGCCGCTGCTGCTCGAGGTCAATTCGCCGCTGGCCGAGGAACGCACGCGGCATGGCAATCTGCGTCTGCATGCTCTCGCGCGGGCCTGCGAGACCCATGTCTGGCGCGCTGCCGACCGCGTGCTGCCCGTCACCCAGGCGCTCGCCGAACGCATCGTCGCCGCCGGCGTGGCGCGGGCGCGCATCACCATCGTGCCGAACGGCATCCATCTCGAGGATTTCCCCGCGCCCGCGGAGCCCGCGGCGCCCGACCCCACAGCCCCCGTGCGGCTCGGTTTTGTCGGATTCGTCCGGGACTGGCACGGGCTCGACCGCGTCGTCCGGCTCGTCGCCGAGCGGCGCGACGGGCCGCCGCTGGAACTGGTCGTCGTCGGAGACGGACCGGCGCGACCGGGGCTGGAGCGGCTCGCCGCGGAACTCGGTGTCGCGGAACGCGTGCGCTTCACCGGCCTCGCCGCGCGCGACGCGGTGCCGGGCCTGCTCGCCGGCTTCGACATCGCCTTGCAGCCGGCCTCGGTGGACTACGCCTCGCCGCTCAAGGTCTTCGAATACATGGCCGCGGGGCGGGCCATCATCGCCCCCGACCAGCCCAACCTGCGCGAGGTGCTGGACCACGAACGCACCGCCCTGCTGTTCGACCCCGCGCGGCCCGAGGCCTTCGCGGAATCCCTGCAGCGCCTCATCGCCGATCCGGCGTTGCGCCGACGCCTCGGCGCCGCGGCGCGGGCCGAGATCCTGCGCCGCGACCTGACCTGGGCCGGCAATGCCCGCCGGGTGGCGGCACTGGCCGAGGCCGAACTCAGCCGGCGCAGCCCGGACGCGACGCCGCGCGCCATCGTCCAGGACGTGCAGCCATGACCGCTCCGCTGCTGCTCCATGTCTTCCCGAGCTTCGCCGTCGGCGGGGCGCAGGTCCGGTTCTGCGCGATCGCGAACCGCTTCGGGCCGCGCTGGCGGCACGCCATCCTCGCCCTCGACGGACGCCACGACTGCGCGGCGCGCCTGGCGCCGGAGGTGCCCGTCACCCTCATCGCGCCGCCGCAGATGGCTGGCGGCCTGCCGGCGCGGCTCCTGGCCATCCGCCGTGCGTTGCGCGAGCTGCGCCCGGATGCGCTGGTGACGAGCAACTGGGGCAGCATCGAATGGGCCATGGCGAACCTCATCCCGCCCGGCCTGCCGCATCTGCACACGGAGGATGGCTTCGGCCCAGAGGAAAGCACAGGCCAGATCCGGCGCCGGGTGCTCACGCGGCGCCTCGTCCTGCGCCGGAGCGAGGTGCTGCTGCCCTCCACCCTGCTGCTGCGCATCGCCCGGGACCAGTGGAAGCTGCCGGAACGACGGCTGCATCACCTGGCCAATGGGCTCGACCTCGGCCGATTCACGCCGCATGGGCCGGCCGCGCCGATGGCGGTCGCGGGGGAGGGGCCGCTGATCGGCACCGTCGCCGCGCTGCGGCCGGAGAAGAACATCGGGCGCCTCATCCGCGCCGCCGCCCGGCTGAAGGCGGAGGGCGTGGCGCTGCGCCTCGCCATCCTGGGAGACGGTCCGGAACGCGGCGCGCTCGAGCAACTGGCGCGTGACAGCGGGCTTGGTGACGCCGTGCTGTTTGCCGGGCGCGTCGCCGATCCCGCCGCGGCGTATCGCGCCTTCGACATCTTCGCGCTGTCCTCGGACACCGAGCAGATGCCTTTCTCGGTGCTCGAGGCGATGGCCACCGGCCTGCCGGTGGTGGCGACGGAGGTGGGCGACCTTCGCGCCATGTTGCCTGCCGCCGGCGAGGGCGTGCTGGCTGCCCGCGACGACGCCGCCCTGGCCGCGGTGCTGCGCCCGCTGCTGTTGGACAGCGGGCGCCGGGAGCGCCTTGGCGCGGAAAACCGTGCCAAGGCGGAGCGCGACTACGACCAGGAGGCGATGTTCCAGGCCTTCGCCGCCTTCTACGACGCCGTCGCGTGGGGCTCAGGCGGTGATGAAGATGTCGTCCGCGGTCAACGTGGGTGCGCCCGTGAGGGTCGCCACCACGATGGGCGCCGTGCTGCCTGACCCGTCCGCATCCCAGCGCAGGACGCCGGTCGCCCCGTCGTAGAGGAACTTCGCGCCTGCGGTGGTCGCCGTGGTGCCGGTCGCGAAGGCGCTCGCGGCCAGGTCGCCGGCCGGGACCAGGTTGCCCAGTGCCGCGCGGGCGAATTCGATGTGGTCCACCCCATGCGCGAAATCGGTGATGCGGTCGCCGAATTCCGAGGCCTTGTCGAAATGGAAGCGGTCGGCGCCGGCACCGCCGGTGAGCGTGTCCGCCCCGCCGCCGCCGATCAGCGTGTCGTTGCCGGCCATGCCGGACAGGACGTTTGCCGCCGAATTGCCGATGAGGAGGTTGTTGTCGACGCTGCCGGTGCCGTTGATCGCGGTGGTGCCGGTCAGGACGAGGACCTCGACATTCGGGCGCAGCGTGTAGGTGACGCTCGACTGCACCGTGTCCATGCCGGCGTTCGCCGTCTCGATCGCCGTGTCGCCGACATTGTCCACGATGTAGAGATCGTCGCCGGCTTGGCCCAGCATGCGGTCCGCCCCGGTGCCGCCATCGAGCGTGTCCGCGCCGGGGCCGACGCCGAAGAGCGTGTCGTCGCCCTCCATGCCCCGCAGCACGCTTTCGCCGACATTGCCGAAGATCTGGTTGTTGAGGGCGTTGCCCGTGCCGGTCATCGCCTTCGAGCCGGAAAGGGTGAGGTCCTCGACCTCGGCCGGCAGCGTGATGGAGATGGTGCTGATGATGCGGTCCCGGCCGCCGCCGGACACCTCGACCACCTTGTCGCCGTCGTTGTCGACCCAGTACCAGTCGTTGCCGGTGCCGCCGACCATGCTGTCGGCCCCCGTGCCGCCATAGATCGAATCAGCCCCGGCGGCCCCGATGATCGTGTCGTTGCCGGCGCCGCCACTCAGCACGTTGTTGCCGGCGTTACCCGTGATGGTGTTGGCCAGCCCGTTGCCCGTGCCGCTCAGGTCGCCGGTGCCAGTCAGTGTCAGGCGCTCGACATTCGCGCTCAGGGTGAAGGAGGCGGAAGCGATCACGAGGTCGTCGCCCTGGTTGGCCGCTTCGACCACCACGTCGTTCGGGCTGTCGACGATGTAGACGTCATTGCCCGTGCCGCCGGTCATGCGGTCAGTCCCGGTGCCGCCATCGAGCGTGTCGTTGCCGTCGGAGCCCCAGAGGCTGTCATTCCCGCTGCCGCCGACGAGGCTGTCATGCCCGCCATTGCCGATGAGGCGATCATCGCCCGACCCGCCGGAGAGGGTGTCGTTGCCGGCGCCGCCGGTGAGGGAATCGTTCCCGCTCCCGCCGAGCAGGGAGGCGGCCGTCGCGCCGGCCGTCTTCGCCACGCCGCTGGTCGGCGGCGCATCGATGGCGGAGATCGGATCGTTGAGGTAGGCGGAATCGCTGGTGTAGGGCGGGTTCAGCGCGATCAGCTTCCAATACGCGTCCGCCGCCGCCTGGTCGCCGGTGAGCTCGTAGATGCCGGCAAGGGTGGCCAGCGCGAGCTGGCCGTAGTTGTTGTCGGAGGTGCTCCAGCCTGAGCCGTTCGACCAGCCCGCGGCGACGGTCTTCGCGCCGATCTCCGCCCAGGTCTTGTAGGGGACGGAGGTGCTCGGGTTGTCGACGGCGATGTTGTAGGCGATGCCGTCCCGCGGGTTGAAGCCGCTCGCCTCATGCGTGAAGCGGCCGATCAGGAAGTTCGCCTGCCACTTCAGGAAGGTCAGCGCGTCGGCGCTGCCGCGCTTGGCCGCGGCGATCGCGGTCGAAGCGAAATAGTCCTGCTGCCAGGGCGGCAGGGCACCGGCCGTGCCGTAGTCGCCGGGCACCCAGCCATAGGCTTCGCCCTGGTCCTTCGTCCATTGCGGGATCTGGGAGACGAGCCAAGCCCAGTTCGCATCGGCCGCGCTGCGGAAATAGGACTGCTCCGCGCTGCCATCCGGGCTCGCGAAGGCGGCGTTCTCGATCTGGCGCAGGCTCCACGCGGCCGCGCGCACCTGCTGCCATTGCACGACGAGGTCGGTGGTCCCCAGCCGGGAGTCGGGCCAGGCGGCGAGGATGGCCGCGGAGGCCTGCGCGTTCAGGTTGTCGAGGATCCAGCGCTCACCGGTCAGGATGTAGGGAACGAAGGAAATCTCGGGCTGGTGCGCGGTATCGACCGTCCATCCGGTGCTGGTCGAGACCTGCTGCGTGAGGCCGGTGGAGCTGCTCACACCGGCCTTGCCGGTGCCGCCGCGCGGGTCGGTCCAGAGCTTCGGATAGGCGTCGGTGTTGAGCCAGGTGCCGGCCGCGGCGTTCCAGAAATGCCACGGCACGGAGCTCGCCGCTTCCGCCTGGCCCAGCGCATAGGCCGCCGCCCGCGCATCCTGCGTGATGAGCCAGCCGGCATTCGCCTGCGTGACGATGCCGATATCCGACCGGGCGCCGGTCATCGGCATGTACTGCGTGAGGCCGTTGACCGCGAGCGGGCTGTCCCAGCTCGCCGCCTGGGACGCCGTCAGCCATGAATTGAGCAGGGACTGGCTGACGCCGAGCGAGAGGTCGTAGTTGGCGATGGCGCCCGTTTCCTCGAGCGCGTCGATGTCGTGGCGGATGTTCAGCCAGCCGGCGGACGGATCGCCGAGCCCCTGGCCGCCATCGGCGGTGCCCGAGGCGTAGCTCTGGTGCCAGTTCTGGTACTGCGCCTGGCTCACCGTCTCGTTGTCGACGACCTTGCCGTCCATGCGCACGACCGCGGTGTAGCTGACGCTGCCGCCCGTCGTTCCCATGGCGAGGTCGTTGTTGAACTGGGCCTCGACCGAGATCTCGCCGCTCTTCCAGGCGGTGACGTCGAAGATGAGGCGCTGGGACCCGCCGACGGGGATCTCCACGCGCGCCTGGCTGGCGAGCGGCCCTTCCTGCCAGTAGGAGGCCTTGCCCGCGGCGATCGCGTCCTTGAGCGCGGAGAGGACGTCGATCGTCTGGGTCGCCTTGCCCTGGAGGGTGAGGTCGACGGTGAAGCTGTGCTTGTCGATCACGGCGGCGAGGTCGACGGCAGCCGCGGCAGCGGCCGCCGAGCGGGCGAGCACGACATCGACCTCGGCGCCCGCGGCAAGCTGCGGCCGGGTGAAGGTGAGGACGGCCATTTTGACCGAGCCGTCCTCCCAGGTGGATTTCACGTCGACCTGGACGGCGACGTTCGTCTGCCCGATCCGGGCGACGAGGCCCTCGGTGGTGGCAAGGGATCCTTGCTCGAAGACCTGGCCGAAGGTCGTCAGGCCGCTGGCGAGGACGCCACTGCCGGCATTCTGCACCTTCAGCGCGGCGACATCCGACGCGCCGAGGGCCGCAAAGGACGGGAGTTGGATTGATCCGGACATGCTCTGTTCCACAGGTTGATGCGCGGGGGACTACCCGGGGTTGCACCTGTTGGATCAGCATTGCGCGGCCGGTCAATACTAATCTCGCAATCGCACACAGATCATATATCTCATATGGCAAACAATGTGGCTATCAAGACACGGAATCGCTTCGATTTATATGAAAAAGCCAATGATAATTCATGTATAATTACAGAATAGCATTGCAGTTATTATTTCTGTCATGCGCGTAAGAGCGGTTCTTTTCTTTACAGATATCATCTGTGGGAAAATTGCCAAACCAATCATCGAAACGAATGTGTCGGTTCTTGGGCGAAGCGAGGGGGCGGCCCCGCTCGAGGCGGAATTGGCGCGCAGGCAGGCAGGGGCTGCACATCAAGAATTGCATCATTTGGTACGAGCACAACCAATGGGTTCAGCGCGCGCGGCGACCACCGATTCGTCGCCAATCCGCGTGACGCTCCGCCACCGCGATCTGCATGAGGCCGGGCAGGGGACCACGACGCGCGATTCCGGCCGATGATCTGCCCGTCGCCCAGGCGACGAATGTGGCCATGAGGGCCGGGAACGCTTTGTTCCGTCGCCGGGCTGGTGCATGATTTGGCGTCCGGAGCATCAGGCGCATCCTCGCCTCGGACCTTTGCGAGACCGCCGGAAGCCGCTGCATGAACCCGCTGAATCCAATGAAGCCGATCGACGCATGATCGATGCCCTGGTCATCCTCTTCAGCGCCGGCATGTGCATCGTGATTGCCTATCGCGCGATGCGTCTCGACGCCGTGTTGCCGTGGTTTGGTCCTGAGCAGGCGACGCCGCCGGCGGCGGGCCCGGAAGACCAGGCGCCGCGCCCCGCGCAGGGATGGCGCGAACGGGCCCGGGCCGGCAGGGGTCGGTGAGCGGGCCGGACTGAGATGCGCGATCTACTCCTGCTTGCCGTCTATGGCGGCTTCCTGGTCCTCGGAGCGGCGGCGCCCTTCGTGCTCGCCCTCGGCTATGTCTGGGTCGATGCCTTCCGGCCTCAGGAAGTGTCCTATGGCCTGCTCACCAGCCTGCCGGTCTCGATGATGATGGGTGCCGCGGCGGTGGGCGGCTGGTTCATGCTGGACCGGCGCGAACCCGCGCGGCCGGGACCGATCGTGGTCCTCATGCTGCTCTTCGCGCTCTGGTGCACGCTGAGCACCGCATACTGGGCGGCCGTGCCGACAACGGCGTGGTGGAAATGGAACTGGGCGTTCAAGACGATGGTCTTCGCCGCCTTCATCCCGCTCGTCATCCGCTCCCGCGTGCAGATCGAGGCGTTGCTCCAGGTCTATCTCCTGGCGATCGCCGCGCATTTCCTGCCCTTCGCCGGCAAGACGATCATCGCGGGCGGCGGCTACGGCCACAATCTCGGCCTGATCCAGGGCAATAGCGGCCTTGCCGAAGGCGCCACCCTGGCGACCGCGGCGCTGCTGCTGGTGCCCATCGCGCTGTTCCTCGGCAAGCATACGCGGGTGATGCCGCGCATCCGCCTGACGCGGCTTCTCTATCTCGGCCTCGCCATCGCCGCCGTCGTGGCCGCGGTCGGCACCTACCAGCGCACGGCCCTGATCGGCATGGCGGTGCTCGCGGTCTTCCTGTTGCTCCAGTCGCGGCGCAAATGGCTCACGGCGCTCGCGATCTGCATCGGCGTGTCGGGCGTTGCCCTGTTGACGACGGATGCCTGGACCGAGCGCATCTCGACCATCCGCGACTATCGACAGGAATCCTCGGCGCTGACGCGGCTGCTCGTCTGGCAATGGACGCTCCGCTACGTTCAGGAACATCCCTTCGGCGGCGGCTTCGGCGTGTCGGAGATCAGCCGCATCGTGCTGCCGCCGACACCGGATGAAGAAGGCCCCCAGACCGTGATCGGGCGGGCTTTCCACAGCATCTACTTCGAGGTGCTGGGCGAGCAGGGCTGGCTGGGCTTCGCCCTCTTCTTCGGCATGGTCGGGGCGGCCCTGCTGGCACAACAGGAGGTCATCCGGCGGGCGCGACGCATGCCGGGCTTCGAATGGGCGGGTGATCTCGCCAAGGCGCTGCGGGCGTCGCTGGCGATCTTCCTCGCCTGCGGCGCCTTCATCGGCATCGCCTTCCAGCCGATGTTCTACTTCCTGCTCGCTGTCAGCGCTTCGCTGCTGCACCAGGTGCGGCGCTCGGCGGTGCTGATGGAACCTCAGGCCGACACGACGCCACGACGCCGCCCGGTCCAGGCGCCGGCCGTCGCGGTGGCGTTGCCCAGGGGGACTGATCGACGGGCGCCGCAAGCGGCTTATACGAACGGCCCTGGGTAATGGCGGATGCGGGCGGAAGTTGGAGGGGCGCCGCCCCTCCAAACCACCCCGCCAAATGATTGTATCATTTGGAA
>JAYSDS010000021.1:0-58245 GCA_041914265.1 Roseomonas sp.
ATACGCACCGGACGCGACGGCCAGGCCTGGGCGCGGGCAAGGGCCGGCAGGGCGATGAGAGGCGTGGCGAGCAGCGCGCGGCGGCGGATCATGGCGGTCTTCTCTCCCGGTTGGCGCGGCGCGCCGTTCACCAAGGCGTGTTGGCGCATCGCGCACGGCCGGTCCAGTGGCGTTGCGTGCATGTCACACATCCTTTCGTTGTATTCCGCTCGCCCGGGGGCCTAGGCTACGCACCTGCAGTTGAGGGAGGGGCTAGATGGCAAACATCGCACCACCCCGGCCGGCCGAGCAGGCCGTCCGCGTCCCGCCCAAGCGGGATGTCGCACCGGAACCGTCCACCGGCCGCGCGCTGTGGCCGACCTTCATGCGGCGGACACTGGAAGACGAACAGGTCCGCGCCTGTCCCAAGGAGAAGCGCAAGCCGCTTTCCTGAGGCCCGTTGCGGCAGCATCGACAGGCGTGCCGGGCCGGGCGTATCGGCGCGGCGGATCGGCACGCTATTCTGCACGCCATGTTCACCGATGGCGCCATCCTGCCGGGCGGCCTTTGGGCTGACCTGGTGACCGAATCCTGGTGTCGCGCGCGACCGCTGTATCAGCCCCGCGCGCGATACCGTTCGTGCCGCCAATGACCGCGCCATCGGCGAGGCCCGGCGGCATTGTTCTGCGTCATGTCCTGACGGCAGGGGACGTTCCCGCCATCGTCGGGCTCTGGGCCGAGATCGGCTGGGGTCAGGGGGCGGCGGCGGAGGAAGGCGTCGTCCGGCGCGCTTTCGCCGGTTCCTGCTGGATCGCGATAGCGGAGTTGGATGGCCGCTTCGCCGGCTATGCGCGTGCGCTCGGCGATGGGGTTCTGCTCACCTACCTCGCCGAGGTCGCGGTTCTGCCCTGCCAACGGCGGCGCGGCGTCGGCGGGGCACTGATCCGATCCTGCCTGGATGCCTTTCCGTGTACCGCCATCTACGCGCATGCCGCACCGGAGGTGGTCGGGCTCAATGCCCGTCACGGGCTGGTGCCGCGTCCCGCGCACCTCGTCGCCTGCTCGCGCGGGCCGGTCCGGGGCGGCCGGGAATGATGCCGGTGGCTCAATGCGGCGATGGCAGGCCGGGGAAGGGTTTTGTCCCTCCCCGGACCCCAGCCAGCAAAGGCCCTTCGGCCTTTGCTGGGGAGAGGGGCAAAGCCCCTCTCGGTCCAGCCTGTCAATGTAAAGCGCCGCCCCTCCGAGCGTGGGAGCGCGCCGCCCTGCGTGACCTTCAGGCGGCGTCGAGTTGCGCCGACAGCTCCAGCCATTCCTCCTCCAGCGCCACGACGTCCTTTGCGATCGCCGCGCGGCGGGTGTTCGCCCAGGTGATGTCCTCGGGCTTGAAGCGGGCATAGGTCGTCGGGTCGGAGAGACGCTTCTCGATCAGCCCATCCTCGCGGGAGAGCTTGTCGAGCGCGGCCTCGACCTCCTTCAGCCGCGCGCGCAGGGGGGCGGTGGCGACGCGCGTGCCGGCGCGCTCGCGCCGTGCCTCGGCGCGGGCGTCGCCGTTCTCGGCCTTCGCCCCGCCGCGTGCACGTTCGGCGAGCAGCGCGCGATAGTCGTCGAGGTCGCCGTCGAAATTCGTGACCGTGCCGTCCGCCACGAGCCAGAGCCGGTCGGCGGCGAGTTCCACCAGATGCGGGTCGTGGGTGATCAGCACCACCGCGCCCGAATAATCGGCGAGCGCCTTCACCAGTGCCTCGCGCGCATCGATGTCGAGGTGGTTGGTGGGTTCGTCGAGGATCAGGAGCTGCGGTGCATCGCGCGTGGTCAGCGCGAGCAGCAGGCGTGCCTTCTCGCCGCCCGACAGCGCGGTGATGCGGTTGTCGGCGCGATCGGCATCGAGGCCGAAGCGGGCGAGCTGCGATCGGCACTGCGTTTCCGTCGCCTTGGGCAGCGCCGCCTGCATGTGGGTGAGCGGCGTGCCGGCGAGATCCAGTTCCTCCGCCTGATGCTGCGCGAAGTAGCCGACGCGCAGCTTGGCGTTGCGGAAATGCGTGCCGCCTTCGGGCTTCAGCCGGCCGGCGAGCAGCTTCGCGAGCGTGGACTTGCCGTTGCCGTTCGCACCCAGCAGCGCGATGCGGTCATCCTGGTCGAGGCGCAGCGTCAGGTTGCGCAGGATGGGCGCCCCGCCATAGCCGACCGAGCAGCCATCCAGCGACAGGATCGGCGGCGGCAGTTCTTCCGATGACGGGAAGGCGAAGCGGACGGGGGTGTCCTCGACCACCGCCTCGATCGCCGGCATGCGTTCCAGCGCCTTGATGCGCGACTGCGCCTGGCGCGCCTTCGACGCCTTGTAGCGGAAGCGGTCGATGAAGGACTGGATATGCGCGCGCTCGGCGGCGATGCGTTCGTTGGCGGCGGCCTGCTGCGCCGCGCGCTCGGCGCGCATGCGCACGAAGGTCGCGAAATTACCCTGGTAGAGCGTGATCTTCCGCTGATCGAGATGCGCGATGGAATCGACGCAGCGTTCCAGCAGCCCGCGGTCGTGGCTGACCACGATCGCGGCACCCGCGAAGCGTTGCAGCCAGGTCTCCAGCCACATGGTCGCTTCGAGGTCGAGGTGGTTGGTCGGTTCGTCCAGCAGCAGCAATTCGGGTTCGAGGAACAGCGCGCGGGCGAGCGCCACGCGCATCCGCCAACCGCCGGAGAATTCCCTCGATGGCCGTGCCTGCGCGGCCGCATCGAAGCCGAGGCCGGACAGGATCGCCCCCGCCCGCGCCGGCGCGCTGTCGGCGCGGATGGCGATCAGCCGGTCATGGATCTCGGCGAGGCGCGCGGGATCGGTGGAGGTCTCGGCCTCCGCCATCAGCGCCGTCCGTTCGGTATCGGCGGCGAGCACGACATCGAGCAGCGCCTCGTCGCCACCCGGCGCTTCCTGCGCGACATGGGCCATGCGCGCGCGCTGGGCGAGGCGGATCTCCCCGCCATCGGGCTGGAGGTCGTGGGTGATGGCGCGCAGCAGGGTGGACTTGCCGGCGCCGTTGCGCCCGACCAGGCCCACCTTGCGGCCATCGTCGATCTGCAGGTTCGCACCCTCCAGCAGCGGCCGGCCGGCAACGCGGATGGTCAGGTCGCGGATTGAAAGGACGGTCATGGGGGCGGGGTTTTAGAGCAGGCAAGGCGGATTGGCACGCCATGCCGTGAGCCGGGGCGGCCCGTTGCGAATCGCGCCGGGCCATCCGACAGTCCGCCATGCCTTTCCATGCCGAATCATGGCCCGGATCCGGCCGGCGCCGGGTCCGCGACGACGGGGTGTTCCTCGCGGCGCTGTGGGTCATCGCCACCG
Source organism: Roseomonas sp. (assembly GCA_041914265.1). GTDB lineage: Bacteria > Pseudomonadota > Alphaproteobacteria > Acetobacterales > Acetobacteraceae > Neoroseomonas. The sequence goes on from JAYSDS010000021.1 coordinate 3,311, forward strand.
CCATCAACCTGACCAAGGCCTTCCATATCGACGACACCGCGCATCTCGAGATCGCGCAGTGGATCGCGGCCCATCCCTGGCGGCCGATGAGCGGCCTGCTGAACTGGGACGACAGCGCGGAGCCGATCTTCGTCACCAACCAGCCGCATCTCTACTTCTATGCGATGGCCCTGGTCGGCGCGCTATTCGGCTTCGCCGAACTGCCGATGCACCTGCTGCTGGCCGCCTTCACGCTGTGGGCGATCGTCGCGATGCATGCCCTGGCGCTGCGCTTCGCGCCGGACCGCGCAGCCTTGCTGACCTTCTGCGTCGCGATCAGCCCGGGCGTGCTGGTCAACCAGAACACGATGGTGGATGTGCCGCTCCTCGCGCTGCTGCTGACCGCGACGCTGCTTGCGACGGCGGCGCGGCCGGTCGGCGCTTTCGCGATCCTCAGCCTGGCGGTGCTGACCAAGTATTCGAGCCTCTTCGCCTATCCCGCGCTGCTCTGGGCGGGGGGCGTCAGGCGGGGCTGGCGGACGGTGGCGGCGGCCTGGCTGCCGCTGCTCGCGATCCTCGCCTGGTCGGCCTTCAACATCGCCGATTATGGCGCGGCGCATATCGCGCAGCGGCCCGGCCTGGGGTCGGGCCTGTGGGAGCGGGCGGCGCGCTGGCTCGACCTGGCGGAGTCCTTCGGGGTCTTCACCCTGCCGGTCGGCGTGCTGGTGCTGGCGCGGACGGGCGGGGCACGGCGTATCGCGCTGGCGGGGGCGGGGCTGGCGTTCGCGGCGCTGGCGGGGCAGGCGGCGGCGGGAACGGCGGCGGTCACGCCCTGGCTGCCGGTCAACCTGCTTCTTACGGCCTCGGTCGGAGTGGTGGGGATGGCCGCCCTGCTGCGCTGCATCCAGGTGTTCGGCGCGGCGCTGGCGGCACCGCTTCCCTGGCGCGCCCTGATCGAGGCCGAGCGCGGGAGCGGCGTCGGAACGCTGGCGCTGTGGCTCGGCGGCGGCTGCCTGTTCATCCTGCTGTTCGCGCCATTCAGTGCATCGCGCCATGCGCTGCTGATGGTGCCGCCACTGTTCCTGCTGGCGTGCCAAGGCCTGCCCGCGCCCCGGGCCGCGCGGCCCGGCGGGTGGGCGATGGCGGGGCTTGCCGTTTATGCCGGGGCTGCGCTGTTCGTCGCCCTGGCGGATCGCGCCTTTGCCGGCTTCTACCGCGATGCTGCCCCGCTGGCGGCGGCGCGGGCGCGGGAGGCCGCGGCCCCCGGGGCGCAGGTGTTCTATCGTGGGCATTGGGGCTGGCAATGGTATGCGCGGCGCACCGGAATGATGGAATTCGACCGGGCCCGTACCGTCATCGCACCGGGCGACATCCTGGTCGATCCGGTGGATACCGCTGTCCAGCGCCTGCCGCCCGAGTTGCGCTTCGAAACCGTCGCGGTGATCCGCGAGGCGACGGGCCCCTTCACAGCGATCGATACGCTACCTCTCTATGCCGTGCCGCTCGGCGGCAGCGGTGCCGCCACGATCCGTCCGAACCGGGGGCGGGAGATCCGGATTCTCAGGCGGGTTGAGTGAGATCGATGGTTCTGCATCTGGAGTGATGGAACCGGAGGGGCGCCGCCCCTCCGGATCACCCCGCCGGTACCCCATCGGCGTTGCTGCGCAACGTCGATGGGGTCCCCTGGCCACAGTGTGGCCTGGACCGTGGGAACCTGCTGCCGGGCGCCGCGCCCAAGCCGAACCCTCAGAGCGTGTTGGGGCACAAGAGCGGATTTCGGCACCATTCTGCCAGTGATGCACAGCGCCAAGTGGAGGTTTCCAAAGGCCTTTCGGCCTTTGGTGGGGTGGGGTGCGGGGAGGGGCAAAGCCCATCCCCGCCCTATCGCCGCGCTCATGGGGCGGCGCCCTTCCAGCGGCGCATTGCACCGGCGCCGCCCAGCGGCCCGCCTGCCTGTCTGAGCCGCCGGAACAGCGCATCGCCCGTGGCGGCGATGGCGAGGCCGTTCAGCGCATGCATCGCCCGCAGTTCCGGCAATGCCAGGACCGCGCCGATCCCGAGCCAACCGAACTGCATGGCGTAAAGCCCCGCCAGAATGCCCGCGGCGCCGCGCAGCGGCCGCAGCGCCGGCGCGATCCAGGCTGCCGTGAGCAGACCGAAGACCGGCAGGGCCATGATGCCGCCCACCGCGCGATGCAGCCCCCAGGCCGCGCCATCGGCGAAGACGGCGAGGCCGACCAGCAGGAATTGCGCGACCACGAAGGCCGGGATCGACATCGCGCAGACCCGGCCGAGTAAGGCAATCACGACACCGCCTCCCGCAGGGCCGGCGGCGGCAGACAGCCGAGGCCACGCAGCGTCGCCGCCACCGCGGCCTCGATCGGCGTATGCGGTTCATTCCCCAACAGGGCGCGCAGCTTCGCATTGTCCAGTCGGATCGGGGTTCGCCAGAGATGGGCAATCTCCACCACCTCCCGCGCGAAGGGCCAGAACGGGGCCGCCAGTCGCAGCAAGGGCCAGGGCAGCCGACGCAAGGGAAGGTCCGGGCGGTCGAGGACCTGGCGGATCGCCCCCGCCATGGCCGTGCCGTCTGCATCCCAATGGCCGTCCATGTGAAAACTGGCGAAGCCGCGGGGCAGGGCGGGGTGCTCGACCAGCCGCAGCATGGTTTCCGCGACATCGGGCAGATAGGCCCATTGATGCCCGACCCCCGCCCGGCCGGGATGCAGGATGCGGCGCGGCACGCGGCCCGGCTGCACCAGGGCCTGGGAGAACCAGGAATTGCCCGCCTCCGCCCCGAAATAGTCGCCGGCCCGGACCACCAGAACGTCGAGGCCGGATTCCGCGAGGCGCCGTTCCATCGCGGCGCGGATGGCGCCCTTGCGGGTCAGCGGGTGCTGCGGGGCGTCCTCGGCGATGCGGGGGAAGGCGTCGGGTCCGTAGTTGTAGACCGTGCCGGGCAACAGGATGCGTGCGCCCTGGCGGGAAGCCGCGGCAATGCTGGCCTCGATCATGGCAGGGACCAGGCGCTGCCAGTCGCGATAGCCGGGCGGGTTCACGGCATGGACGATGAGGCGCGCGCCCTCAGCCGCCCTGGCGACATCCGCCGCGGCGGTCGCATCGCCCTGCAGCCAGGTCAGGCCGGGGCGGGCCACGCGGCTCGCCGCCTGGCGATGCAGTGCCGTCACCCGCCAGCCGCGGGCAAGCAGCCCGCGCGCCACCGCCCCGCCAATCCCACCCGTGGCACCGAGCACCAGGGCTGTCCTGTCCTGTGTCATCGCGATCTCCTCTCTGCGATGAGACAGTGATCGCGCGGGAACGCCTTGAACGGAATTGAATGAAGCTGTGCGGATGATATACGAAAATGCATGACATCGCGCGAACCGGGCTGGGATCTCTATCGAAGCTTCCTCGCCGTGCTGGAGGAAGGCTCGCTGTCCGGCGCCGCTCGGGTCCTGGGCGTCGCGCAGCCCACCATCGGGCGGCATGTCGATGCGCTGGAGGAAGCGCTCGGGGAGGCGCTCTTCACCCGTTCCGCTCATGGGTTGGGCCCGACCGACGCGGCCGAGGCACTGCGCCCGCATGCCGAGGCCATTGCCGCCGAGGCGGCCGCGCTCCTGCGCGCCGCCTCCGGCCGCCGCGGTGTGGTGGGAGGCACGGTACGCATCACCGCGAGCGAGGTGATCGGCGTCGAGGTGCTGCCGCCGATCCTCGCCCGGCTCCGCGCGGCGCATCCGGGGCTGGTGCTGGAACTGGCATTGACCAGCACGGTCGAGGACCTGCTGCGGCGGGAGGCCGACATCGCCGTGCGCATGGTCGAGCCCCGGCAGGAGGCGTTGCTGGTGCGTCGGCTCGGCAATGTGCGGCTCGGCCTGCATGCCCGGCGGGATTACCTGGACCGGCATGGCGTGCCGGGCAGCCTCGATGAGCTGCGCCGCCACGCGCTGATCGGCTTCGACCGGGAAACCGCGGCGATCAACGCCATGCGCCGGCGCGTCAGCGGCATGGACCGCGCCATCTTCGCCCTGCGAGCGGATAGCGACCTCGCGCAGCTTGCCGCGATCCGCGCCGGCTTCGGCATCGGCGTGTGCCAGGTGCCGTTGGCGGCGCGCGACCCGGCGCTGGTGCGGGTGCTCGATACGGGCTTCGACCTGCCGCTGCCCTGCTGGGTCGCGATGCATGAGGCGATGGCCCGCAATCCGCGCTGCCGCGTCGTGTTCGATGCCCTGGCGCAAGGGTTGGCGGCGTATCTGCATGGCGGGCCGTGAACCGCCGTCACGGCCATGGGCTTGCGGTCCGGCCTTGCGCCGTCTATGCGCCCCGCGACCCGCAAGAACCCGAGGACAGCCACCATGGCCACCGAGCGCACCTTCTCCATCATCAAGCCCGACGCGACCCGCCGCAACCTGACCGGCGCCATCAACGCGGTGTTCGAGAAGAACGGCCTGCGCGTCGTCGCGCAGAAGCGCATCCAGATGTCCCAGGCCCAGGCCGAGACCTTCTACGGCGTCCACAAGGAGCGCCCGTTCTTCAAGGACCTCGTCTCCTTCATGGTGTCCGGCCCCGTGGTGGTGCAGGTGCTGGAAGGCGACAACGCCGTGGCGAAGAACCGCGAGCTGATGGGTGCGACCAACCCGGCGAACGCCGCCGAGGGCACCATCCGCAAGCTGTTCGCCGAGAGCATCGAGGCGAATTCGGTCCACGGTTCCGATAGCCCGGAGAATGCGGCGGCCGAGATCGCCTATTTCTTCGCCGGCTCCGAGATCGTCGGCTGACATCGGCGGTCGCCGCCGGCGGCCGTTGATCCATCGACTGGCGGGCGCGGCCCGCCCGTGATCCTTGCCTCACCCATGCCGTGGGGTGTCAGGGTCCGGGCGCGGCCGCGCTTCGCGTTTGACGGGCCGGGCATCTCACCCAGGCTCACCGGCCATTAACGATCCCTGAGTCTTGATGTCCGCCCGGTGAAGGAACGGACGGACGCATGGACGGGATTGTGGCGCAGACGATGCCCGAGGCGGATCCGCAGGCACTCGGCGCGGAACTGGCGGAGGTGCTGTCGCTGGGCGGTGCCGGGCTGCGGCTCGACCTGCAGCCGATCTGCGCCGCCAGCACGCTGGTGCCGGTGGGCTATGAGGCGCTGCTACGCTGGGAGCATCCGGAACGCGGCCCGCTCGGCGCGCCCGAGATCCTGGAAGCCGCCGCCTCGGCGGGGTGCGAGACGCAACTCGAGGCCTGGGTGATGGTTTCCGCCTTCCGGCTGCGCGCGGCCTGGAAGACGGGCGGACCCTTCCTGGCGGTGAACCTGTCGGAGGCCGCGATCCGCGCCGGCCAGGCGGTGCCGATGGTCCGCGCGGCGCTGGATGCGACCGGCGTCGATCCGCGCGGCCTGTCGCTCGAACTGCCGGAGGCAGCGGTGGTGCGTGACCTGGCCGAGGCCCGCGAAGTGGCCCAGGCGCTGCGCGGCCATGGCATCGTGCTGGCGCTGGATGATTTCGGCGGTGCGCTGGGCTCGGCGCGGGTGTTGCGGGACATTCCCTTCGCGACGGTCAAGCTGGATCCGCTGCTCACGGCCGGCGTCGATGGGCCGGAGGCCGGGTCGGCCCGGACGCGCGCGACGGTGGCGGCGGTGGCGGAGATGATCCACGCCCTCGGCGCGACGGTGGTAGCCGAGGCGGTGGAAACGGCGGAACAGATGCGCGCCCTGCGGCAGGCCGGCTGCGATGCGTTACAGGGGTGGCTGCTCGGGCGACCGGGGGCCATTGGGCTGAATGAGCCCGAGAGGGGCGGCTCGCCCTTCGCCGGGCCTTATCGCGCCAAGGGTTGAAAGGCCTTCATCCGCTGATGGGCATGGTTCAGGGTCGGAGGGGTTCTGACCCTGCGTCCGCCAAGCCTTTGCGTGGGCTGGACCGCCGACACTTGGCGCTGGGCGCCACACCTGCCTCAACCCCACGCAGCGCGCTTCGGGCGCAAGAGCGGATCTCGGCACCATTCTGCCGGGGGATGCACGACCTCAAGTAGAGGGAGGTATGCAAGGCCCTTCGGCCTTTGCTGGGGAGGTGTCGGAGGGGCAAAGCCCCTCTGACAGCGGCAGCGGCAGTCGCCGGATGATCAGGAAGGCTCTGCTCGGCTGGCTTGGAGGGACAAAGCCCCCCAGTTCAACAGCGAGAAATCAGCAAAGCCCGGCGGCCCACGCGTCCTTCCGTCCGCTACGAACCCCGTTCGCATGCCACGGCCACCCGGCCGTCGGGCATCACCTCGTCTTGCACCACCTTCCATCCCGGTGGGCTCCACCCGTTCATCAGCGCATCGCAAAGGATCAGTCGCGGCCCCGCATCCGCTGCGCGTGCGATGATCTCGGCGCGCGCCGCTTCCGGCGCCTGTCCCAGCACGTCGAGCAGCAGCACGCTGCCGCCGGTCGGGAAGGGGTATTCCTCCATCAGGATGTGCCAGCGATGCCCGGGCATGGCGGTGCGAGCGGCGAGGATCGCTTCGGCGTTCGGATCGGCGCCGATGTAGCTTCCTGGCGCGAAGCCGTGCGCGAGCGAGCCGTCGCCGCAGCCGATATCGACGAGCGGCCCGCCATCCGCTGCCAGCGCGCGGATCGGCGCGGCGAACGCGGTCATGTCCCCACGCGGCGCGAGCCCCTGGAAGATGCTGTCCGCACCGCGCGTCCAACGGCTGACGCGGCGGGCGGCGCGCAGCGCGTCGGGCTGCGGCGGCACTGTCCTGCTTTTGCGTCCCGTGCGGAACTCCCCGCGCGAGGCCTGGTGCTGCATCACCACCGCGGGGCCGAGCTTCGCCGCGTCGTAGTGGTCCCAGACGGCGAAGTAGCCTGACGGCAGCCAGCGCGTGACCAGCGGCATCGCGGCCGAGACATCGGCCCAGGCCGCGTCCAGATGGTTCTGGTCCCACATCATCGGATCGGCGCGGCAGCGCAGCACCCATTGGTCGAGCAGCGTCTCCGCCGCCGCGCTGCGGCCGAAGAGCATGCTGCCGGCGGAAAACTTCCAGCCATTGTGCTTGGTGATGGCGAAGTCCGCGCCTGGTGCGGCGAGCAGCCCGAGCGGCGCCTCCAGCGTCGCATCCGCATCGAGCCAGATGACGGGGCGATCGGTGCGGCCCCATTGCTCGCGGATGAACTCCGCCTTGAAGGCGCAGACCATCTCCCAACTGCCGGGCACGTCGAGGCCGATGAGCTCATGCCGCACGCCGTGGCGTTCGAGGCTGGCGCGCAGCTTTTCGGCGAAACCCTCGTAGCGCGTGGCGCGGGTGTAGAAGGAGATGACGAGCGCGCCATTGTCGCCGGCGGGCAGGGGCGGGGCTTCCGTGGCGCCGATCCAGGCCGGATGCGCACCGCCGATCACCGCGATCTCGACAAGGCCGCGCTTGATGCGATCGAAGGCCGGATCGTTGGCATCGCGGATGAGGATGATGGCCGGGCCCGCGGGTGGCGCGGCCGTGGCCGCGGCATCGATGCGATACACCGGCCAGCCGGCCGGGTTGATCGTGGCAAGGGTCGCCGCGACCAGGCTGTCCTCGCCCATGGCCGCCTTTACCAGCGCGGGCCGCGGGGTTCGGCGAGCTTGGCGAGGGAGGGCGCGATATAGGCCGCCACCTCGTCGTAATTGGCGATCAGCTTGCGCTTGTCGGGCGCGGTGGGGCGCATGCGGATGGCACCGAACAGCTTCTGCGCATCCTCGGCGCCAAGGCCCAGCGCCGCGGCCACCTTCGCCGCGGCGGCGGGGGCGATGCGGTCATTGTCGATGAAGTGCGGATAGGTCAGTTCGACGCAGCGCTTGTTGCCGCGGAAGGCCTCGCGCACCAGTTCGCGCGTCCGCGCGACGGGCAGCACGTAGTGCAGCGCGCGTTCGCGATCGAGCGTGATCGGCGCCTCCTCGCGCCCCGCGATCTCCTTGTCCGTGTGATAGAGGTTGCGCGTCTGGGCGATGATGTTGCTCGCGAAGCATTCCAGGATGTCCTCGCGCACCAGGTGCAGCACGATGAAGCCGCGGGCGCGGAAATAGCCCATCAGGAAGTTCCGCCAGGGCAGCCCGATCGGGTAGGTCCACAGCGTCGAGAGCACGCCGAGATTGTCGTACATGACATCGAAATGAAGCCATTCGCGATCGGTCGAGCCGTGCAGCGTCGCGAAGAATTCATCGAGGAAGCCGGTCATCTCCTCGGGCGAGAAGGCGAAGTCCGGATGCTTGCCGAGATGCGCGACGAAGGCACGGGTGATGCTGCCGGCCGGGTTGTTGGGCAGGAAGATCTCGTAGGCGGAACGCACCAGCCCGCCATTGTTCAGGGACTGCGCGAAGGCCTTGGTGCCGCTGCGCTGGGTCGCGATGGTAACGAGGGTACGGGCGGCAAGGGTCTCCGGCAGCGGCAATGCAGCGTCTCCCGAGGGGGCGCCCAGTGCGGATCGACGGTCGGATCCATCATTGGTACGCGGGTGAACAAACCCCGACAGGATCGCATGGCCCCGGCGGCAGCGGAAGCCGCGCGCCCGGCTTGACCGGCCCTGCCGGCGGCGTTAGGCCCGGAACCGCTGCACCCGCGAAGGCCGTGTTGCCGGTGCGGGCGAACGGGGCGGCGGATTCTCGAAAGCGGGGCCTCTGGCTTGGCAAGGACCGTCGTCCATCTCAGCACGGGGCCTGATGGCGGCGCGGGGCGCGCCGGGCGTCGCGCGCATCGCGCGGTGCGCGCCGCCGGCCTGCTGTCCGCCTTCGCCTTCACCGATGGCGAGGCCCGCGCGCCCGACGACGTGGTGATGCGCCCGACGCCGATCGAGGATCCCGCCGAAGCCGCGCTCGCCGCCGTGCTCCGGGACCGCGTGCAATGGGGCGTGCTGCAGACCGTGCGCAGCGAGGCGACCAACACGCTCTTCTCCATCGCGCATCCGGGTCTCGCGCTCGACCGCCAGGCGCTGATCGCCGCCGCCGACATCCTGCACCTGCACTGGACGTCGTGGTCGGTGCCGCCTTCGGTGCTGCAGCGCTGGCTGGCCGCGGGCCGCGCGGTGGTCTGGACGCTGCACGACCTCTGGCCGATGACCGGGGGCTGCCACTATCCGGCGGGCTGCGAGCAGTATCGCACCGCCTGCATCGCCTGCCCGCAGCTTCACGATGCCTGGTCGCTGGTGCCCAACGCCTTCGCCGAGAAGCGCGCCGCCTGGTCCTCGCCCGGCCCGGTGATCGTCGCGCCGTCGCGCTGGATGGCCGCGCGGGCGGCGGAGAGCACGATTCTCCGCGGCTGCCGCATCGCCGTCATTCCGAACCCGGTCGAGACCGACGCCTTCGCCCCGCGCGCCGATCGCGCCGCGCTGCGCGCCGCCTTCGGCATCGGGCCGGAGGACCTGCTGCTGGTGCTCGGCGCCTTCGACAACCGGGAGAAGCGCAAGGGCGGCGCCGTGCTGATCGAGGCGCTGCGCCGGCTGCATGAGGATGGCCGCCTCGCCGCCGCCTTGCCGCGCGGGGCGCGGCTGGCGCTCGCGGGCTTCGGCCGCTCGCCGTTGCCGGCCTGGGACGGGCTGACGACGCTCGCCTTCGGGGAGGTGGAGGAGGATGCGGTGCTCGCCGACATCCTCGGCGCGGCCGATCTCGCCTGCATCCCCTCGCTCGAGGACAACTACCCCAACATCGCGCTCGAGGCGCTGGCCTGCGGCACGCCCTGCCTCGTCACCCCGGTGGGCGGCCTGCCGGAGATGGTGCGCGAGGGCATCAGCGGCATGGTCGCCGGCGCCGCCACGGCCGAGGCGCTGGCCGAGACCCTGCTGCGCTTCGTCGCGCGCCACCATCGCGACGTCGTGCTGCGCGCCACCGTTCGCGCGCAGGTCGAGGCGGAGAACGCGCTGCCGGTGATCGGCGCGCAACTCGCCGCGCTTTACGAGAGCATCGCCCCGCCGCAGCGCCTGACCGCCCCGGATGCGGCGACCCATGCCCGCGCCCTGCATGCCTTCGCCCATGCGCCGGTGCCGGTTTCCGCGCGGCCCGGGCCGGACTTCCTGCGTTTCCCGGCCAATCTGCTGCTGCGGCGCGAGGGCGGGGAGGCGGTGGCCGGCCTGGCCGCGGCCGCGCCGGAACCGGCGAAGGACGGCACGCGGCGGCTGCTCGCCCTGCATGCGCGGCACGACCATCACGGCGCGCGGTCCGGTCCGTACCAGTTCCTGCGCCACCTGCCGCCGGGCATCGAGGCCGATATCCGCGCCACGCCGCTCGGTGCCGCGCTGGCCGAGGAGCGCGCCAACGACTATCGCGCCTGGGGCCGGCTGCTCGGCACCGAGGCCTTCGGGCAGCAGGGCAATGCCTGGCTGGCCGAAGCCGAGTTGCTCGCCGCCTGCGCCGCCAGCCCGGCGGAGATCGTTCACGCGGTGGATGGGGAATTGTCGCTCTGGCTGCTGCCGCGCCTGCCTGGCTGGCTCTTCGCCGGCGGCAGGCGGCCGGCCATGGCGGCGACCTTCCATCAGCCGGCGGCGATGCTCTCGCGCCTGCTGAATGCCTCCCTGCTCGGTGCGCTGGACGCGGTGGTGCTGCTTTGCGAGGCGCAGCGCCCGGCCGTCGCGGCGCATGTCGATCCGGCGCGCATCCACATCATCCCGCACGGCATCGATACCGGCTTCTTCACCCCGGGACCGCGCAACGTGCGGGAAGGCTTCCAGCTGCTCTCGGTCGGCCATTGGCTGCGCGACCATGCGAGCAGCTTCACCACCCTCGCCCTGCTGCGGCAGGCAGGGCTCGATGCGCGGCTGCGGCTGATCACGCCCAACCCGCCGCCCGACACGCCACCCGGCGTGGAGGTCGAGACCGGCCTGACCGATGAGGCGCTGCGCCAGGCCTATCGCGACGCGGATGTCCTGCTGCTGCCGCTGCGCGACGCGACGGCGAACAACGCCATCCTGGAAGCCTTGGCCTGCGGCAGGCCAGTGGTCAGCACCGATGTCGGCGGGGTGGCGGAAATGACCGGCGGCGCGGCGCGGCTCGTGCCGCCAGGCGATGCGCGGGGGCTGGCGGAGGCGGTCGCGGGGATCGCGGCCAACCCGGGCGCCGCCGCGGCCCTCGGCACGGCGGCACGGGCGCGGGCCGAGGCGCTGGATTGGCGGCGCATCGGGGCGCTGCATGCGGCGCTTTATGCGGGGCTTGGGTCGTGATGCGGTGTGTGCGGTGGCCCGGCGAGGGGCTTCGCTTGTCCTTGCCAAAGGCCATTCCGCCTTTGGTGGCGTGCTCCGTAGGGGCAAGGCCCCTTCACCCTGCGCCATGACCCGTCGCCTCGACCTCTCCTGGCGGCCCGGGCCCGGCGGCGGTGTTCGCGGGACGCTGCTTCTCCCGACCGCCGGTACCGTCACCGTCACCGCCGAGGGCTGGGATGACCCTGCCGCCGCGCATCTGCTGCCTGGCGGCCGCGCCTTCGTCCCGATCGCGGATGCGGCGTTCATCGCCGTGGAGGCCGAGGCTGGCGAGGTCCTGACCTTCGCCGCGCCTTCCGCGCCGCGGCGCAGCCATGCCGCCTTTCATCCGCGCGCCGTCGCCTCGCCATCCCTCGCGCTGCTGGCGCCGCGCGCCATCCGGGCACCTGCGCGGCGGCCGGCCTACGACCTTGCCGCGGCGCGCGCACGCATCGAGGCGGCGCTGGCCGCGCAGGCGCACGACACCGCGCTCGGCGTCACGGCAGAAATGCTCCTCGCCGCGCGCGGTGCGGCGGAGACGCGCGCGGCGGTCGCCGTGGTGCTCGCCCATTGCGCCCGCTATCCGCTCGCCCGCACACCTGCCCTCGGCGCCTTCGTCGCCGCCCTTACCGAATAGGTTCCATGGCCCTCGTCATCCTCGATCCGAACCTCGAAGGCGAAGCCGGGCATCACCTGGCCTATGACATGGCGATCGCGCGGGAGGCCCGGGCGCGCGGCGAGGCCGTGACCATCGTCGTCCACCGCCGCTTTGCCACCGCGACCTATGACGGTGTGCGGGTCCTGCCGCATTTCACCGCGAGCACCTACGGCAAGCTGCACCACGACCCCGTCACCGGCGCCATGGACGATTGGCGCCATTTCAACGACCTGCTGCAGGCGGAACTCGCGCTGCTGCCGCGCTCGGAATTCGGGCCGGGCGACGCGGTGCTGGTCCCCACCACCACCGAGAGCCACCTGGCCGGCTATATCGGTTGGATGAAGGGCTTCGACCCCATCGAGGCGCCGCTTTTCCTGCTGCACCTGATGTTCCCCTCCGGCGTCGCGGTCGATGCCGAGGGGCGGGAGGTGGTCGAGGACCCGCTGCGCGCCCTGTTCTACCGCCTGGCAGAGCGGGCTGCGCGGGAGGAAGGCCCGCCGGTCCATCTCTTTGCCAGCGGCGGCCAGCACGCGACGGAATTCAGCGCCCTGTTCGGCCGCCCGATCCCGCCGCATCCCCTGCCCATTCGGCCCGAGCCCGGCCCGCCGCCGGAGGCGACCCCGCGCCGCGCCCTGCTGTTCGCCGGCGATGCGCGGGCGGACAAGGGCATCGCTTTGCTGCCCGAGCTGGCGCCCGGCCTCGCAGCGACGCATCCCGACTGGCGCTGGGTGACGCATGTGAATGCGGACTCCGCCTGGGGCGAGGCGAGGGCGGCGGCCGAGGCGCTCGCCGCCATCGCGGGCGCGACCCCGGCGCTGGAGCACAGCCAGGGAAGGCTCTCGCCCGAGGCCTATCTCGACCTCATGCGCGGCGTCGGCATCGCGCTGTTCCCGTATGATCCGTTGCTCTACCGGCGGAAATCCTCGGGCGTGCTGTGGGAGGCGATCAGCCTCGGCACGCCCGTGGTGGTCCCGGCGGATACCTGGCTGGAGAACGAGGCGCGGCACTGGGGCGCAGGGCATGTCGCCTATGCCGGGCACAGCGCGGCGGCGATGGCCGAGGGCTTCGCCACCGCGCTGCCGGGCATCGGGGATCTGGCCGCGCGATCCGCCGCGGCGGCGGAGCGCTATCGTGCCGCCAATGGCGCCGCCGCGCTGATGGACCAGATCGCCGCGCTGTGGGTCCGCCACAAGGCCGCGGCGAGCCTGGTGGCGCGCCCGCGCAGCATGGCGATCGACCTCGCGAAGCTCGAGGGCGGCTGGCACCGGCCGGAACCGGTCGAGGGCCGCATCATGCGCTGGACGGTGCAGGAACCGGTGATCGCCTTCGACTGGCCCTTCACCGAGGGATGGGAACTCGACATTGCCATCGCCTCCTTCTTCGGGGCGGATCAGCTCGATCGCATCGCCGTCCAGGCCGGGGAGGTGCCGGTGTCGCTGTCCTGGCGGCGGGACGGGCGCGGCGCGCGCATCAGCCTGCGCGGGCCGGGGCCGGGCCGGGCGCGGCCACGCCTCGAGATCCGCCTGCGCCTGCCCTACACCTATCGCCCGCAGAACGATGCGCGGGATCTCGGCGTGCTGGTGGCCGGGATGACGGTCGGGGTGGCTGCCGGCACCGGCCCGGCGCTGGCCTTGCCGGTGCTGCCCGCCATGCGCATCACATCACCGCCGGCAGCGGGCGGTGGCTGGCCCCTGGCGCCGGCCGTCATGGGCGAGCTTGCGGCCATACCGGATCGCCCGGTGGTCGTGGCCTTCCGCCTGCGCGGCGGGGATGCCGGGACGCTGCCGGCGCTGGCGCTGCATCTGGGCGACATGACGGCGCGGCTGCGCGTGACGGCGGAGGCGGACGGCACCTGGCTCGGCACTGCCTTGCTGCCGCCGGCCGCGCTGCGCCTTGGCGGGGAACGCCTGGCCTGGGAACTGGAGGCCGAGCCCGGCCCGGCACTGACGCTGATCGGCGCCGAGGCCAGTAGCTTGGCCGGCACGACCCGGCCCGCGGATGAGGGACCGCCGGCGACGACGGAAGCCGCCATCGAACCCGCCTTGCCGCCACCGACCGGCCCGCGGCTGCGCTGGGATCTGTCGGCGGGCATCGGCCCGGCGGAGGGGCCCTTCGCGGATATCGGCGTGCCGGCGGGCGTGCGTTGGGTCGTGGCGCGGCAGGCGACACTGGTGGTGGAGACCCCGTCGGCGGGCCCGGCCCAGTTGAGTCTGCGCTACCGCTGCCTGGTGCCGCGTCAGAGCATGACGGTCATGCTGGATGGCGGGGCGCCGAGCGAGGTGGCGATCGAGGGCGCGGGGCTGCGGCAGTCCGGCGAGATCGTGCTGGACCTTGTGCTGCGGGCGGGGGTGAACGCCGTGTCGTTGGCCTTCGCCGGGGGCGTGAAGGAGCCGGGGACGGGGCGGGAACTGGTCCTGCTGGTCGAGGATGCTGCCTTCGCCGCCTAGAGCATTTCCGGTGAACTCTGGTCCACCTCAAATGCTCTAGAATCTTGTTTTTGCGAGCATCTTCACCTGCTCGGATGGCGGCATCCGAGCCGGATCTGCTCTTGACCGGCGGGCGGCGATGCCTCGTGTCCCGGTAGGCGGCGATCTACCGCCGGAACGCCGACAGGCTCTGCTTCGGCTGCCCCCGCGCGTCCCAGTTCGTCGCGTCCAGCCAGCCCAGGATGGCATCGCGCTGCGCCGGCCACTCATCGCCGAGGATCGAGAACCAGGCCGTGTCCCGCCGCCGCCCCTTCACCGTCAGCACGGCGCGCAGCGTGCCCTCATAGGTGAAGCCGAGCCGTCCCGCCGCCCGGCGGGATGGCATGTTGAGCGCGTTGCACTTCCAGGTCAGCCGCCGGTAGCCGAGGTCGTCCATGGCGTGGCGCATCAGGATGAACATCGCCTCGGTGGCTGCCCGGCTGCGCTGCATGCGGGGGGAGAACCAGATGTTCCCGATCTCGATATGCGCGTGGACGGGGTAGATCTCCATCAGCGTCAGCCAGCCATCGGCCGTGCCCGTGCGGTGCGGGCGGATCGCCCAGGCCATCGGGTCGTGGGTGGCGGCGAAGGTGCCGACATGGGTCCGCATCGCGGCTTCGGAAGCGAAGGGGCCATAGCCGAGATAGGCCCAGGAAGCCTCGGCCCCCGGCGCCTGGGCGGCCTGCCACAGTTCCGGCGCGTGGCGGATGTGCAGGGGTTCGAGGTCCACGGAATCGCCGCGATGCGGCACGCGGGCGGGCAGGGGCCGCGGGGTGGTGTCCACGCGCGGGCCGAGCGGCGGGTCCGTTTCGGGGTCGTGAGGCAGGCCTGCGGGGATGTCGGTCATGCCCGCAGCACAGCGCGGGGTCTCGGCCGGCGCAAGCGCGCCGGACGCATTCCTGTTGCGCCGGATGCGGCGGCGCAGCACAAGACATCCGCCATGAACGACGTTGCCGCCCCCGCCGCCCCGCCCGTCATCCCGCCCGCCTATTTCGGCGAGAAGGTCACCTGGGTTCGTCACTGGACGGATCGCCTGTTCTCCTTCCGCTGTACGCGGGACCCGGCCTTCCGCTTCCGCGCCGGGGAATTCGCCATGATCGGGCTGATGGCGAACGGCAAGCCCCTGGTGCGCGCCTATTCCGTGGCAAGCCCGACCTGGGAGGAGGAACTGGAGTTCCTCTCGATCAAGGTGCAGAACGGGCCGCTGACCTCGCGCCTGCAGCATCTGGCGGTCGGCGACACCGTGCTGATCGGCAAGAAGCCGACCGGCACGCTGGTGACCGACAACCTGCTGCCGGGCCGGACGCTGTGGCTGCTGGCGACGGGCACGGGCCTCGCGCCGTTCCTCTCCCTGGCGCGCGAGCCCGATGTCTATGAGCGCTACGAGAAGGTCATCGTCGTCCATACGGTGCGCCAGGTGGATGAACTCGCCCATCGCGCGCTGTTCGAGGCCGACCTGCATTCCCATGAATTCCTGGGCGAGATGGTCGCCGGCAAGCTGGTCTACTACCCGTCCGTGACGCGGGAATCCTTCCGCAACCAGGGGCGTGTCACCACGCTGATCGAATCGGGCAGGATCTTCGCCGATCTCGGCGTCCCGCCGCTCGACCCCGCCCATGACCGGGTGATGCTCTGCGGGTCGGAGGCGATGAACCGCGACGTGAAGGCCATGCTGGAGGCCCGCGGCTTCGAGGAAGGGTCGAACAACGCGCCGGCGACCTATGTGGTCGAAAAGGCCTTCGTCACGAAGTAGCCCGCCGGCCGCGCCCGCCGATCCCGCGTTTCCCGTCGGATTGCGCGGGATCAAGGCGCCCGTCGTTGCCTGACTGATTGTAATCCCCCAGCGCAATCCGCCAGACTGCGCGCGAGCGTCCGCCTGGGCGGACGTCGACCATGCAAGGCCGGCAAGGCCGGCGGGGGAGGATTAATGAGTTCCGTAACGATCGGGGCCGAGTCCAAGACGCGCCCGATGACCCGGGAGGAGCGGAAGGTCATCTTGGCCTCCTCCCTGGGCACCGTCTTCGAATGGTACGATTTCTACCTCTACGGCTCGCTTGCGGCCGTCATCGGGGCCAACTTCTTCTCGCAGTTCCCCGAGACCACCCGGAACATCTTCGCGCTGCTCGCCTTCGCCGCGGGCTTCCTGGTGCGGCCCTTCGGCGCGCTGGTCTTTGGCCGGCTGGGCGACATGGTGGGACGGAAATACACCTTCCTCGTCACCATCCTGATCATGGGCAGCTCGACCTTCATCGTCGGCATCCTGCCCACCTCCGATTCGATCGGCCTCGCCGCGCCGATCATCCTGATCATCCTGCGCCTGCTGCAGGGCCTCGCGCTCGGCGGCGAATACGGCGGCGCGGCGACCTATGTCGCGGAACACGCGCCGCACGGACGGCGCGGCTTCTATACCTCCTTCATCCAGATCACGGCGACGGCGGGCCTCTTCCTCTCGCTGCTGGTGATCCTGTTCACCCAGACCCTCGTGGGGCCGGACAATTTCCGCGCCTGGGGTTGGCGCGTGCCCTTCCTGCTATCCATCGCGCTGCTCGGCATCTCGGTCTGGATCCGGCTGCAGATGGAGGAAAGCCCCGCCTTCCAGAAGATGAAGGCGGAAGGCACGCATTCCAAGGCGCCGATCTCGGAAGCCTTCTTCCAGTGGAAGAACGCCAAGATCGCGCTGTTCGCGCTGCTCGGCCTCGTCGCCGGCCAGGCGGTGGTCTGGTACACGGGCCAGTTCTACGCGCTGTTCTTCCTTGGCCAGGTGCTGAAGGTCGATCCGTTCACCACCAACATGCTGATCGCCTGGTCGCTGCTGCTGGGGTCGGGCGGCTTCGTTTTCTGGGGCTGGCTGTCCGACAAGATCGGCCGCAAGCCGATCATCCTCGGCGGCTGCCTGATCGCCGCGCTCACCTACTTCCCGCTGTTCAAGCTGCTGAGCGCCGAGGCCAATCCGGACCTCGCCCGCGCGCATGCGACGATCCAGGTGCAGGTCGTCGCCGACCCCGGATCCTGCTCCTTCCAGTTCAACCCGACCGGGACGGCGAGCTTCACCCAGCCCTGCGACGTGGCCAAGGCGGCGCTCGCCCGTGCTTCCGTGAACTACCGCGTGGAGCCGGCACCGCCCGGCACGGTCGCCGGCGTGCGCATCCAGGGCGGGCCGGTGATCCCCGCCAACAGCCCGACCTTCGGGCGTGACCTGGCGGCGGCGCTGACCGCGGCGGGCTACCCGGCGGCGTCGAACCCGTCGGTGGTGAAGATGTCGAATCCGGTCGATATCTTCGCCGAGCAGCAATTGGTGCTCATCGGCATCCTCACGCTGCTCGTCATCTACGTGACCATGGTCTATGGCCCGATCGCGGCGGCGCTGGTGGAACTGTTCCCGACGCGCATCCGCTACACCTCGATGTCGCTGCCCTATCACATCGGCAATGGCTGGTTCGGCGGCCTTCTGCCGGCGACCTCCTTCGCCATGATCGCGCAAACGGGCGATGTGTATTTCGGCCTCTGGTACCCGATCGTCATCGCACTGATGACGGTGGTGATCGGCCTGTTCTTCGTGCCGGAGACCAAGGATCGCGACATCTATGCGGGCGATACCGCCCGTCCGTGATCCGTGATGCGACACGGGCGCCACCTGGCGCCCGTGCGGAAGGCGGCGCCGGAGGTTCCGGTGCCGCTTTTTTCATGGGCGACCGCAATGCCCTGCGGTCTTTGCCGCAGCCCGTCATCTGCGTAGGCTTCCCGCAACGTCCAAGGGGAAGATACGCGTGTACGACTTCATCATCGTCGGCGGGGGGTCTGCCGGCTCGGTCCTGGCGCATCGTCTCTCGGCGCCCGGCGCCAACAAGGTCCTGCTCTGCGAAGCCGGACCCGACACGCCGCCGGGCCAGGAACCGAAGACCATCCTCGATACCTATCCCGGCCAGGCCTATTTCGATCCGCGATTCCACTGGACGGAGCTCAAGGTCCGCACCCAGGTCGTCTCCCACAACAACCCGCAGGCCGACCGGCCGCCGCTGCGCAAATACGAACAGGCGCGGGTGCTGGGTGGGGGGTCGTCGATCAACGGGCAGATGGCCAATCGCGGCGCGCCGCACGACTACGACGAATGGGAGGAACGCGGCGCGGCCGGGTGGAACTGGGACGCCGTGCTTCCCTATTTCCGCAAGGTCGAGCGCGACATCGACTTCGACAATGAATGGCATGGGCGGGAAGGGCGCATCCCCGTCCGCCGCATCCCCGAGGCGCAATGGCCGGCGCATTCCCGCGCGGCGGCCGAGGCCTTCCGCCAGGCGGGCTTCAAGACGCTGGCCGACCAGAACGGGCTGTTCGAGGATGGCTATTTCCCGCTCACCGTGAACGTCACCGAGACCTCCCGCGTCTCGGCCGCGATCGGCTACCTGGATGCGCAGACCCGCCAGCGGCCGAACCTCGCGATCTCCACCGAGACGCAGGTGATGAGCCTGATCTTCGAGGGCACGCGCTGCGTCGGCATCCGCGCGCTGGTGAAGGGGCAGGAACAGGAATTCCGGGGGCGCGAGGTCATCCTCTGCACCGGCGCGATCCATTCGCCCGCGCATCTCATGCGCGCGGGCATCGGCCCCGCCGCGCATCTGAAGGAGCACGGCATCGAGGTCCGCGCCGACCGGCCCGGGGTGGGGCAGGGGCTGATGGACCATCCGGCCATCTCGCTCTCCTGCTTCGTGAAGCCCGAGGCGCGGCTGAACCGCACGGCGCTGCGCCGGCACATGCTGGTGGGGCTGCGTTTCTCCTCGGGCATCGAGGGCGCACCGCCGGGCGACATGTTCATGTCGGTCGCCAGCAAATCCGCCTGGCATGCGGTGGGCGAACAGGTCGGCTCCATGCTGACCTGGGTCAACAAGACCTATTCCCAGCGCGGCCAGGTGCGGCTCGTCTCGACCGACTGGCGACAGCATCCGGAGGTCGAGTTCAACCTGCTGTCCGACCGGCGCGACCTCGAACGGCTGATGATCGGCTTCAAGCTGGCCGCGGCGCTGAATCTCTCCGCGCCGCTCGCCGCCGTCACCGCCGATCCCTTCCCGGCCTTCTATTCCGACCGGGTGCGGCGGATCGGGGTGGTGAACACGAAGAACCGCTTCATCACCTCGGTCATCGCGAAGTTCCTCGACGGGCCAGCGGCGCTGCGGCGCGCCTTCATCGACCGCTTCGTCATCGAGGGCTTCACCTTCCGCCAGGTGATGGAGGATGACGAGGCGCTGGAGGAGTTCATCCGCAAGGGCACGATCGGCGTCTGGCATGCCTCCTGTTCCTGCCGCATGGGCGCCGATGACGACCCGATGGCGGTGGTGGACAATGCCGGGCGCGTGCGCGGTGTCGCGGGCCTTCGCGTCGTCGATGCGTCGGTCTTCCCCGTGGTGCCGTCGGCCAACACCAACTTCCCAACGCTGATGACGGCCGAGAAGATGGCCGATGCGATCCTCGCCGATCCGGGCTGAACGGCGGGCCCTTGGCGGCGGCGGCCGGGGGCGGGCATGCTGCCGCCAGCCGCCCCGACCAGACAGGGCGGGCAAGAACACGATGGGAGACGAATTGATGATGAGCTTTGGCAAGCGGCTCATGGGCGTGGCCCTCGCGGCCGGCCTGACCATGATGGGGCAGGCACAGGCGCAGCAGGCGCCGGTCGATACGGTGGCCAGCATCCGCGCGCGCGGGCATCTGGTTTGCGGCGTGGCGACGAATGTCGCGGGCTTCGCCTTCCTCGACAGCCGCAGCGAGTTCCGTGGCCTCGACGTCGATACCTGCCGCGCGGTCGCCGCCGCCATCCTGGGCGACGCCACCAAGGTCCGCTTCGTGCCGACCACCACCGTGCAGCGTTTCCCCATGCTGCAATCGGGCGAGCTCGACATCCTGGTGCGCAACACCACCTGGTCGCTGACGCGCGAGACGCAGCTCGGCCTCGCCTTCACCGGGGTGAATTTCTACGACGGCCAGGGCTTCCTGGTGCGCAAGAGCTCGGGCGTCACCTCGGCCCGCCAGCTCGATGGCGCGACGGTCTGCGTGCAGCCCGGCACCACCACCGAGCTGAACCTGACCGACTACTTCCGCACCAGCAACATGCGCTTCACCCCGGTGGTGATCGAGAATGTCGAGGAGATCCGCTCGGCCTTCATGTCGGGGCGCTGCGACGTCTACACGACGGATGCCTCGGCGCTCGCCGCCTTCCGCGCGACGCGCAACGAGCGCGAGGACCTCGTGCTGCTGCCTGAGATCATCTCGAAGGAGCCGCTGGGCCCGGCGGTGCGCAAGGGCGACTGGCGCTTCTTCGACATCGTGCGCTGGACGCTCTTCGCGCAGATCGGCGCCGAGGAGATGGGCGTGACGAGCGCGAACGTCGAGGAGCAGGCGCGTACCAGCACCAATCCCGACATCCAGCGCCTGCTGGGCCGCACCGGCGAACTGGGCCAGTCCATGGGTCTGTCGAACGACTGGGTGGTGAAGATCATTCGCCAGGTCGGCAACTACGGCGAGATGTTCGAGCGCAACATCACCCCGCTGGGGATCCCGCGGGGGGTGAACCGGCTGTGGACCCAGGGCGGGCTGCAATACGCGCCGCCGGTCCGGTGATCGCGGATCGGGGGTGAGTTCCTCCCGGTCCGGCATGGGGGCTCGGGCGGTGGTGCGGACGGGGAAGGGCTTTGCCCCTCCCCAGCAAGGGCCGACAGGCTCTCCTGATGAGGGGTACTGTTCCGCTGCTGGAGATCGAAGGAGGGCTCTGCCCTCCTCCGAGCCTCCTCCCGCCAGGATGCTGGGCATCCTGGACCGCAGTCTTCTGGTGCTGGGCGCTGCAGCCGGTCTTCCACTCCACTCAACGCGCATTGGGCGCAAGAGCGGGTTTCGATAATCATCCTGACAGCGGCGCCCGGCGCCAAGTTGAGGTTTCCAAAGGCCCTTCGGCCTTTGGCGGGGTGAGGTTTGGAGAGGGGCAGAGCCCCTCTCCATCACCACCGAACTGATGGAGCCGCGTCCTTCTCCCGCTCCGTGGGCTCCAGCCACCTGCCGGTCGTGCTGCGCATTGTCCTGCGCGCAGCCGCGCACGATAACGCGGCGATGACCGAGCCCCCGCCCGATCGTGGCGAACTGCAATCCCTGGTGCGTGGGATCCGCATTCTCGATCTCTTCGCCGAGACCGATCGCGACACCTGTCGCATCGAGGATGTGGTCGCCGCTCTCGCCGTGCCGCTCAGCACGGCTTACCGGCTCGTGCGCGTGCTGAAGCAGCATGGCTTGCTGGAGGATGCCGGTCGTGGCGGCTTTCGCCTGGGTCCGCGGTTGCGCCTGCTGGGGGAGAAGGTGCGCGGAGAGGACCGGCTGCTCGCCCGCCTGCGGCCGCTGCTCGAGGATCTGCGCCAGGAGACCGGCGAGACCGTGCTGCTGACCATGCGCCAGGGTGACGAGGCCGTGCATGTGGATGTGCTGGATTCCCCGCAGGACGTGCGCGTGTCGATCCCGCGCGGTCGGCGGATGCATATCGCGGCGGGCGGGTCCGGGCGGGCCATCCTGGCCTATCTGCCCTCGCGCGAGGTCAGCCGCATCCTGGCGCAGGACCTTCCCAGCTACACGCCCTACACGCTGACCGATGCAGAGCGCCTGCGGGCGGAGCTGCGCCTGATCCGCCGGCAGGGCCATGCCGTGAGCGAAAGCCAGACGACGAGCGGGACGCGCGGCGTCTGCGTGCCGCTGCTCGATCGTGAGGGCAAGCCGCTCGCGGCCATCACCGCGACGGGGCCGAGCTTTCGCATGACCGAGGCGCGCATTGCCGATTGCCTGGCGGCTGTTCGGCGGGTGGTGGCGCGGCTCGCGGGCTGAAAGCGGCTTGCCCCTCAAGGAGGGCTCAGCGCATTCTCGATATGCGGGAGTGATTTCTTATTCATTTCCACATACTGCGAAAAAACGACAGAAACTGACGGTAGGAAGAGCTGGCATCGGCCTCGGACTGCAGGAGGCGAGTGCAATGAATCGGCGTCAGTTCCTGGCGACGGCGGCAGTTGGGATGTTGGCGGGGACGGCGATCCGCGCGGAGGCGGCGCGGGTCCTGAAATTCGTCCCCGCGACGGATCTCGGCGTGGTCGATCCGATCTGGACCTCGGCCAATCTGACCCGCAACCACGGCTATCTGATCTTCGACACGCTCTACGGGACCGATGCCGAGTTCAACGTCCGCCCGCAGATGGTCGAAGGCCATGCGGTCGAACAGGACGGCAAGCTGTGGTTGCTGACCCTGCGCCCCGGGCTGCGCTTCCATGATGGCGAACCGGTGCTGGCGCGCGACTGCGTGGCCTCGATCAGGCGTTGGGCGGGGCGCGACGCCTTCGGCCAGTCGCTGATGGCCGTGACGGAGGAACTCGACGCGCCATCGGACCGCGTGATCCGTTTCCGGCTGAAGCAGCCATTCCCGCTGCTGCCGAATGCGCTGGCGAAGCTCGCCTCCTCGATGTGCGCGATCATGCCGGAGCGCATCGCCGGCAACACGCCGAGCAATCGCCAGATCACCGAGGTTGTCGGCAGCGGCCCCTTCCGGTTCAACGCCGCGGAGCGTCTGTCCGGATCGCGCATCGTCTATGAGAAGTTCGCGGAGTATGTGCCGCGCGACGAGCCCATCAGCCGCACGGCGGGGGGCAAGCGCGTGCATCTCGATCGTGTCGAATGGATCATCATGCCCGACCCCTCGACATCCGCCGCGGCCTTGCAGGCCGGCGAGGTGGATTGGGTCGAGGCGCCGCTGCTCGACCTGCTGCCGCGGCTGAAGCGTTCGCGCGGCGTGACGGTCGAGCTGAAGGATCCACTGGGCGCGGTGGGCTCGCTGCGCTTCAACACGCTGCATCCCCCCTTCGACAAGCCGGCGGTGCGCCGCGCTATCCTGCATGCGGTGGAGCAGGCGGAATTCATGGCTGCCGTCGCGGGGGCCGACCCGGCGCTCTATGCGACGGATGCGGGCATCTTCACGCGCGGCACGCCGATGGCGAGTGAGGTGGGCATGGAGGCGCTGACTGCGCCGCGTGACCTCGCGACATCCCGCCGCGAGCTGGAGCAGGCTGGATACCAGGGCGAACGCGTCGTGCTGCTCTCCCCCGGCGACATGCCCGCGATTCGCGCCTTGTCGGAGGTGGGAGCGGAGCTGATGCGAAAGCTCGGCATGAATGTCGACCTGCAGTCGATGGATTGGAGCACGCTGCAAGGCCGCCGCGTGAAGCGCGAACCGATCGACCAGGGCGGCTGGAGCGTGACCTTCACCACCATCGCCGGTACCGACACGATGGACCCGGCGAGCCACCAGAACACCCGTGGTAACGGGCTGCGCGCCCCGCCGGGCTGGCCCGAGAGCGCCGAACTCGAACGGCTGCGCACCGCCTGGTTCGAGGCGCCCGACCTCGCGGCGCAGCAGCGCGCCTGCGCCGATATCCAGCGGCAATGCTTCATCGACGTGCCCTATGCGCCGCTCGGCCAGTTCTTCCAGCCGATCGCGCATCGCACGGGAATCACCGACATCCCCGTGGGGTTCAGCCAGTTCTACGGCGTGCGCAAGGCGTGAGGCGTGTCCGGCGGAGGGGTTGGAGTGAGCGCCCGGACCCGCTCCCGCGCACAAAGGGCGCTTGGCGGGGGCGGCAGGACGTCGCGCCCAGCGCCAGAAGCCGGCGGTCCAGGCCACACTGTGGCCTGGCGGGGTGGTCCGGAGGGGCGGCGCCCCTCCGGTTCCTTCCCGCCAGCACCACCGTGAATCATTCGGAGGAGGGCTCCCCGACCAGGGAACCCCGCCCGGCCTCGCGTCAGCAACAATTCATCCGCAGGGCAACGCCCCCGGATCTTCGCCAATACGACAGGAATTTCATGGAAAAGCAGGTCATCCGCGCCGACGTCCCCGAGAATGGCGGCGCTTACAATCTCTGCATCCGCTACGGCGACATGCTCTATCTTTCCGGCCTCGCACCATTCGAGGCCGAGTACTGCGCCGCCGTCGCGGCCGCCCGTGCGGCCGGCGCGCCGGTCCCGCCGATGCCCGACACGCCTTTCGAACGGCAATGCGAGATCGTGATGGAGCACATCAAGCGCCTGGTCGAGGCAGCAGGTTCCAACATGGACTGCCTGATCAAGACCAATGTCTGGCTGAAGGACCAGGGCACGGCGGAACGGTTCGAATCCGTCTATCGCCGCTACTTCAGCAGCCCCGAGGCACTGCCCGCCCGGGCCCGCATGCAGGCCGGGCGGCTGCCGATGGATTGCGGCGTGGAGGTCGAGGCGATCGCCTATGTGCCGAAGGGCTGATCAGCCCGGCGGCGGGACGACCGGCAGCGCGGCGCGATAGGGCTCGATGCGGTAGGTATCCTGCCGCAGGATCGCGATGCGCCCGGTCGCCGCATATTGCGTGGACCCGTCTGCCGCGCGGCCCACGGCATAGCGCCAGGCGCCGACCTGGCCGTCCGCGGCCAGCTTGCGCGCGATGCGCTCGGCTTCGGGGCCGCTGCCGAGCGTGGCGAGTTCCGCCGGCGTCAGGCCGATGATGATCTCGTCCCGCTGGGAGACGACACGGAACAGCAGCACCGCCGGCGCCTGGGCGGCGGCGGGCAGGGCGAGGGCGAGCGCCGGCAGGGCCAGGGCGAGGCGGCGGGTGACGGGCGTCATCGGGTGATCTCCATCCGGGCGGGATGCGTTGTCCGGCGGGCCGCTCTGTAGCGCCGGCGGGCGCAAGTCAGCGAGAGATCATTCTCACAGCGTGAAGACAAGCAAGGGGCGGCAGGTTGCCCCGCCGCCCCTTTGCGAAACCCGGTTGCGTGCCGGTCGGGTTCAGCCGACCGACAGGCGCCGTTCCACCACCTGCTGCTTCATCGACTTCTGCAGCTTCTCGAAGGCGCGGACCTCGATCTGGCGGACGCGCTCGCGGCTGATGTTGTACTGCTGCGAGAGCTCTTCCAGCGTGGTCGGCTCCTCCTTCAGGCGGCGTTCGATCAGGATGTGGCGCTCGCGCTCGTTCAGCGTCTTCAAGGCACCGGCGAGGAGGTCGCGGCGGTTGGTCATGTCCTCCCGCTCGGCCAGTTCCTCTTCCTGGCTTTCGCCGTCATCGACCAGCCAGTCCTGCCACTCGCCTTCGCTGTCGGCGCGGACCGGCGCGTTCAGGCTGTGGTCGGGGCTGGACAGGCGGCGGTTCATGCTCACCACGTCCTGTTCAGGCACCTGGAGGGCATGGGCGATCTTCGCCACCTGCTCGTCCTTCAGGTCGCCCTCCTCGAGCGCGGACATCTGGGCCTTCAGCCGGCGCAGGTTGAAGAACAGCTTCTTCTGCGCGGCGGTGGTGCCCATCTTCACCAGCGACCAGGAGTGCAGGATGTATTCCTGTATGGCCGCACGGATCCACCACATGGCATAGGTGGCGAGACGGAAGCCGCGTTCCGGGTCGAAGCGCTTGACCGCCTGCATCATGCCGACATTGCCTTCGGAGATCAGTTCACCGACCGGCAGGCCGTAGCCGCGGTAGCCCATGGCGATCTTCGCCACGAGACGGAGATGCGAGGTGACGAGCTTGTGCGCGGCGCGCTCATCGCCGTCATCCTTCCAGCGCCGGGCGAGGGAGAGTTCCTCCTCCGGCGAGAGCATCGGGAACTTCCGGATCTCCTGCAGGTAGCGCGAGAGATTTCCTTCGGTCGCCATTGGAATGGCCATGCTGGAAGCCATATTGATATCTGCCTCCTGAGCCGGGCGAGCCCCCCGTGACGGCGGGGCGCGGTGCGGCCTTAGCCTCGGTTTCGTCGCGATCCTCAGGGCCCTAACCCTGGGCCGCCTGCCCCGGTCACGACGGGGCGGGCCGGATGGGGCGCTTGCCTGGCACCCTTCGGATTCCGACAACGCTCTTGTAGCCCCTTGCGTTTCGCAGCGCAAGAAAAACCGACTGCAATAGTCGGGTTACTGGCTGTTACCGTCCAGCAACGCAACAAGGGTAACGAGGTCGGCCGGCAGAGGGCTTTCGAAAGAGAGCGATTTCCCGCTCACCGGATGCCGGAAGCCGAGGGTCGCGGCATGCAGCGCCTGGCGGGGAAAGGCGAGCAGGGCCTCCCGTTGCGCGGCCGGCAGGGTGCGGGCGGCGGCCGGGGTGCGGCGCAGATAGACCGGGTCGCCCACCAGCGGATGGCCGATATGGGCCATGTGGACGCGGATCTGATGCGTCCGGCCTGTCAGCAGCCGGCATTCCACCAGGCTGACGGCGGTGCCCCAGGCGCGCTTCACCGTGTAACGGGTGGTCGCCGATTTGCCGCCGCGCTCGACCACGGCCATGCGCTTGCGGTCGACCGGGTGACGGCCGATCGGGGCCGAGACCTCCCCCTGCAGCGGTTCCGGCAAGCCCCAGACGAGGGCCTGGTAAGCGCGGTCGAGGTCGCGGGCGGCGAAGGCCTCCGACAGCGCGCGATGGGCGCGCTCGGTCTTGGCCGCGACCATGACGCCCGAGGTGTCCTTGTCGAGCCGATGGACGATGCCCGGGCGCTTCTCTCCGCCGATTCCCGGCAGGTCGTCCCCTGCATGGGCCAGCAACGCATTGACCAGCGTGCCGTCGGGATTGCCGGGGGCGGGATGCACCACCAGGCCGGCGGGCTTGTCCACCACGATGAGGTCCGCATCCTCGTAGAGGATCGTCAGCGGAATCGCTTGGGCCTGCGGCGTCGCGGGCGCGGCGGGCGGGACGTGCAGGCGGTAGCGCACCCCGGCGCGGACCGGTTCGGCCGGATCCTTGATGGGAACGCCGTCGCGGGTTCCGTGCCCTGCCTCGATCAACGCCTTGACGCGGGAGCGCGACAGCGAACCTATCGCGTCCGCCAGGAAGCGGTCGGCGCGTGTGCCGGCTGCCTCGGGCGGTGCGAGGATGTCGGCATCGTCGGATTCGGCAGGCGAGGGGGTTGGTGTGGCTGCGCTCAAGGCTTTGGTAATCGGGATGGGGGTGCTGATCGTGGCGGGCACCGTGGCGCTGGCGGTGGTGCTCGTCCAGCGTCTTGGCGCGGGACCAGCGGCGGGCGGGGCGACGGCGCTGTCCCTCGCGCAGCCGGAAGGGGCGCGAATCGCAGGAATCGCCGTGACCGACCGGGCGCTGGCCGTGTGGGTGGCGCGTCCGGACGGGGACCGAGTCATCCTGGTGGATCCGGCCGGGACGCGGCGGGTCGGCGAAATCCGCCTGCGGGACTGACCGCAGGGCCGTGGCCGCCGATGTCCGTCATCGACGAACTTCAGCCCATGCGAAGAAGGCGGCTTGATCCCGGGAGAGGAGGCGGCTAGAAGCCGGCCTCCGGCACGGGTCCCCTTCGTCTAGAGGCCTAGGACACCGCCCTCTCACGGCGGTAACAGGGGTTCGAATCCCCTAGGGGACGCCAACCTTTTCAATAGGTTGGCAGGATCAGGCCAGAGCCTCTCCAACCATCTCTCCAACTTTCAATTGCGATCGGTCGTGCACGCGATCGAGCGGTTTCTGACCGCCTTCGATCGTGTTTCGATGTCGATCGATCGTGTTCTTGATTCGTTCCCATCCATCCCCCATTGTCCGCGCATGTCAGATCGGGACGGGGAGAGCATTCCGGCTTCGGCGGTGCCGTGGCTGGATGAGCTGACGGTGCTCGCCCTGTGGGGTGAGTTCGATCGGCAGGTTTCCGCGGGCAAAGATCTGCGCGCGGCTCGCGAGGCCGTGCGGGATCTGCTGATGGGCCTGCATCCGAGCCTGCCATTCCCGCTCCTGGAAGATATCGCGGCGGCAACACTGCTTCGTGCTGAGGGAGGATGACGATGGCAGCACGGACTCCACCTGGCTCTGCTGTCTCCATGGACACGCCGGCGCCGTTGGCGGCCGAGGCCGGCCAATGGCTGTCCGTCGCGTGCCGCTGCGGGCACAAGACGGCGATTGGTCCACACACCTATGGCGGCGCCGATGGCCGGCTGCGGGACTTGGTGAGGCTGCTGCGGTGCCGGCAATGCGGAAGCCGGGGAAGCGTCCGGATCTGGCTGGCTGAGCGTTAGAAACCCGCCGGCGGGCGCGTCGTTATGCTCTCGGGCGTTGGCAACAGCGCCTGCGGGTCACTGCCCTAGGCGTCGATCCCCGGGGCGTGCGGCGGCACACTATTCGCTGCAGCTCTTCGCCCTCACTCCCCGAACTGGGTGGAGAGCTGGCCCGCCTGAAAGCCGTCGCGGAGGGCATGGGGCTGTCGCACATTCGCCCGTTGTTTCACCATCCGTGATGGAGGCAGACGGACGCGGGGTTGGATCAGATAGGGAACGATTGGTTAATTAACTCTAACCAATTCGCGCCGGGGCTGCGGACAGAATTCGCTGTCTCGGCCTTAGTCGTCGTCCACGATCCCTGCCCATGGCGTCCGGGAACACCACGCGGCTCGGGCGGCATGCGCTGCCGGCCCCGCATTCCTCCCGCAACCTCGCAATGGCCTCGCTGAATTCGCGACGTACGAGGGCGAGCGCTTCAGCCTCTTGGGGGCTTGTCGCTATCGCTGAGACGTTGTCCAGCGACGCAAAAAGTTCGTCCGCGATCGTTTGGAGAGCAGCGCGCGGCTGATCGGTGGCGACAAGCTGCTCACGGAGAGCCCGCTCGACCGCCTGCGCAACAGCGCGTCCCTTCATCAGAGTTCTCCAAGCCAGCATCGACTCCGCTTACCCAATCCAAGAAGCGATCGACACTGAGGCTGCAGCACATACTCTCTCGGCAATGAGAGCGACGAAAAAAGCCCGCGAAAAGCGCGTTGCAGATCGTTAGGCGTTCATAGGGCCCGTGAATTGTACGTCAAGAAGATCCGCGGGAGGCAACAGAAATCTCATTATATCAATACATTAGAAATGGCATCAAGGATTTGCAACCAAAGGGCGAGCGTATTGGCGTTGCAACACGCGGGGACGGAAAACTAACGCTAACGGCGAAGATCAATCCCGCAATGAACAGGACGCTTGCCATGAGCGAAGCTTCCACAACCTATGCGTCGCCTCTCCCACTCGCGCCCATCCGGGCCACTGCATTCTCGCAGCGCTGCGCGTCAATGCCGCCGGTTGGCTACTTGGCTGCGGTAACGCCTGCTCTCGAAGGCGCCCTGACTAGTGCGCACGAAGCCGGGCACCAACGCGCCGTGCGAATCCTGCAGGCCGTTCTCGCCATTCTGGACGATCCCGCTCTGCGCTAAGCGTGGGGTGCGCTGTATTACCGAACGCCGTCCTGCGCCACCTCTTCCGTGATGAGGCTCCCCCCCCCCAGCTCGTCATAGACCCCCTCCCAGTTCACCCAAGGCCGCCAGCGCCGCAGCATAGGCACCGGCCGTGAAGCCCTGCGCGTTGATCTGGATGAGGCGCGGGCCAAACTCGTAACGGGTCGCGGGAGCCTGGTCCGAGAGGCGTGCGTCCGAGCCCAGCCCGCCGTCCTGCGGTTTGCCGAGCACTTGGCGCGTAAGGAGGGAAACCGGGATTGCCTGGAAGGGGCCTGAACTCCGCGACGAGTTGCTGATGGTTACGCGCCTCTGCCGCGCCCTGGTGACAATTCCCGTTCGCCGAGCGCTTGGTTAAGCAAGTTGGGTGGAAGGCTACGGAAGCCCCGGCTCGCCCCATCCTTGTCGCCGCCTGTGCCCATCGTAGGGGCGCGCCAGTCCTTCGCGGATCAGCACCATCGCCACCTCACGACCCTGCCGGTCGTACACCACAGTGCGGCCACCGGTATCTATCGCGGCCGTGCGGCTGGCGGCGGCGCTGGGGAGGAAGGAGGGGAAGACGCGCGACGATGCATGGGCGAGAGAAGCGCTTCCTATCCCAGTGCAGCGACGCCCGTATCTATGTACGTCACGAAATCATTGGCGTCTGAAAAGTAATTTCGAAAAGCATCGCGCACATTCTCAGCGCTCTCCGCGCGCACAAGTACGATATCGGCCTTTCCGCTAAGGTCCTTTTCGAGTTGATTATATCTTTCCAGGGCAACACGAACATTTTCGTACGTCTCAATTTCAAGGGCGTCGGGCCGTGAGCCATCTTCAGTATAGAATATAAGCAGTGTATTGGTCTTAAAGGTCGCTGTGCTGCTCGATTTTTTCAGATTCCTCAATGTGTGTAGTAATCCGGTAGAATTTTCCAATGACCGAAATTCCGAAACAAGATCATAATTTGTCATATCGGGAAGACATGATGTATGATTTTCATAGTGTCGCGCAATTATCTCGCTACATGTCCGAAAGAATCTCTCATATCGTTGCTCTGCGAGGCTGAATTTTATGCGGCTGCTCGTAACTAGGTCGGCCGCCTCTACCGCAGTTGCCCATGCGTGCTGGTAAATCGTACGATATTGAATCTCAACATGAAGTCCATTCCACTGTTGTCCAGTGGGAGATTGTACTTTGTATTCATACACATCATGAATGCCGCGATACCCACTTGGTTTCGGGTTTAATATGTAATTATATCTGTCTTGGCCGTCGAATTTAAGAACATGGCGGAATCGGGATTCGTGGATCGATTCTCTAAAAGATCGTAGAGCATTCTCATCCTCGAAAATTAGCCTACATCCGGCAATATCGTGCATCGTATTTAGTTGCATCGAGCTCTCACGCGAGAGCTTATCGAAGATGGTTGCTCGTCTTTTTAGTCTCTGAGCTACTGTTACGATCCTACCCTTAGCGCGTCTCCGGAGATTTGTCTGAAAGGTATTGAGGACGAAGGCATGAGATGCCCTCCAGTTCTCAAGAACCTGCAGATCTTCCAGGTTGGGTCGCCGCTCCCGTATCCGCTTACCGGCTGCTCGAACACGTGACGTGGTGAACGCAGGCGCTATCCAATTAGCCATTCGCGAATCCTCAGTCACACGCGCACGAAAACAGTGCCGTATTCGAATGCGAAGGCAATAACAAATCTATCAGGTTGGAGCGGAGGGATTGCACCTCCGCGCAGAACAGGGGCCAACCAGGTCAGCACCTATTCCTCTGGCCTCTCGGCCGCTTCCCCAACGGGGCAGCGCATATGCGCGATTTGACCATACTCCATGAGTCAAGAATAACAATGCGCCAGATCCCCTTCCCCCGCTCGCTCCGGCCGGCGGGGTTTTTCATTTCAGGCAGCCGTTTGCTAGCCCGGGAAGCGACTTGCGGGTTCGGTCCACGCTGAACCCGTCCCTTCGGCAACACCTCGACCGACATCCGGACCTGACCGACCGCGCGGCACCGCGCGTACCATGCGCCGCCACGTGACTGCCGAAAGATCGGGAAGGGGATGGCGCGTGTGCGGAGGAGCGCTGCGGACCGGGCCCTAGGGATGCAGCGTCCCCATCGCCGCTCCAAGGTTCGGAGCGCGCTCAGGGCCTGCCTCGCCCGGCCGCCACCAGTATTCCTGCCGCGTCTCGCGCCTCGCCCGATCGATTGTGCGCGCCCAGGACCGGTTCGCCTCGGGGTCCAGCTGCTCCTGCAGGGCGTCGAACGCCAGGCGGTTCAGACCGAGATGCGCATACCAGAGCGACCCGCCGGGGGCGTTGTTCCGGACGAAACGCGCCGTCGCCCGGCCAAGGTTGACGTCTTTCTCCTCGGCCAGGGCGGTGATGTTCATCCCGAACAGGCGCGCGATGTCGTCCGCGAGCCCAATGGCCGGCCCCGCCGTCGCGGCCGTGAAGCTGAGCCCCGAGCGCGAGACGGAGCCATAGAGGAAGTCCCCGAAGATCCCCGCGGCACCTCCCTGCATGAAGGCCGCGCCCCAGAACTTCCAGTCATCCATCGGCCGCGGGTCCTTGCCCTTCCGGACCTCCTGCATCTGCAGCGCGATGGCGCCGAGGATCGTAAGGCCGACGCCCATGCGCGCGAGGTAGGCGCCGCCGGCCGCCGAGATGTATCGCCCGTCGCCCGCACCCCAGCCACGCATGAGGTGCCGCATCATCATGGTGACCGGGAAGGTCTTGAACAGCAGGACCGTGCGCAGTCCTTCGCCGGCCCACGTCCCCGGCTGCGTGCCGCCAAGCAGATAGGAGCGCTCGGTGACGCCAGGCTCGAGCACCGCGAAGCCGCGCTCGTTGTCGATCATCCGCAGGACCGATTTCGCAGCCTCGAGGCCCGCCGGGCCGCCTTCCTCGACGAGCTTCGACGGCACGATGCGCGGGCCGGTGCCACCGTCCTCAAGCCCGATCTTGCGGATCAGATCCCACTGCTCTGGCGTGGTGCCATAGCGTTCGAGCGCGCCGCGGAGGACGGTGTCATCCATGTCTCCCCAGGCGCGTGACGCCTGACGCCCGAGAGCAGTCAGGAACTCTTCCTCGAAGCCCAGCTTCAGCGCGTTGGTGTGGATGTTCAGCCCCGAGGCCCGCAGCATCGTGTCCGAGTACCGCGCGGGCAGCGTCTGGCCGATCTCCTCCATCATGGTCCGCTGCGCCGCCCGCATGCGACGCGCCAGGCCATCAGCGGTGAGGCCCGCCTGCATCGCCTCGATACGGCCCTCGGCATTCATCGGATTGAGGTGCTGCGTGTAGTTCGACAGGATCTTCGTGACCTCGAGCCCGTTCCAGGCCGCGGTGAGCCGCACGGTCTCGAAATCCGTCACCGAGGTGAGTGTCGCGCTGCCGAGCCGCGTACCGGTGAGATAGTGACGCAGCCCGGATCCGGCCGCCGCCAGCCACGGGCGCACGGGCGACATGGTGTCGCCGGCGATGAACTCCCGCAGCCGCTCCAGGCGCTTCCGCTCGGTGGCGCTGGCACCCATCTTTACGGCGCGGTCGATCGCGAGTTGCATGCCCGCCGACGCATTGGGCCCGAACCGCTCCACGAGCCCGATGTCCCGCGCAAGGCCCTCGAGGTGCCCGACGAGCGCGTCGAAGATCCCTTCATCGCCCCGCCCGAAGAACGCGTTGGCCTCGAGCCAGGCGTCCGGGCTGGTCCACTCGAACACGCGATGGTCACCACGGCTGTTCGCCAGCTTCGTGCCGCCACGCTGGCCGGGGACGAAGTCGACCAGGCCATTGCTCTCGGAACGCGCGAAGGCCTGGGAGATGATCTCCGCTGCCTTCAGCGGGCTGACGGCCTCGTCCGCCTGATAGTCCCAGATCCGCAGGCGCCCCTCATCGAGCGCACGGTGCATGAATTCTTCGTACTTCGACTGCCCGATGCGCCGCAGGTTCTCCGGCACGAGCTCCGGATTGGGAAGGTGCCAGTTCGACTTCTCCGGGATGTCGCCGCCGGCGGCGTTGAAGGTGCGCCGCCCGTACTCCGCCGCCTCCTTGAACCCGCGCGCCGCCGCGGCTGCGACACCATTGCCGGTGCCCTCGCCATAGAGCTCACGGACCCAATCGCGCGGGCCGACGATGTCCTGGGACAGGCCAAGCCGCTTCGAGGTGAAGTGCTCCACGGCGACGGCGATCTTGGCGTGCATGACGCGGCGATGGACCGTCGCGTTGGCCTCCGCCGACCCGAAGAACACCTTGTCCCGGACGTCCCGCGAGAACAGGGCAGCAGTCCCATTGTAGTAGCTCGTCGAATGCGAGGCAGCGTCGGCATCGGCCTGGTGATCGGCCTTGGCCTGCAGCGCGGCCTGGCGCCGGCGCAGCGCGGCATCACGCTGCAGACGTTCCGCCGTCTCGGCCAGGGCTTCCCCGGTCAGGACGCCGGGCCGTCGGCCCATGACGTCGTTCAGCACCCGCAGCGCCTCGTCGGCGGCTTCGCGGGAGAGGCGGCCCTGGTCGACGGCATCGCCGAGGCATTTCGAAACGCTGAGTGGCGCGGCCATCAGGCGACCATCCCTATCAGGCAGGCGGCGGCATTCCGGGCATCGATCACGCCCTGCTCCGCCTCGGCGAGCACATCGACCACGCTGCGCGGCCCGGCAGCCGTAGCGGTCTCGAAATCCTTGGTTGCTGCGAGCCGCTGGGCCTCGAGGAAGGTGGCGTCCGGCTCCACGCGGCTGAGCGTGGTACGCTTCACCTCTGTAGTGTCGGCGACAGACGCAATCGTCCGCTGCGTGCCGAGGGCCGGATCAGCGGTCTCCAACCGGGCCGGCCGGCGCGAGGCTGCATCCAGGATGTCGGGGCCGGTCGGTGGAGGCTCACCGAACATGTCGGCGCCAGGCCGTGACTTCATGGCCTCATCGACATAGCCGCCGAGGCTGCGGGCCACGGACCTCTGGCTGGCGGCCCGCTCGAGTTGCGGATCGCCCCCGTGAAGGAGCTCCAGCATGCGATGCCCGGTAGTGGTCAGCGGCGGCGCGTCGAGGTCGCCCTGAGCCAGCATGTCCGCGACGCGGATGCCCTTCTGCCGAGCGTGCAGCACCGACCGGACGGCGCCCAGCAGGTCGGCAGTGATGTCCATGCCGTCCGCGATCTCGCCCCGCGCCGCGGCCTCGCGCATCGCTGCCCAGCGCCCCGCCACATCCTGAAGCGCCCCTCCGATCGCGCGCATGCCCTCGTTGTTGGCGTCGAGCATCCGCTCCAGAAGCGGCCCCAAGGCATCGCCATAGGCCCGGGCGACGAGCGCGTTGCGGATGCGCCGCGCGCCGTCAGGGGAAATGGTCCCGGCTGCGGTCATCATGTCGGCGCGCTCGCTGGCGGGCAGCCCATGCATGAATGAGCGGACGAAATCCGCATTCTGCGCCAGATCCACCTCGCCACCGCGATACAGATCCAGCGCATCGCCCACGCGCTGCATGTCGATGCGCGCCGTCTCTGTCGGGGATCGCTTCAGGCCCTGGCTGTCGGTCGCCTCCTGCACGAAGGCCCGGCGCGCGTCCGGCGACAGTGCATCGGCCCGCCGGGCGATCAGCACGGGGGCCTGCATACCGGCCGTGTCGAAGCCCTGCGCCTCCAGCCACGCGCGATAGGCCTCCCGCTGCGGCGCGCGGGCGTTCTCCCCATAGACCCGGCGCAGCGCCAGTACCCGGCCGTTGCCGCTTTCGACCACCTCATCAGGCCCGACGATCGGCGCCCCACTGTTCGCGTCGGCTGAGCGCCCCAGCAGTTCCGGGTTGAGCTTGGCCGCGATGTCCTCGATCTGCTGGATGGAAGCGGCCCGCCCGCGGTCCCGCGGCTGCACGCCCTCCGCATGCGGATACGCCGGGTTCGGCAGCCAGTCGTCCGTGTGCGACGGGATCAGGCTGGACAGCTCCGCCAGTTCATACCGCACGCCCACGGCGCGGCCGGCCGGGGTGAAGACCCGCGCCTCCCCGCCGGCCAGCCGGATGCCCGTATCAGGCCCCTCCATGTCGACCGGGAGGCGGCCCTGGAGGACCGCGTCGGTAGCCCGGGCGAGATTGGCCTCATGGACGGCGCCGACCATGCCCGGATTGGTATCAGCGATGCGGCCGGTCTCCTCGAGCACACGGGCGGCATCCTCTCGCGCCAGCGGCGTCAGCTCGGCACCGCCATCAGTGCGACGGAGGATGCCGAGGCGCCGTAGTGCCAATGACGTAGCCCGCCATCCTCCGCCAAGGATGGCTCCGCCCGCCGCCGCCTCGATGATGTTGGGCAGGAAGTCGGACGGAAGGCCGATGGACTGCCGATACGGCGCGGCCACGGCTTCGATGGGCACCTGCGTGGCAGCGGCGATCGCCGCCTCATTCAGCGCCGTGCGGGCGATCTGGCTGGCAGCCGTGCCCGCAGCCCGCGCCTGGATGCCGAGCGGCATGGTCAGCGCGAACAGCGGATCTCTGAACCCCGCCGCCATGCCGCCGACGGCACGGCCAAGCCAGGATCCGCCAACCACCTCCTGATCCTCGCTGGCGCGCCTCGCGCTGACCGCGTTATCCCGGGCCCGCTGCGTGATCTCTTCGGGGAGCAGGGCTCGACCGGCTTCTCCGGGGTATTGCTGCCGGAACTGCGTGACCATCGCGCGATACTGGCGATCGGCGTCTTCCCGCAGGCCGCGCAGGCGTCCGAAGGCGTCTGGCGACGGAAGGCCCAGCCCCGGCGTGGGATCGAAGTCCGCAGGGTTCGGCACCGTCGTCAGGCCCGCCTGGCGAAGCACCTCGCGGCTTTCCTCATAGAGGCGGTGCTCGTTGAGCCATTCCGAGTGTCGGAGTCCGGTCGCACTGGTGTCCCGCCAGCCAATGCTGGCGCTGTCCAGGAACCCCTGCGGCATCGCCGGGGTGTTCGGAAGGCCGTCAGTCCAGGAGGCGCGCCGATAGGCGCCGAGGTCCATCAGCATCAGGAGGCCGCCCGCGAGAAGCGCCGGTAGTAGGTGGACAGCTTCGTACCGTTGCTGTCGGCCACGTCGTAGCCGCCGTTGGAGGTGACGAACTGCCGCATGCCATTCACGCCGCCGAGGTGGGCGACCGCGCGAAGCCCGTTCCGGTCGCGCGCCGCCGCGCCCGGCAACTGATCGATCGCGGTGTCGATGTCCTGAAAATGCGTGTCCGCGACGAACTCCTGAGCGTCGGCGCTGCGGCGGAAGTCCTCCACCGTCCGCACCTGGGGGAAGCCCGGGATGTTGAAGGTGCCGCGCCAGCCGTTCCGCCCTTCGCCGGGCGCCGGGCGGTAGAAGTTGAGTTCCGACAACCTCTCGCTGCCGAACTGGTACAGCCCGACGAAGCCTTCGCCGTTGACGACGCCGATCCGCTGGCCACTCTCGCTCTGACGCAGCCGCTGGCGGAAATCGTCCGGCGGTGCCTCCGGCCATGGCTGCCGCAGATCCAAGACCAACGGCTCGGCCCCTCGCATGACGCGGCTCCGGCCGATGAGGACGTGATAGCGGCCCTCTCCAACCGCGACGAGCTCGCCGTGGCTCAGCAGGATGTCTCGCGTCAGTGGCCGATTGTCGTTCTCGCCCCGCGCACCCTCGAGCACGTGGCGCGGGATGGAACTCATGCGATCGTCGAACTGCGTCTGGCTCAGGCCGGGTGGTGCCGCAGTCGCCACGCGGTTGAACGTCACCGTGGGAGCGATTTGGGAGAGGATCCGGTTCATCACCGTCGTGGACAGCGTGCCGCGGTCGCCGGAGCGATCGGTGCGCCCGGCCTGCGGGTTACTGGCGTCGAAGCCGGTCGTCACCCGCTGCGCGTACAGCGCCTCGGCGCCGGCCATGATCGTCGCCAGGGCCGCGGGGCTGGCAGAGTACGCGCGGAACGCAGGATGCTGCTGGAGGTGGTCCCGGAACGCGTTGCCCTGCAGGGCCCCGATCTGGAGGTTCTGCATCGCGAAGGCGCCGTCGAGGATCTCGCGGGCCAGCACGATGTTGCCGGTACGGGCCTGTGCCGCTGCCACCATGAAGGCGCCGACGCGCCGGTCCTGCTCCCGACCCTCCCCAGGGATCAAACCGTCGAGGGTGCGCACCGCCGTGTCGCCGGGGAGCCCCCCGACGGCGCTGAGCATGCCCACGACCTCGTCGCGCGTGCCATTGCGAATGACGGAGGCGAAGCGTTCGCCCTCCGTCGCGGTCAGCAGCGGCATGGTGCCGCGCGGCATCCCCTCGAGGGTTCCCAGCCGGTTCGCCTGCTGGGCGCGGGTCAGCAGGCCTTCGCTGAGCCGGTCCGGGGTGGAGAAGTCGAGCGGCAC
This sequence comes from Roseomonas sp., assembly GCA_041914265.1. Classification (GTDB taxonomy): domain Bacteria; phylum Pseudomonadota; class Alphaproteobacteria; order Acetobacterales; family Acetobacteraceae; genus Neoroseomonas. The sequence continues at coordinate 41,071 of JAYSDS010000021.1, forward strand.
CAGGCGAACGCCGTCGACGCTGGACTGATGCACGCCGGCCGCCGTCCCAAGCGGGTCCCGATGCATCGCTTCACGGCGCTGCTGGACCATGGAAGTGAGGATCTCGAGATAGCGCTCGTTGCGCGCCGAGTGCGTTCCCGCCTGGCGTTCGGCGATCGCGCGCTGCGTCGCGGCGGTCTGCCTCGCGATGAGGTTGGGCGTCGAACTCGCGGCAGCGGATCGGACCTCGGTGAAGATGTCCGCGGTCTCGCGAATGCGTCGGGCAAGTGCGGTTTGCCCTGCGCGATCTGCCGCCTCTGCCTGCGAGACGAGCTCCGCGGGGTCGATGGCCACGCCGCGGGAGAGCTGCAGCAGCGTGTCGTCCCAAAGGGAACGGCGCTCGGCGCCGCCCTCATTGCGGATGCGCTCACGATCGTTCAGCGCCTCCTCGATCAGCGTCCGTGCTGCGCGGCGACGCTCGATGTCCCAGCCTCGCTGATCCGCCGCGGCATCGAATTGCTGCAGGATGTTCTCCCGCGTCGCGCCGCCGCCGATCTGGTCATAGGCACTACGGACGAGCTCGATACCGGCGAGGCGCTCGCCCTCGGCGCGCCGCTGTACATCGGCCGCCTCGCGCGACAGATAGCCTTCTCGCACGCCTCGTTCGCGCTGTTCCACAACACGCGCCGACGCGGCGCGCATCTCCGGCCCATCGACGCGGCCCGACAGCACCAGGCCTTCTTCGTCCCGACGTGCCGCGTCATAGGCGGCGGCCCAGCCCGCCTGTGTGTTGCGCTGATCACGCTGGACGACATCCATCCGTTGCGCGGTGGCGTGCTCGGTGCCCAGTTGCCGCAGGGCGAGGGAGACCCGCTCACGCGCCGGTTCCGGAATTGACTGAAGGCGACCTTCGACATCGCCCCGCCAACGGGAGGCGAACATCTCCGGGTCGCCACCGGCCTCCTGTCGCATGCGTACCGCGCGATCGCGACCGGACAGCGCCTCCTCACTCACAATCCGTTCGATCACGGTGTCGCTCGTGATCCGGTTGGCACGGGTCGAGAGATCGGTAGGCGGCGAGACGTAGTTTCCCTCGGCATCGCGGATCGGCGCCGACCATGCGTTCTGGCGCGCTTCGGCGGCCGCCTGGTCTTCGGCACGCTGCGCCTGTTGCTCGCCGAAGCCGGCAAAGGTGCGGGACAGGTCGCTGAAGCTGCGGGACAGCGACGCCATCGCGCCGCCGCCCTCCATGCGCACGACGGGCTGCTGTTCGATCCGCGCCGTCTGCTGGACGACGGGAACGCCGCGCCTGCTGCCGCTCATGCTGCGCCCCTCCGGCTCATGATGCCGTAGCTCTGCGTCACGCCACTGGCGAGCGACCCGACCGCCTGGCCGTAGCTGCTGACCACGGCCGTCTCACCGCGGTCCAGCGCCGACCCTACGCTCAGCCCCAATCGCCGATCACGCCGGTTCGCATTCGCGCGAATGGTCGTGATGTCCGCTTCGGCGTTGTCGATGCTCTCGCGCCGGATCGCCTGGCCGGTCTCGCTCATCAGGTCGAGCCCGCGGCCCAGCCGCAGCGCGTCCATCGAGGCTAAGGTCCGGTTCATGTCGCGACGGCGAGCAGCCTCCTCCTGGATCGCTGCCGTGCGCGCGGCAGCCTGCTCCTCGACATACTGCGCCGCTTCGGCTTCGGCGGCAGCCTTCTGCTGCTGGCCGGAGTAGATGGCCGTGCCGGCACTCGCGAGCGCCGACACAGCGGCTGCCGCGATGGCCGCTTCAACGCCCATAGCACTGGCTCCGGGTAAGCATGTGAGCTGAAGCGCCGGGTGCGTGCCAGCTTCTGCGGGGCTGCCACGCAGCGGCCGCGCTCGGCTGCGTCAGCGCGGCATTGGCGATGTCGATCTTCGTGCGGGCCATGTCTCCCGGCTGTCCAGATGCCGGGGGGCCAACGCAATCACCAACCGCAGCGCCGGCGACGGCGTCAATCGCGCAAGAGCCGAAGAATGTCAGCCTTCCTAGACCGCCAACCTGCCTGCCCGCGCTTAGGCGTCTCATGCTTTTCGCTCATCTCGAGTCGGCCGTCAGAGCTACGGCAATACCGAGGCCGAGCGCTACGAAGGAAAGCGCAATCATCACGGGAACCGGTGGGCGAGGCTGTCCGACATGCGGCGCCCCCGCATGCGCCGTACCGTGCTCTGCGGCCATGCCGTCATGCGTGCCATGGCCTCCGTGGTCATGCGTTGCGGCGCCGCCCATCGCCGCCACGGGCCGCACGGTCATCATCCCGTGCTTCAGACCGTGCTGCACCAGCCACCAGTTCATCGGATAGGCGAAGGCGGATCCCATCAGCAGCGCCATCGACATGATGAACCAGAAGACCGGCGAGGCGGGGCCGGCGGGTTCGCCGATCAGCATGCGCAGGATCACCATCGCCGGCACCATGCCGGCCATCAGCAGATTCATGGAAAGAAGCTCGGGAATGAAGGTCGCCATGAGCGAACGGCGATAGGAACCGCCTGCCATGCCGCGCATGAACAGCGCCTGGAACACCATCCAGCCGAAGCCGAAGCCCAGCAGGTATTCCAGCGCGATCTCGGCAGGCCCGCTCACGCCGAAGACGCTCGCCAGCAAGGCGCCGACGAGGATGCCGACGCCATCGCCGGCGGCGCAATGGATCGTGGAACCGAGCGCCTGGCGCCATGGCACGGCGACGTATCGCTCATGGGTGCCGGGCAGCGGCTCGCGGCAGCCGAGGACATAGAGGAACGCGCCCACGACACCGGTGAAGGCGGTGAACAGCACGAAGCCGCCCTTCATCACCGAGGCTTCCGGCGTGCCGCGGATATCGATGGTGACGAACAGCAGTGACAGGGCCGCCAGGACGAACCACAGCAGCATGACGCCGTCGAGCATGGTCGATGTCTCCGGAGGGATGGTCCAGATCGGCGCGGCGGGTCGCCCCGCCCGGCCTGTCCTATGCGACCGTGAACTGCGCCATCATTCCCGAATCTTCGTGTTCCAGGATGTGGCAATGCGCCATGTAGGGCGCATCGGCCGCGGCCGGATGCGGGAAGCTCACCAGGATCTCGCTGGTGCCGGCGTTCGAGATCGGCGCGATGTCCTTCCAGCCGGCGCGATGCGGCGCCGGTGGCCGGCCATTCTCCGAAACGATGCGGAACTGGCAGCCATGGATGTGCACCGGATGCAGCATCTGATCGCTGCCCTCAGAGATCCGCCAGCGCAGCACCGCGCCGCGCGGGGCGGCGAAGCCCGGTTCATGCAGCCCGAAGGGCTTGCCGTTGACACCGTTGGCCGAGAGTTGCTCGGCGCGCGGCAGTTCCGGTTCATCCTCGATCAGCCTTGTGACGCGCGCAACGACCTCCGGGGCGATCGGGCCGTGACCGGGCATGTCCATCATCAGCCCCGCCCGCATCAGCGGCATCATGCCCGCCTGGTCGCGGAACATGTTCATGACCAGGGCCTGGCTGACCTCGGGCAGCGTCGCCGGCACCGCCGGCAGGCGCGCTAGCATGTCAGGCAAGCGACCCGGCCGCTCGGCCCCATCGGGGCGGATCGTCACCAGGCGCACCGGCGTATCGAAGGGCGGCAGGCGCATGATGGCCTCGCCGGTCGGCAGCGCGACGAGGTCGAAGGGCTCGCCCGACCGGCAATCCACCATCACCTCGAAGCGCTCGCCGGCATGCAGCAGGAGTTGCTTCACCTCGACCGGGCTTTCCAGCAGCCCGCCATCGGACCCGATGACGAATAGCGATCGGTCATCCGACGCCTTCAGCAGGTAGCTGCGGGCATTCGATCCGTCGAGCAGGCGCAGCCGCACCCAGCCGCGCGCGGTGCGCGCCTCGGGATATTCCGCGCCGTTGACCAGCGGCATCGTGCCGACATAGCCGTTGGTCACCGTGATGATGTTCATCGCATCGAAGAACGCCCCGTCACGCTTGAAGCGGCGGTCCTGGATGATCAGCGGAATGTCGTCGACGCCCCAGCGGGCCGGCAGCGCCAGGCGGTCCGCTTCCTCGTCATCGACGATCAGCAGCCCGGCGAGGCCCTTGATCACCTGGGCAGCCGTCGTCGGGTAGAAATGCGGGTGAAACCATAGCGTGGCGGCGGGCTGGTCGATCGGCAGGGTCGGGCGCCAGCGTCCGCCGGGCGCGACGGGCCGGTGGGGGCCGCCATCGACGTCGCCCGGGATGATCAGCCCATGCCAATGCAGTGTCGTGGGCTTCGGCAGGCGGTTGGTGAAGTCGATCGTGACGGACCGGCCGCGCCGCAACCGCAGCGCGGGTCCCAGATAGGTGCCGCCATAGCCATAGGTCGGCGTGGCCTGGTCCGCCAGGAAACGCCGGCTGCCGATGCGTGCATCGAAGGTGATCACACCCTGCACATCCGGCCGGAGCTCCGGTGGAATCGGCAAGGGCGGACGGGCCGCATCGCTGGCCCGGGCAGGATGCGGCCCGAACGCCGCCGCGATTCCGGCAGCGGCGCCGAGCGACAGCGCATGGCGGCGGGTGATGTGGGTCATGACGATCTCCGAGGCTGAGCGCGTGGCACGACATCACGACTTGTAGAGTGTCTTCACGGCGTCATGCAGCCGCATCGACAGTGGCGAGGCGGCGTAGGTATCCGTCACCACCTCGATATAGGCGGCGGCGTCCGCGCGGCCGGCGCGTTCCATCGCCGCGTCCAGTTCCGCACAGGTGGTGGCGCGGGCGGTGAACCAGCCCTCGCAACCCAACGCCTGCGGCAGGTCCGCATAGCGCCAGGGCGCGATGTCGTTGTAGGCGGTGGCCGGTTCCTTGCAGAGCAGCCGCTCGATCAGGTAGCCGTTGTTGTTGAGCACGAAGATCACCGGCTTCAGGCCGAGGCGGCCGAACTGGCTGATCTCCTGCGCCGTCAGCTGATGCGCGCCATCGCCGGTTACCAGCACGACGCGGCGATCCGGTGCGGCGACGGCGGCACCGAAGGCCGCGGGCGTGGCCCAGCCGATCGACCCCCAAAGCGTCTGGTTGTGGAAGCTCGCGCCCGCCGGCATGCGGGCGAATCCCAGCCCCATCGACGCCGTCCCGGTCTCCGCGACCAGCACGTCATGCGGCCGCAGGAAGCTCGCCCAGCGCGGATAGAGTGCTTCGGCGCTGATCGGGTCATCGCCGCCGCCGATAATGGGGCCGAGCGATGTCGGCGCGATGCGCGGCCAGTCGCGGCGCGGCAGCCCCACCGCCAGCGCGGCGAGCAGGTCGCCGATCTCGACATTCGGATAGGTCCTGCCCGCCACCCGCGCCCAATGGTGATGCAGGGTGATGCTGCGCGCGGGATCGAGATTGGCCGTGAAGGCACCGGTGTTGAAGTCGCTCATGATCGATCCGGCGACCAGCACCAGCTCGCAGCCCTCGACGAAGTCGCGCACCTCGGGATTCATCAGCGCGCCGTCATACATGCCGATGTAGTTCGGATGCTGCTCGTCCAGCACCGACTTCGCCATGAACATGGTCGCGAAGGGCAGGCCCGACGCATCGATCACGGCCCGCATCGCCTCCTGCGCGCCGATCCGGGCCAGCAGCATGCCGGGCAGCACGCAGGCGGATGTCGCGGCCGCCAGCGCCGCGGCGATGGCTGCCACCGCTGCCGCGAGGGAAGCCGGATCGCTTGACGACATGGTCAGCGGCGATGCCGCGCCGAGCACGGGCTGCACCGCCATATCCGCGGGGAAGGCCATGTAGACCGGCCGGCGATGATAGAGCGCCGCGTGGATCAGCCGCTCGGTCTCCTGCGCGACATTCTGCGGCGTCATCACCGCACCGGCGCAGGCAACGGGTTCGGCCATGCGGCGGAACAGGTCGTATTCGCCGTTGCCCAGGGTGTGGTGCATGATGGCGCGGGCGGCCTGTGTCGGATAAGGCGGCGCGCCCACCAGGTGGAACAGCGGCAGATGCTCGGCATAGGCGCCGGCGATGCCGTTGATCGCGCTGAGCTCGCCCACGCCATAGGTGGTGCAGATCGCACCCACGCCCTTGACCCGCGCATAGCCATCCGCGGCATAGGCGGCGTTCAGCTCATTGCAGCAGCCGACCCAGCTTATCGCCTCGTGATGGCAGATCGCGTCGTTGACGGGGAAGGCGAAGTCGCCGGGCACGCCGAAAACATCGTCGACGCCGATCTCCTTGAGGCGCGCCAGCACATGGTCGATCACGGTCCGTGACATCGGGGCCTCCGGCTGCTGTTCCCGCTGACGATCAGCCGCCGCGCCGGCGGGCGTCGTCCAGGTGACCGTAGTACTGTTCCTCCGCCTCGCGGATCGCGGGCAGGCCGACGAGGGCGTTGAACTCCTCGAACTCAATCATTCGGTCGTCGAAGGCGGCGGTGGTGCCGCTGCGCATGATCTCGGCCGCGAGACGCTGGGCCGTCTTCGCATAGGCATAGGTGAAGGCGTTCGGCCAGACCACGGCGGCGAAGCCCATCGCCTGCAATTCGCCGACCGGCAGGATCGGCGTGCGGCCGCCCGGGATCATGTTGGCGAGGGTCGGCGCGTCGATCAGCTTCGGGATGCGGCGCATCTGGCCCTCATCCTCGGGCGCTTCCAGGAACACCCAATCCGCCCCGGCTTCGAGGCAGTGATAGGCGCGGTCCACCGCATCATCGATCCCGTTCACCGCGATCGCGTCGGTGCGCGCCAGGATGGTGAAGTCGCCATCGTGGCGCGCATCCGCGGCGGCCCTGATCTTCGACACGAACTCATCCAGCGGCACCACATGCTTGCCCGACATGTGCCCGCAGCGCTTGGGCGAGACCTGGTCCTCCAGCATCAGGGAGGCGGCGCCGGCCTTCTCCATCTGCCGCACCGTGCGGGCGACATTGGTGGTGTTGCCATGGCCGTTGTCGCCATCGGCCCAGACCGGCAGGTCCACCGCATCGGCCATGCGCCAGACCGCATCGACCATCTCGGTCAGCGTCAGCAGCTCGACATCCGGCGCGCCGAGCAGCGCCGCCGAATTGGCGTAGCCGGCGCAGCCCACCACCTTGAAGCCCGCTTGCTGGACGATCTTGCCGCAGAGCGGGTCGTGCGCGACCGGGATCATCAGGATCTCGGGCGCCGTCAGCAGGGCCTTGAACTGCGTCGTCTTGCGCATCGCCGGTCTCCGTTCCCGCCCGTGTCACGACATGGCCGCGCCGGTGCGGAGCCCCGCGGCGTGTGGCTGATCTAGCGGCCGCCCGCCCTGCAAGTCCCGAAGCCACACCGATTTCTCGCCGAAGCCACGCCGGCGCCGGCGTTCGGAAATCATTCGTCGGATTGTCGGTGCCGGCCCGTCCGCGATAAGAACGATCCCGGGCGATCCGCCGTGCTGCGCGGCTGGCCCCTGTCGACAGGGACGCGGACGGCGATGCGGGCTGAGGACCACACGGTCTTCCGGTTCGATGAATTCTGCCTGGACACCACGCGCGGAACCCTGCGCGGACCGGGCGGGGCGGAACTCGTGCTGCGCCCCAAGGGCATCGCCCTGCTGCGCTACCTGCTGGAGCGCCCCGGCGTGCTGCATGCACGCGAGGCGCTGCTCGACGCGCTCTGGCCCGGCCTCGCCGTCACCGATGACAGCCTGACCCAATGCGTGGGCGATCTGCGCCGTGCGCTCGGCGACCGCGCCACCGCCGTCCTGCGCACCCTGCCGCGCCGGGGCTACATGCTGGCCACGCCGGTCCGGCGGGAGGCCGCCTCGCCCAGCCCGCCGGTCCCGACGCCGACGCCCACCGGGGCCGCGGCCGCGATGCCGCTGGATGGCGACCTGCTGGTGCTCGAGGCGCTGGAGCCTGCCTCGGACGATGCCGAGGGGCGGCGCGTCGCCCGCGTGCTGGATGCGGAGCTGCTCGCGGCGTTCAGCCAGTCGGAGATGATCGCGGTCCAGGCGCGGACCGCGACCCCGCTGCCGCCCGAGAGCTACCACCTGTCGGGCGCCGTGCGGCTGGCGGGGGCGGAGCCGCTGCTCTCCCTGCGGCTGATGGAAGCCGATACCGGCCGCATCCTCTGGGCCGACCAGGTGACCCTGCCCCCGCCAGGCCGGCGCGAGGAAGCGCTTGCCTTCCTCTTCGCCAGGCTGGAGGCGCTGGTGAACGGCGAAGCGCGGCGGCGGGCCCGGCGGAAGCCGCCGGAGGCGCTGCGCGCCTATGATTTCGTCCGGCTCGGCTACGCGCTCTATGGCCGCGGCGAGGCCGCCGACGTGCAGGAGGCGGAGCAGCACCTGCTGCGCGCCATCGCGATGGATCCCGGCATCGCCGTCGCGCATGCCTATCGCGCCCTGATCCTGATCCGGCGCGCGATGTTCGGCCTGGGCGAGCAGGAGGTGACGGCCGAACGCCGGCAGGCGCTGGATTGCGCGCGCCGCGCCGTCGAGCTGAAGCCGCGATCGGGCCTCTGCCTGGCGGCGCTGGCCTATGCCCTGGCCATTGCCCACCAATGGGATGCGGCGCTGGAGAACGCCCGGACGGCGGTAGGCCTCAGCACCCTGTCGGCCATCAGCGCCCGGACCACGGCCGCGTCGGCCCTGGCCATCAGCGGCGCGCCGGAGGAAGCCGTGGACGCGCTGCAGGCGACGATCGCACTCGACCCGTTCTGCCCGCCGGGGCCGCGCCATGTCCTGGGCACCGCACTGCTGCTGGCGGGCCGGCAGGCGGAGGCGCTGGTCGAGCTGCGCCGCGCCGCGCTCCATATGCCGAACTTCGCCTCCTGCCTGCGCTCCCTCCTCATCGTCGCCGCCGAGATGGGGCAGATCGAGGAAGCGCGGCAGGCCCTGGTGCAGTTGCGCCATCTGAAGCCGAGCTGGCTGTCCGACCCGGGGCCGTCGCTGTCCTTCATGCGGGACCAGGGCGTCGTCGATCGCTACAGGAATGCCCTGGCAGCCTGCGCCGAGGCGTGAAGCCAGCCCCGAAGGCTACAGCGACGCCACCAGCCGCAGCCCGATCACGAAGGCATCCGGCAGGGAGGTGTTCGTGCCACGCTGCTGGTTCGGTTCGCCCGCGGCGGGGTTGAAATAGAACTGCACCAGGGGCTGGATCGCCAGGCGGTTCGCGATCGCGGCATAGCTGTAGTTCAGCTCCAGCATCGTCTCATGGCTGCGGATGGGCCAGGGCGTGCCGAAGGCGTTGACGTCGCGGTCATAGGTGCGGGATTCGCTGCCGATCCGCGTCCAGGAGAGGCCGGCGGAGACGACGTCATTCGCCCGCCCGAACGGCCCGCCCCAGGCGAGGCCGCCATCCAGCTGCCAGGCGATGGCGTTGCGGTCGGCCGGCTGGGCGAAGGCGCGGCCGAACACGGCGAGCCAGCCTTCTCCCTCACGCCACAGCGTGACCTCGCTGATGGCATAGCCGCCCTGGTTGTTGGCGTAGCGATAGGGCACGCCGGTGCTGGCGGGATCGGCCAGCGAGCGGCCGGTATCGTCGAACAGCACGGAATCGAAGCCGCCATTGTGGAACCAGCCGCCGAGCTTCAGCACCCAGTCGCGCGGGCCGTTGCCGTCGGCCGGGGCGGGGCCGCCGGTCACCGCCTCGGCGATCGCGAAGATGCCGCCCGAGGTGCTGAAGATCGTGCCGTAGCGGTCATGCATCTGCGGATTGGTGTCGACGCCGTATTGCCCCGCCGGATTGCCCGAGAAGATGGCGGCGCGCAGCCCGGTGCCGCCATCCGGATCGCCCAGCGCCAGGCGCGCGCCGAGGGTCGGCAACGGATAGCCCGGCCCACCGGCGGGCAGCGCGCCGGTCAGCGCCGCCGGCCAGCCGAAGGTCGCGTTCACGAGGTAGCCCGCGCCATAGACGGCGGCGAATTCGCCATCCGCGGCGAACTGGCCGAAGCGGAAGGAGCCCCAGGCCCCGAGGCTGCGCTGAAGCCACAGGTCGTAGAGGCGGATGGTGGGCAGCGCCCCGATATCGCTCACCGCCGCGAGGCTGCCGACGCGCGTCGGCGTCGGCGGGCGGCCATAGATGCCATAGACGCTGACCATGCCGGTCCAGCCTTCCAGCCCCGCGATGCGGTCGAAATCCATCGCGAGCGCGGTCCGCAACTGCCCGATAACCGCGGGGCCGGGCCGGATGCCGCCGGCTAGGTTCTGATAGGCGTCGAAGGTGCCCACCATGGAAAGACATAGGCCTTCCCCGATGGCCTGTCCCTGGTCGCATTCCGTGTCGGCCCGGGCCGGCACGGCGCTCAAACTCAGAAGCAATAACGCCGCTCGGCACCATGTCCGTGGCTTGCACGCCGCATTCAGCGGCCGGGCGAGCCTAGCCGATCTGATCGGGACGATGCCCTGCGCCGCCGTGCCGCAGGCCAGTTCAGGACCCCCGCGCACGAGGCGCCGGCCAAGGCTTCTGCGCGATCGCCAGCGACACGACCTCGGCGCAGCCGTGGGAATCGTCACCCCGCGCAAGCATTCATGTGTCTCGATAGCCAGCGCCGTCCATACCGGCTGTCTTTGCGCCTCGAACGAAGAGGTGCCGACCGTCCTGTTCGTCATGGTGCCGACCTCTCTGGCGATCCGAGATTCCAACAAACCAGGAATGCTTCACAACCGTATCGATGGTGTCCTGAATATCTGGTTCTGAACGCGCCGGATCAGCGGCAAGTCAGTCTTGCGCTCTGGCCGATCGGGTTCGGACGCGAGGCCTGCTGCCGGAGGGACGGCGCGAAGGATTGCGGCGGCGGAGGGGGGGGGTGGAAGCGGTTTCAGGCTTCGTCCGTAGTGGCGGCTTGAGAAGGGCTCCTCGGCTCTTCTGCTTCTCTCCTTGCTCGAGGCTGCCGCTCCCCAACCCGATCTGCTTCGCCAGTGCGGAGCGGTTCTGTACATAGGCCAGCGCGACCCCCGATGTGCCCGACGGGCTTGATCTTCGATCTCAATCTCTGTCTCGATGTGGCCTTCGCGACAGTCGACGCCACAGCGCGGCGGCTCGCAGCAACATGCGCCGCGGCGTTACGTCGAGCGTGAGCCTACGGCCGAAAAGCAAGCTCCAGCAGCGCCTCTGGCGCCGCTGCCGATGAGCGCCACCCGGTGAGGGGCGGCGCTCGACGAGAGTTGCTACTTTCGACGGACGCGCGATCGTGGCACGGGCCGAACGTAAGGGCTCCGTGGCGCGTCGCGCGCCGCGATGAAGGCCCGGACCCGCACCATGGCCCGCTCCATCACATCGACGGCAGGCTCCCGTTTGTCGGCGCGCTCCATCTCCTCGTGGAAGGCGAAGCAGAAAGCGGAGCGATCGAGGATGGAGAGGTCATCAGGAGAGAGGAGGTCGCCGCTCAATGCGCGTCCTCCTCTTCCGCCCGCCGCGCATCGTAGAGGCGGTTCGCCGCCTCGAACGCGACGGCGATTTCGTCAGCCAGGTGACGGACCGCCCAATGCAGCTGGCTGGCCTCGATCGGCCCCTCGTGCGCGGCGAGGTTCAGCAGCAGGGAGAGGCCATCCCGGGCATAGTCCAGGTGGTTCACAACGTCCGTCAGGTCATTGCCGGTGCGCCGGATGCTCATGCGCGCCTCCGCACGGTGATGCCGATAGCCGCCCGGGAGCGATAGGCGGCCTGTTCCGCCAGGTGTCGCAACGCTGCGACACGCCGGCCCTGGCCGCTGCGCTCGGCCTCCTCGACCACGCGCAGCAGTTCGAGATCGGCGGCGCGGGAGACGAGCACCTTGTCTTCGTCACGGCGGGTCATGCGAACAGCCCTCCGTCGCGCGTGGGCCTGGTGCTGTCGGGCGTCACCGGCGGTTGTGCGCTGGCCTCGGCGTCGTCCGGCTCCTCGGCATCCTCGGACGCCTCTGCGTCGTCCGGGTCGCCCAGCGCGTCGTCCACACCCCACAGGAGGGGCTCATCCGCACAAGGCTCCCGATCGTCGTCCCCGTCGATCACATCGAGCAGGGCGATCAGGTGATCGACCAGCGCCTCGATGCGGGCACGCTGGAGGCCGGCAAGGTCGAGCCGGCTGCCGGACAGCGGGGCAGGAACGGGGAGGGTGGCAGGAACGCGCGCAAGCCGGCGGCGGGGGTGTCCCGCGGCCAGCCCGATATGCTCGTGCTGTTGCATGGTGGTCTCTCAGGTTCGGCCTGCTACAGCCGCTCGCCAGGAACAGCCTGGCGGCCGGGGGGTAGCAACACGCCTGAGAGACGTGTCGAAAGGCCTTTAGCCGCCGGGACATGACCCCCATTGGCACTGGACATAGCCTCTCGCCCCCGGCCATAGTGGCCGAAGCACGGAGGTGCCCGCCAAGGCACTCTCGCTCCCTTCCAGCACCGCCAAGCGCTGGTTGGGTTATTCGGCCGCTTCCCCGCCAAGGGTTGCAGCCGTCTCAGGTCCGGGTTGCTACACCCACGGACACGCTACAGCGCCACATCCCTCGAAGACAAGCAGTGCACCGAGGGGTTGGCCGCGCGCGTGTCAGCGCTTCCGCTTTTTCGGTGTTAGCCGCCTGAGCGCCTTTTCGTATTCCTGGCTAGCCGACAAGCGCCTGGGTTCCTTCGGCAAATGGACGACCTCCTTGGGTCCGCGAGGGGCCCCAGCACTCATCGTCTCCAGAAGGCGGCCGAAGTCGGCCTCGGTGAACATGACCTTCCGGCCGACCTTCCGATGGGTTGGCTGGCCGTCATAGAACGGGTGCTTAACGACTTGGTATCGGAGGAATTGGGCGCTGCACCCGATGCGTGCCGCCGCTTCCTTCACATCGAGCAGCGCGGGGGAGGCGGTCGCCAGGGCTGGGAGTGGCGCGGCGGCCGGTTGTTCGGCTGGCTCGACTTCCGAGGATCCGCGGGCCGCCGTCTCGAAGGCAGCCAGGGCGTTCGCATCGTAGCGAACTACCGTCCCGAACCGGAGGACCGGGATACGGTGGGTCGCCTCGAACTCGGCGACCTCCTCCTCGGAGATCTGGTATCGCTCGGCGACCTCTGCGCGGGTCAGGCACTTCTCCACAGCTACCTCCTACGAGCCAGAAACGGTGCGCATGCGATGAACCGGCGAGCAATCGCGGCCAAGGCAAATCAGTGGAGAGCTGCGGGGCAGGGTGAGGTTGCGGAGTTCCCTCGACGCCTGCCGAGGTCGCGATGGGCGATCTACATGGCCCGAATGCGCGCCTTACGTTAATCTTTCCTTCACTATCCTGTTATGATGCGTCAACCTGATCTCGGCCAATAAAATGGAGAGATGGGGTGCGTGGTCTCATTTTTGTGTTTCTGTCAGCTTTGATGCTGCCCGCCTGTGCGACCATTACAACTGGCACAAACCACTCCTTATCCGTCGTGACCGACCCGCCTGGCGCAGCCTGCGAGTTGAGGCGAGGCGGAGATGTCGTGGGCATTGTGAACCCGACGCCTGGGACGGTTCGTATCGACAAGTCCTATCGAGATATCTCGATCGAATGCAACCGGCCAGGGAACGTTCGCGGCTCTACGACGGTAAGCGCCGGCTTCCAGCCGATGTTCGTCGGGAACTTGCTGATCGGGGGCCTCATCGGAATGGGGGTCGACATTATTTCAGCCGCCGGTGCGACGTACCCAAACACTGCATACGTCATCCTACAGCGGGGAGATGCGCTCGACCCGCCGATTGGAACACCCGCGACCGCACCGGCGGTCGTGGCGTCAGCGCCTATGACGGCCGCATCACCTGCCCCAGCCCAGAGCCCGGCGCCGATGGCGGCGGCAATCGCGAGGGATGCTGTGAGCTCCATCCCCGCGTCAATGACGCTACAGCAGTATGTCGAAGCCGCGCGAGCTGATTGCCGTCGCCAGAGAGGTCGTAACTGCGACGCAGCTGCTGAGGCTGCCGCAGTCGAGTTCGAGAACGCGTGGCAGGCCCGCCGCGGCCGCGGCGGCACCACCTAACCCGCCACGGGGCGGCCCGGCGACGACTGGCATGAGCCGCTGCAAGGAAATCTACCAGGCGATCCATCCGGACACGCGTCCTACGTCTGAGGGAGGCCGCAATCGTCGCCAAATTGGCGACGATGCCGCGAGGTTCACAGCCGACACCTCGGCGAAGACTGGCCGCAGTGAGCGAGACGTGCAGCGCGACGCCACGCGCGGGGAACGCATGCCGGAACCGGTGCTGGCCGAACCGCGCATCGGCGCCGAGCTGAAGGCGGCGCAGGAGCGCGGCGAAGTCGCTCGCCGTGGTGACAACCAGCATGTTCCTGAAGGGAACATCCAGCCGGCGACGCTTCTTGAAGTCGGCTTGTCCCGCAAGAGGGCCATGGAAGCACGCCGCCTCGCGGAGAAGGGCGAGGCGGCTATACAGCCTTCGTCCTGGCCTTTCCGGTCTTCTGGGGCTTGGGCGAGAGCAGATCAGCCAAATCGTACTCGGTATGGAAGCTGACGAAGCGAATGCGCGCCTCGCGGCCCTCGATCGGATCGCCTTCCAAAACCACGAAGCCTATCCGGCCGGCGGCGAGCATCGTGAGCAGCGGCGCCAGCGCGTCATGTGGAATAGTTATCGGACCGCTGATTTCGCCCCGGCTTACGGAGATGCCGCCGATCGCCTGCGGCTCGTAGGCGCTCGGGTAGTCCTCGGCCAGTTCCGGGTTCACCTGAAACGTGGGCAGGATCGTCAGCCTCGCGGCTTTCACCTTGCCCACGGCCGGGCGGAGAAGGCGGCCCGTGATCTTGATGTGCCGATAGTCGGTGAAGGGCTCTGGGCGGTGTTCCCCGCGTGTCGGGTTGAGCCCGAAGTGAAGGGACCAGTCCCACCGCTCGATCTGGATGACGTAGTTTTCGGACGCAGCCGGCCGCACTGGCCGCGGACCCGTCGGCGGCTCGCCCGAATGCCGGGCCGGCGGACGTCCTGCACGAGACCGCTCCGCCATCAACCCTCCACGCCGCCCGAATGTCAGGGGACGGATCAGGGATCGGACCGGATGATCCCCTGAACGTGTCAGAAAGCCACCAATTCTGTCGGATGGGATGTGATCCATGGCGCTATTGATGGTCCAGTGCCACATCATCGAGATCCCGGAGGCCGATTAGCCGGGCTGTCGGGGCGCAGCCAGCAGC
Source organism: Roseomonas sp. (assembly GCA_041914265.1). Taxonomy (GTDB): domain Bacteria; phylum Pseudomonadota; class Alphaproteobacteria; order Acetobacterales; family Acetobacteraceae; genus Neoroseomonas. The sequence goes on from JAYSDS010000021.1 coordinate 56,072, forward strand.
GAAGGTATCACTACCGACCGTTCCTGCGGCAGCCAGTTCGGGAAGCGCCGCGTCGTTAGCGAGGCCTCAGCCACCGTCCTGGCGACGAAGCCGGTAGGCGTGACCGAGAAGCGGCCGCAATCCGCCGTCGTTGCTTGAGGCGGCGCGAGATGACCGGCTAGGCTGCAGCCGTGAACGCCGCCGTGCCCCTCGCTCGTGACCCCATCTATCCGCTGCCCTATGCAGCGGCGCTGGTCGGGCTCGACCCGAACACCGCTAGGCGATGGGTACGGGGCTATGACTACTCGCACAAGGGCGAGCGGCGCCACTCGCCTCCCGTTCTCGGACCCGGCCAGCAGCAGCGCCCGCAACTCGAGATTACGTTTGAGGAATTGCTCACACTGCGCCTAGTGCGAGCGTTCCGCGATAAGGGCCTGGGCCTGCCTACAATCAAGAAGGCGGCACAGATCGCGGCCCAACGCTACGAACTGCAGAACCCCTTCATCACGCGGGCATTCCGTTCAGACGGTCGGGCGATTTTCCTGGACCTCAAGGAACAGGGAAAGGTGCCTGCAGATGAGGGAGTCCTCATCAATGCACTGACGGGCCAGCAGCAGTTCCGCGATGTGGTTGAGCCGTCGCTCTTCCGAGATGTCGTCTTCGCAGGAGACATACCCGGCAGATGGTACCCGCAGGGCAAAGACCGCTCAGTGGTGATACGGCCCGATCGTGCCTTCGGAGCGCCGCACCTCGATGGCACCAGGATACGCACCGACGTGGTCGCCGATGCCGTCGCCGCTGAAGGTGGGGACGACGCGGCAGTAGTGGCTGTCGCGGAATGGTTCCGCCTCAAGCCGGATCAGGTGAGGGACGCCGTTGCAGCAGAGGAAGAATGGCGGACATCGAAGCCGGCGAGACATTAGCTCTCGACGAAAACAGCGAGGGCCTGATTGCGGTGATCCGCGCTGCGCGCGCTGTTGGCTACAAGCGCACCCATCTTCTCCCAGAACTTGGCATTCGGCGCGGCACTCTGGATCCTGATCTACTCGCCGAATTGGGGAAGCGTGGGGTCCGCGCTCTCGTCGCCAGGGACGGAAAGATGCTCGATCCCGTCATCCAGCGCGGCGCTTGGCGGGAAGCTGGCATTACCTTGTTCCTGCTAGGCACGAAGTGGGGCGGCCTGCCTCTCGGCGAACTCGCGCGACGGTTCCTTTTCCTCTGGCCAACCATCGTGGACTACACTGACAAGGGCGGCATCGGCGCCGCTTGGCGGGTCAGTCCCTCAGTTCCAGAGGTTACCGATCGGGCATTCAGGCTCGTCACAGGCCGCCATGCAGATCCGGCTGCGGGATAGGGCACGAAATCCGGGCGGCGATCAGGCGACCGCGCTACACCCCCGCCGTCCCGCTCCCTCCGTCGCCCGTATACCGGAGGGCGCCGGTGCGTAGGCCCGCCGAGGGTTCACCCCTCCCGCTCCACCGGGACGCCTCACCGCCGCTTGCGGCCGCGCACGAAGGCTCGGAACAGACGTCGATCGACCAGGGCCCAGAGCAGCGCCGCGCCGACCCACACCGCCGTCAGTTTCCACCCCGCCACGCCATACCGTTCGTGCACCGCGTAGAGCGCGAATGCCAGCACCACGAGCATGGCGATCCCGATCTCCCAAAGAAGCTTCCCGACCGCCCAATTCCCTAGCCAGCGTCCGAATGAACCTCGGCGCCGGCTCCCTGCCCAACGATCCACCTAAGCGGCTCCCGATTTCTGCACGAACCCCGACGACGGCGAGGTTACCGCGGGCCCCTACTGCAGCCTCTCCCCCGTCCCCGCCTGCCACCGGCTAATGTCCATCCCCCGCTCCCGTAGCCGCAACGACACCTTCGCCAACGCCTCCGACGCCTCTCGGCGAATCTCCGGATCCTCCGCCGTGCCCGCCAGTTCCGCCAGGTCCGACACCACATCCGGCAGCGACATCTGACAGTGCAGCCGTAGCGACGTCAGCCACTGCTCCGCGAGCGACCGTTCCTCCTCCGCCACGCCGCTATCGCTCGCGAGCCGCTGCATGGCGGTATAGGCCTCATCGAACGCCTCGAGCCGCGCCTCGTCTGACAGCCGGTCATCCTTCAGCCGCTGCAGCGCCAGATTGACCTGCCCCTGCGTGGGGATCCACGGGCTATGAGAGAGTTGGCCCATGTTCT
>JAYSDS010000022.1:0-55681 GCA_041914265.1 Roseomonas sp.
CGGCGCGCGCGAATGCCGAGGACGGCAACGCCGCCGTCGAGGCCGCGGTGAAGGCCAAGGTGCTCGAGCTCTGCCGCCGCTTCCCGGTCTACTGAGCGCACCGTCGCTGCGCTTCAGGGAGATGTCGCAGGGCGACAACCCGCAATCGACAGACTGAGCAAGAATTTCCGTCATGCGGACGACATCCGCAGGAGTTCCAAGCCTATGCCCGAGGATCAGGAAGCGGATTTCATCGTCGTCGGGGCCGGTTCGGCCGGCTGCGTGCTGGCCGCGCGCCTGTCGGAAGACGGTGGCAGCAAGGTGCTTCTCCTCGAGGCCGGCGAACTGCGGCGCAGCCCCATCTACCGCGTGCCGCTATTGCAGGGGCACGCCTTCAGCAATCCCGACAGCAACTGGGGCTACGAGACGGAACCGCAGCACCAGCTCGCGGGGCAGCGCATCGCCTGGCCGCGCGGCAAGATGGTGGGCGGATCGCATGCCATGAACGGCATGTTGTATGTGCGCGGCAACCGGCTCGACTACGACACCTGGCGCCAGATGGGCAATCGCGGCTGGGGTTACGCCGATGTGCTGCCCTATTTCCGGCGTTCCGAGGATCACGAGGGCGGTGCGGACGCCTATCACGGCACGGGTGGGCCGCTGCATGTGCGTGCCGCGCGTCGTAGCAACCCGATCTTCGACGCCTTCATCAAGGCCGGCGTGCAGGCCGGTTTTCCCTTCAATCCCGACTTCAATGGCGTCAGCCAGGAAGGCTTCGGCGCCTTCCAGTTCACCATCCGCAACGGCCTGCGCTGGACCACGGCGCGTGGCTTCCTTGCGCCCGCGCTGAAGCGCGGCAACCTGCGACTGGAAACCGGCGCACAGGCGACGCGCATCGTCTTCGAGGGCAAGCGCGCCGTGGGCGTCGCTGTCCGTCAGCGCGGGCAGGATGTCGTGATGCGGGCGCGGCGGGACGTGATCCTCGCCGGTGGCGCCTTGAATTCCCCGCAGCTGCTGATGCTGTCCGGCATCGGCGACGCGCAGGCCCTTGGCGCGCTCGGCATCACGCCGGTGCACCATCTCGCGGGCGTGGGGCAGAACCTTCAGGACCATTGCGATGCGGAGATCGACACCGCCTGCACGCAACCGGTCAGCGTCGTCGACCGGCTGCAATTCGAACGTGCCACCGCGGATGTCCTAAAGGGGTTGCTGCTACGCCGGGGCCCCTTCACGGAATCGCCGATGGAAGCCGGCGCCTTCCTGTGCGTCGATCCCGCCTCTGCGGCACCGGATTGTCAGGTCCATTTCAAGCCCTTCGCCGGCCGCTTCAAGGACGCGAAGCTGCGCATGCCCTTTCGCCGGCCGGATCCGAAGCGTGGCGAATTGTCCGCCATGTCGCTGCGCGTCGGTCCGATCCGTCCGGAGAGTCGTGGCGAATTGCGGCTGCGGTCCGCTGATCCCTTTGCGGCGCCGGTCATGGATCCGCGCTACCTCACCGCGCCGCGCGACATGTGGCTGGTGCGCGAGAGCCTGAAGATCATGCGCCGGGTGATGGAGCAGCCGGCGCTCGCCGCCTTTCGCGGCGATGAAATCCGCCCCGGCCGGGCGGTGCAGACCGATGCCGAGTGGGAGGACTACATCCGCGCCAATCTGCTGACCGTGCACCATATGGCCGGTACGGCGCGCATGGGCACCGACCCGATGGCGGTGGTGAGCGACGAGTTGCGTGTGCATGGCGTCGAGGGCCTGCGCGTCGCGGATGCCTCCGTGATGCCCACGCTCACCTCGGGCAATACCAACGCGCCCACCATCATGATCGCCGAGAAGGCCGCCGACATGATCCGCGGCCGACCGGCGCCGGCCCCCGCAGACATCAACCCATGACAGGAAGGCCCGTGCCCATGCAACCGAACCGCCGACAGCTTCTCGGCGCCACCGCCGCCTTCTCGGCGTTGCGCAGCGCACCGGCCATCGCCCAGGGCAATCGCCGCGTGCTGCGCTGGACACCCAATGCCGATCTTTCGCAGATCGACCCGATGATCTCGACGGCGAACCTGCTGCGCGCGCATGGCTACATGGTGTTCGACACGCTCTACGCCATCGATGCGCAGGGCATTCCCCGTCCGCAGATGGCCGAGGGACACAACGTCTCGGATGACGGGCTGGTCTGGACCATCCGCCTGCGCGAAGGCCTGAAGTTCCACGACGGCGAGCCGGTCCGCCCGCGCGACTGCGCGGCCAGCCTGCGCCGCTGGGGCGCGCGCGATGGTCTGGGCGGCACCATGATGGCGTCGATGGACGCGATGGAGGAGGTGGACGACCGCACGCTGCGCATCGCCCTGAAGCGCCGCTTCCCGCTGCTGCTCGACGCCATCGGCAAGATGGCGATGAACGTCGCCTTCATCATGCCGGAACGCCTCGCGCAGACGCCGCCGACCACGCCGATGCGCGAAGCGATCGGATCCGGTCCCTTCCGTTTCCTACCAGGCGAATGGGTGCCCGGCAGCAAGGCGGTGTGGGAGAAATTCGAAGGCTATGCGCCGCGCCAGGAAGCGCCGAGCTGGGGCGCTGGCGGCAAGGTGGTGCACCTCGACCGTGTCGAATGGGTCACCATCCCCGATGCCGCCACGGCCGCCGCCGCGCTGTCGACCGGCGAGATCGACTGGTGGGAGGAGCCGACCGCCGACCTGCTGCCGCTGCTGCGCCGCAATCGCGCGGTGCGCCTGGTGACGCTGGATGCCATCGGCTCCATGCCCTTCATGCGGTTCAACGCGCTGCACCCGCCCTTCGATCGCGTCGAGGTGCGCGCCGCCGTGGCCACCGCTGTGCAGCAGGCGGACTACCTGCAGGCGATCGCCGGCACGCCGGACTATTTCTCGACCTGCCATGCCTTCTTCCCCTGCGGGCTGCCGAGTTCGACCGGGCAGGGCGGCGATGCGATGGCCGGCAATCTGGAACGCGGGCGCGAGATGCTGCGTCGGTCGGGCTACAATGGCGAGAAGGTCGTCATCATCTCGCCCACCGATGTGCCGACCGTGCAGCCGATGGGGCAGGTCACCCTCGACCTGCTGAAGCGGCTCGGCATGAATGCCGACCTCGTCTCGATGGACTGGGGTGCGATGCTGGCGCGCCGCGCCTCGCGCGAGACGCCGGAACGCGGGGGCTGGAGCATCTTCCACACCTGGCTGCGCGGATCGGATGTGGCGAGCCCGGCGCTCAGCTTCCTCACCCGCGGCGACGAGGCCAATCCCTTCCCGGGCTGGTTCCGCAGCGAGCGGCTGGCGACGCTGCGCACCGCCTGGTTCGACGCGCCCGACGATGCTGCCCGGCTTGTCATCACGGGGCAGATCGAACAGGCCGCCTTCCAGGAATGGCCGATCGTGCCGCTTGGCTTGTTCCGACAGCCCACGGCGCACCGCAGCAGCATCACCGGCATGCTGGAATCGCCCGCGCCGCTCGCCTGGAACATCCGCAAGGAATAGCCGCGGCACCGCCGCCAACAGGAAGGACTCTCCGCATGAGCAGGTTCCGTTTTGGCCGCCGCGGCCTGATGCGGCTGGCCGCCGGCGCGTTGGCGCCGCTGCCCGCCCTGGCGCAGGATGCCGCCGGCTACCCCACCAAGCCGGTGCGCATCATCATTCCCTGGCCGCCCGGCTCGCTGACCGACCTCGCCACGCGTCTTGTCGCCGAGCAGTTGCAGGCGGAGATGCAACAGCCCTTCGTCATCGATTATCGTCCGGGCGGTAACGGCATCATCGGCACGGAGGCCGGCGCGCGTTCTGCGCCCGATGGCTACACGCTGACGCTCGGTACGGCCGAGGCCATCTGCATCAACCCAACGCTGTTCCGCAACGTGCCCTATGACCCGGCGCGGGACTTTACGCCGGTGGCTTCGCTGGCGGTTCAGCCGCTGGTGCTGCTCGTCCATCCGAGCTTCGCGGCCAACGACTTGCCAGCACTCATCGAGCGCGCGAAAGCGCAGCCGGGTGGGGTGCGCTTCGGCTCCTGGGGCGAAGGCAGTACTGCGCATCTGGCGATGGAGATGCTGAAGGCGGCGACGGGCATCGACGTGCTGCATGTGACCTATCGTGGCTCCCCGCAGGTGGTCACCGACTTGACGGCGGGGGTGATCGACATCGCCTTCGCCGGGCAATGGGCGATGAAGGAATTGGTCCCCTCTGGCCGGGTAAGGGCGATCGCCGTGACGGCGCCGGAGCGGGTGGCGTTGGCGCCCACCTTACCGACGGTGGCAGAGACGCTGCCGGGGTATTCGGTGTCGCTCTGGTACGGGCTTATGGCGCCGGCCAGAACGCCGCCCGCCATCGCCGAAAAGCTCAACGCCGGTGTGGCGCGGGCGCTCGCCGTGGCGGATGTCCGTGCCAGGATCGAAGGCGCGGGCGGCACGCCGTTGCCGTTGTCGGTGGCAGATTTCACCGCCTTCCTGCAGGCGGAGACGACCAAGTGGCAGGATGCGATCCGGCGTTCGGGCGTACAGCTATCGTTCTGACTGCCGTCCACCTGAAGCGAGTCTGTCCGGGGGGAGACCTTCCGGACGCCGGGAGCGGGCCTGCCGGGCCGCTCGGGCAGCAAGATCCTGTGGCGTCAGATGCGCCTGTCCCAGCACGATCTGTCGCTCCCTTCTTGGGGCGTGGATCGAAACGCTGAGGGATGAAGCGCAATCCGGCTGTCTGGCATCACCTCATGCCGCCATTAGCGCGAGCCAGTCTTCGGCCGGGCCGACGTGCACGGGTGCTGCTCATATGAGCCAACGTTCTGGCGGTCTCCTGATTAGTCGCCATTTACGTGCGGTCTCAAATTTTTCGCGTCGATGATAGAATAATGAAGCGGACATCGCCGATCCGAGAGCGCCCTGTCGGCTTCCATGTATTTGTTTATTGTTTCCATTTGGTCGGGTCATAACGATAAAGATTGTTAATTATACTGCCAGAGGCGATAAATAGATAGTACATTAGGTGCATAAAATAGTTTAAATTCGCGAATTTCGTCGCCTATCGCGGTTCCTGTTGCATTCGTCACCGCATCGGGAAGCCATCATGCGAGACCTCCCCCGCGCGCGCCATCGACTATCGGCCTGTCACCAGTCTCAGGCCGGCCACTCGGCGGGCTGGCCGACGGCCGCGAAAGGTTCAAAGTCCACCCCCCCCCATCCGGCAAGAACTCGCGGAAGCTTGGTTGATCTCCATGCAAGAGATTGGCTTGAAATCGCGCCCGCGTCCGGTCCGGAATCCCGCAGCCGTAGGCTTGCTCGTGCGACCCGGGAGCTCGCTTCCGTGGGCCTTCTCAGCGGATCAAGGCCCGACTGCGCGGAACTCCTACATCCGGTCCGGGTAGGCGATCGACCACACCAGCTCCACGGATTCTTTGGCATTGGCGTTCGAGTATCGTCGCAGGCAATTCGGCGGGATCGAGAAGCTATCGCCGCTGCGCAGCACGAAACTGCGGCCGTTCAGCCAGAGATCGAGGCGGCCCGACACGACATAGCCGCCCACCTCGGCAGGGTGCGAGTAGGGCTCTTCGCCCGTGCTGCCACCAGGTTCCAGCCTCAGGATGAACATCTGGAGCGCGCCGTCCCGTCGCGGGCTCAGCAGCTCCTTGCTCATGTTCGTGCCGCTCGCCATGGTGATCTTGCGGCGGAACTCCCGTCTTACGATCAGTTCCCGCTCGCCATCCTCGCCGGCATGGCCCTCCTCGAAGAACCAGCCGGTGCGGATGCCGAGCGCCGAACTCAGGGCGACGAGATTCTTCAGCGACGGCGCCGAGATGCCCCGCTCGATCTGACTCAGCAGACCGATCGAGATGCCGGTCCGGTCCGAAAGAACCTGCAGCGATAGCGCGAGGGAGCGCCGCAACATGCGGATCTTGGGGCCGATCGCAGCGGAGGTCGCGTCGGTGTCGGACGACGCATCGGCCACGATCGTCAGGTCTGCGTCTTCCATCGCCAAAGCAGGTCTCGCCAGAGTTGTGGTCGGGCGGGCAATCTAGCGCGGCGGGCCGCCTGTCGGAAGTTGAAGCCGTATTGACGGGGCTGGTGACCGGCGTCAGGTCATCTCCTCGAGACGGCCATCATAGGCAAGCTCATAGAGCCTGCTCATCTCGGCCTCGGTCGCGACGCGGGGATTGTTCATCGGCGTGCCGGATGCCAAGCCCTGGCGCACCATTTCCGGGCGCAACTCAGCGTAGCGATGCCGGTCGATGCCGAAGCTCTCGGGCGTCGGCACCTCGAGGTCGGCATTGAGCTGCACGAAGGCCTCGATCAGGTCGCGTCCCGCGGCTTCGTCACTCGCGCCCGGTGCGGCCACGCCAAGAGCACGCGCGATGGCGGCGTATTTCGCTGGCGCTGCGCCCAGCGAGAACTGCGTGACCAGAGGCAGCACCATGGCATTCGACATGCCATGGGGCACGTGGAAGAACGCGCCGATAGGACGGCTGAGCCCATGGATCAGCGCAGTGGAGGAATTGCACATCGCCTGACCGGCCTGGAGCGCGCCCAGCATCAACCCTTCGCGCGCCTGCCGGTCGTCGGGTGCGGCGACGACGCGCCGCAGATTGGCGCCGATCAATTGCAGCGCCGACAAGGCCAGCGCGTCGGAATGGCGCGTCGCCTTGCGGTTCACGAAAGCCTCGATCGCATGGGTCATGGCATCGATGCCGGTATCGATCGTCACCCGGCGCGGGCAGGTCAGCGTCAGCTCGTAGTCGACGATCGCGACGGACGGCAGGGCGCCGGTGCCGACGATCAGCATCTTCTCCTGGCTCGCGGTGTCGGTGATGACGGCCGCGCGCGTCACTTCCGAGCCGGTTCCCGCCGTCGTCGGGATCGCCACCAGCGGCATCGCGGCGACATCGTTGATCCTTGGCACCTTGAGTTCGGGCAAGGGCTTGCCGGTCGCGACGAGGATCGCCGCCGCCTTCGTCGTGTCGATGGCGCTGCCGCCACCCAGCGCGACCAGCCCGTCATGAAGCCCTTCGACGATCCGCCCCGCCAGTGCGGTAACCGAGACATCGGTCGGATCCTCGACCACCTCGGCAAAGATCGACGCCGACAGGCCTGCCTCGATCAGCGCTTCCTGCAGCGCTTCCGCATGGCCAAGCCGAAGCATGGCGGGATCCGCGACGATCAGCGGGCGCCGGACATTCATCGGTTGCAGCACCGATGGCAGGCTGAAGCGGCTGCCGCCACCGATCAGGATTTCACGCGGGCTGAGGAGGCGGGTGATCAAGGCGGCCTTCGATCCTGATCTGGACGGGTGCCCAACGCTAGGCACCAGCCACGCCGAGGGTCAAGCCGAGTTTCACGATTTCGGAAAAATCTGACTCACGATGTCGCGGCATCTTGCTCGATCTGCCTAATTAATTCAGTATTTTGAAATTCAGCTCTGACTGCTGTCGAGATGGAGAAGACCCCAACGCATGATGCGCCCATCCAAGCCCTCGACGACGCTCGGCCGTCGGCATGTCCTGGCAGCATCGCTGGCGAGTGGTCTTGCGCCATCGATCGCGAGCGGCGCGTCCGACCGGATCCTGAAGTTCGCCCCGGAATCGGATCTCTCCGTGCTCGATCCGATATGGACGACGACGGGCACGACGCAGCATCACGCCTACCTCGTCTACGACATGCTGTTCGCGCTCAACGCCAACTACGACGTTCAGCCGCAGATGGCGGAAGGCGCAGTCACGGAGGATGAGGGCCGCATCTGGCGGATCTCGCTGCGCGATGGCCTGCGCTTCCATGATGGAGAACCGGTCCTCGCGCGGGATTGCGTCGCAAGCATCCGCCGCTGGGGCGTGCGGGACCCGTTCGGGCAGACGCTTCTCGCCGCGACGGATGAATTGAGCGCGCTGGACGACAGGACGCTGCAATTCCGCCTCAAGCGCCCCTTCGCGCTGCTGCCGGCAGCACTCGGCAAGCCGATCTCCACGCTCTGCGTCATCATGCCGGAGCGCTTGGCCCTCACCGACCCGTTCACGCAGGTCGGCGAAGTGATCGGCAGTGGCCCGTTCCGCTTCCTGGGCGACGAACGCGTGCCGGGCGCCCGCGTCGCCTATGCGCGCTTCGCCGACTACCAGCCGCGCGCGAACGGCGCGGCGGACTGGACCTCCGGACCCAAGGTCGCGCATTTCGACCGCGTGGAATGGACGATCATCTCCGATCCGGCGACGGCGGCGGGCGCCCTGCGCAACGGCGAGATCGATTGGCTGGAAACGCCGCAGGTCGACCTCATTCCGATGCTGCGCCGGCGACCCAACCTCGCCGTCGAGATCACCAACACCGCCGGGCGGATGGGCTTCCTGCGGATGAACCATCTGCATCCGCCCTTCGACAAGGTGGCGGTCCGCCGGGCCTTGCTCGCGGCCGTGCAGCAGACGGACTTCATGAATGCCGTGTCCGGCGCCGATCCGACCCTGTCGCGCACCGGCGTCGGCTTCTTCACGCCCGGGGGGCCATCCGCGACGGATGAAGGGTTGGACATCTGGTCGCGGACGCCATCCCTTGCTGCCAGCCGGCAGGCGATCGCGGCCGCGGGCTACAATGGTGAAACCATCGTCGTGCTGGGCCCCGGCGATACGCCGGCCTTGCGCGCGATATCCGATGTCGGCGTGGACCTCATGCAGAAGCTCGGCATGAAGGTCGATTACCAGGTGGTGGATTGGGGCACGGTGGTCAGCCGCCGGGCCAAGAAGGATGCGCCCCAGCAGGGCGGCTGGAACGTGTTCCCCGGCTATTGGACCGGGCTCGATGCGGTCAATCCGGCGGCCTATCCGCCGCTGCGCGGCAATGGCGATCGGGCCTGGTTCGGATGGCCGACATCGCCGCGGCTGGAGGCGCTGCGCGACGAGTGGCTCGCCGCGCCAGACGCGAATGCGGCCCGCCAGGTCACCGGGCAAATGCAGCGCGTCGCCTTCGAGGAGGTGCCGTTCATACCGGTAGGCCAGTATTTCTACGCAACGGCCTATAATCGGGCGCTGCAGGGCATCTTGCCTGGCTCGACGCTATTCTGGAACGTGCGTCGGGTCTGATCATCGGGGTCGGACCTGGGGGGGAGTCCCGCAGGGCAGGACGCGAGCGCGCGGCAGCCTCGTTCGTGACAATCTTGCCCCTGATCTTGAGGGAAAGGTCCATGTGATGAACATCCAACGTGCCGGCTCGGAACCCAGTCGCCTGGCGCCGGCCGAGAACTTCACAGGCATGGTCCGCCAGGACATGCGCTTCGCGATGGTCGCACCGGGGCGCGCCCGCGGTGGTTTCGTGACGTTCGAACCGGGCGCGCGGACCAATTGGCATACGCATCCGCTCGGCCAGACCCTGATCGTCACCGCGGGTGTGGGCTGGGTGCAGTCGGAGGGCGGCGCCGTTGAGGAGATCCGTCCGGGCGACATCATCACCTTCGCCCCGGGCGAGAAGCATTGGCACGGCGCCACCGACACCACGGCGATGACGCATATCGCGATCGGCGAGATCCTCGAAGGCCGCAGTGCGGACTGGATGGAGCCGGTATCGGACGAGCAGTATCTGGCGCACCGCCGAGCGGGCTAGACCCCATACCGATCAGGTGGCGGCACCTGATCGGGTGACGAGGCTCGCGAAAGCGAAAGGCCAGGGGCGTTGCCAGATGCCAGGGCGGACGGAAGCGTCCCCGGTGCAAGGGGGGCGATGCGCGACATGGCGCGCATCGCGGCGCCGAGATCAGCCGCCGGCCGGCAGCGGCTTGCCGGTCTGGTCCACGCCCATCTCCTTCATGTCGATGTAGCGGTCGCCGATGCGCGAATGCGGCCTGCCACCGTCGGAAGCGCCGATGGCGACGACGATCTCGTCCGGGCCCGGCGCGTCGGGGATCGCGAATTCAAGGGTGAGGAAATGCGAACGCGACCCGCGCAGATCGCTTTTCTTATGCGTCAGGGGAAGGATGATCGCACCGCCCGCACCATTGCGCTTGTTCGTGAAGGACATGAACGAATCGCCGCGCGTGCCGATGCGGACGAGATTGCCGAAATGGAGAGTGTGGATCATCGCGGCGGCATGCTCGATCTCGCCATTGACGCCCACGACGGCGCATTTGCCGAAGGCCTCGATGGCATCCGCATCGGGGAAGAGCCCGACGAGCCGCGGCACGAGGATCTCGCCGAGTGCGGCGGCGTGTTCCGTGATGCCGGGACGAAGGTCGTCCACGAAGCCGGCGCCGGCCCAAGGATTGCGGATCACCGCGGCGCAGCCCGCCATGCGGATGGGCCGCGATGTCGCCCGTCCGCCCTCGTCCAGCGTATCATCGACGAAGGCCACGATCTTCCGGATGCCATGAAGGGCGGTCACGAGCGGGGATCCTGTCCCTTGCGATGACCGAGCGCTCTCATCATGGCTTCTCCTAACAGGCTGGCGGCCGAAGAATTTCACAAAAATGAATACATGGCGCCGATGCTGCCGGCAATGGGGCCGTATTGTGCTTAGTATATTTCAATAAAATGAAAAATACCTTGACCGCCCTTTCGACGCTTGCCTAGGCTCGATCCGGTCGATGGGCGCTGGCGCACCGGTGATGCGCCATGCGGCGGAGGGCTGAGAGACGTGTCTGACGATTGCTTCCTCGCGGGAACCAGGCTGCGCACCCGCTATCGGCTGCAGGGTGAAGGGCGGCCCGTCGTGTTGATCCACGGCGTCGGCAGCGACCTCGAGGATCTCTCCCTCGTCGCCGAGGCGCTCGGCCCCGGCTTCCGCATCCTGCGCCCCGACCTGCGCGGACACGGCAAGTCCGAACGCGTGCCGGGCCCCTACAGCCTCGAAGACTTCGCCGCTGACACCGCGGAGCTGATGGACCATGTCGGCTTCACCCAGGCCGACGTCATGGGCTTCTCGCTCGGTGCACTGATCGCGCAGCGCTTCGCGCTCGACCATCCCGATCGCGTGCGCCGGCTGGCGCTCGTCAGCGGCGTCGCGGGCCGCACGGAAGCGGAGCGCGAGGCCGTGCTGAAGCGCCTTGTTGCGCTGGAATCCAACGAGCCGATGAGCCACGCGACCGCTTCCGCCTCGCGCTGGTTCACCGATGCATTCCGCGAGAGCCATCCCGAGATCGTCGAGAGCCGCCTCGCCCGCATCGCCGCCAACCACAAGCCGAGCTACGCCGCCGCCTACCGCGTGCTGGCGACGAGCGACCTTGCCGACGAACTGCATCGCATCACGCAGCCGACGCTGGTAATGACGGGCGAGTTCGATCAGGGATCGAACCCGCGCATGGCGCGGCTGATGCATGAGCGCATCGCGGGTTCGGAACTGCAGATCCTGCCGGGCCTGCGCCATTCCATCCTGCTGGAGGCGCCGGGGCTCGTCGCCGGGCATCTGCGCGATTTCCTGATGCGGTCCGATGCGCCGGCCATTGGCCGCCGCGCGGCGATCACCGCGGCGCTGTTCGGCCTCGCGGCCCCGCCAGCCCGCGCGCAGGCAGCCTATCCCGATCGCCCGATCCGTCTCGTCGTGCCCTTCGCGCCCGGCGGCGGGACCGACATCGTCGCGCGCGTCATCGCCGATGCCATGACGCAGTCGCTCGGCCAGCCGGTGGTGGTGGAGAACCGCGGCGGGGCCGGCACGATCATCGGCAGCGACTACGTCGCGAAGGCGGCACCCGATGGCTACACGCTGCTTTACAGCGGGCTTGGCCTGACCTTCCAGCCGGGGATGACGCGCTCGCTGCCCTATGACGTGATCCGCGACTTCGCGCCGATCTCGGTGACAGGCCGGCAGCCCAACATCCTGATCGTCGCGCCGGACAGCCCGATCCGCGACGTGCAGGACCTGGTGCGCCGCGCGAAGGCGGAACCCGGCAAGCTGACCTTCGGCACGGCCGGGCAGGGGAGCGGCACGCATATCGCGTCCGAGATGCTGTGGCGCACGCTGCAAGTCGAGATGCTGCACGTGCCCTATCGTGGCACGGCGCCGGCGCTGAACGACCTGCTCGCGGGGCGGCTGGACGTGATGTTCACCACCATCTCCTCGGTCGCGTCACAGGTGCGTGCCGGGGCGGTGAAGGCGATCGGCGTCAGCGGTGCGCAGCGCAGCCCGCTGCTGCCCGCAGTCGCCACCATCGCGGAGCAGGGCTTCCCTGGCTACGAGTACTCCAACTGGGCGGCGATCGTGGCACCGGCGCGCACGCCGCGACCGATCCTCGACCGCGTGGCGGCGGCGGTGGCGCAGGCGATGCAGACACCGATCGTGCGGGAGCGGCTGGCGAGCGAGGGCGTCGTCGGCGATCCGGAAGGGCCGGATGCGGCGGCGGCACTCTATCGCACCGAGGTGGCGCGCTGGACGCCGCTGCTGCGGGAGATGCGCGTCGAGATGAACTGAGGGGCAGGTGATGGCCGGATGGTGACCAGGTGACTCACCGGGCTGGCCATCCAGGCATGCTGCCTGCGACCGGCAGGAGCAGCTTGTCCCGCGGGGCGTAGCTGGAGCGCCTCGGCCACGATGGGCTCCGGAATCCGTCCGTGGCCGCGCCGCTCCATTCACGCCTTGGTGCCATCGGCCCCCATCCGGTGACCGCCGCCGGATCCACCGCCTATTGCGCCGGCAAGCCCTGCGCGAGATAGGCGGCCACCCGGTCCGCCGCATCGGCGATGGCGTGGGGCGGCAGTTTCTCCCGCGGGCGGCAGGCCTCGGCCATGGCACGCAGTTCCCGCCCCAGGTCCACCCCGGCTGCCCGTAGCCCGAAGGCGGCAGCGACGATGCCGATCGCAAGCTCATGCGCCTCCGCATAGAGCCGGTCGCGGCTGTCTTCCGCCGCGGGGTCGATGGCTTCGGCGATGCGCACCACCTCGGCCGCGCGGGCACGCACCGCGTCGGCGAGTTCGGCCGGCGCGGGCCGCATCTCCCCGATCACGTACATCGCGTCGCGTGCCGCTTCGTGGTCCGGGGCAGCAATGCGCGCAGCAAGGGCGGCCACGAAATCGGGGCGAGCCCGGGCCACGCGCAGCGCCTGGTCGTACACCTCGTCACGCCATGTCGCCGACACGAAGGTGAGGAAATCCACCGTCGGCGCCTCGGCCGGCAGGGAAGCGAAGGCCGCGCGGCGGCGATCAGCCTCGCTTGGCTCCGGGGGTGGCGGCGGGGGTGGGGGCGCGCGTCGCGCCACGCGATAGCGGACCTGCGGCATCGCCTCAGCCGCGGATGACGTCGCGCCCGGCGCGACGCGGGTCGCGATCCAGGGGCTCCAGTTCTCGTCGAGTGCTGCGGGCCGCGCCGGCACGGGCAGGTCGGCATAGAGCGTCTCCGGCAGCAGGCGCCCGATGCTCAGGACGCGCGGCGCCTCCGAGATGGTCAGCGGGATGCGGCCCGGCAGGATCCACTGCCCGTCCTCGAGCCGCAGCTCCGCCGAGCTTACGCTGCCGCCGCGGATGCTCTGCACCACGCCGGAAGCGAGGTGGAGGTACGCCTCCTCCCAGGGCACGGAGGAGGGTCGATCGGCGCCGGGCGGCATCCGGATCTCCACGGCCACGTCGATCGGTTCCCCACCCACGAGCGGCGCGACATCCCGCTGCAGCCAGGCGAGTGCCCCCGCCCCGGTGATCAGTCCCAGCACGACCAGCAGGGAGGCTCCGAAGCCCCGCGCCACGCCGCCTTCCCCGTCATGGCCCACCAGCCGGCAGGTGACGATCCCCAGCACCGTGGCGCCGAGGAACCCGAAGATCCCCATGAAGAAGACGAAATAGCCGGAGCCGCCCTCGAAGGAGGAAATGCGTAGCCACGGCACGGCGCGGTCGGCGACGTAGCCGGCGTAGATGCCGCCGATCAGGCCGGTCAGCAGGCCGAGGAAGATCGCGGC
Organism: Roseomonas sp.; assembly: GCA_041914265.1. GTDB lineage: Bacteria > Pseudomonadota > Alphaproteobacteria > Acetobacterales > Acetobacteraceae > Neoroseomonas. The sequence continues at coordinate 13,806 of JAYSDS010000022.1, forward strand.
GAGCCAGGGCATGGGTGATGTCTCCTCGGTCAATCCTCGATGGTCAGGTCTGCCATGCCGAGGCCGCGGCAATGGTCGGCGATGCGCGCGACGAGCGTGGCGCGCTCCTCCGGCGCGATGGGCTCGGACCGGTGCTCGGCCGGGATCCACCAGCCTTCCAGTGTGCGCGGTACGAGCCGCGGGGCGCCGGAGAAGGTGCAGATGATGGTGGCGATGCGATCCCCCTCGCGGCAGGTCAGCATCTCGCCGCGATGATCGACCGTGATGGTGAGGCGCTGCGGGGCGGCTGACGGCGGCACCGCAACCGGCTGCGCGGCGCGGCGGATGGCGTCCATGTCGGGCATCGCCGGCGGTGGCGCGGGCGGTTCCAGCAGGAAGAAGACGCGCTGCGGATCGGTCCATTCGCCCGACCACAGCGAGGATTGGCGATCGTGGAAGCCGAGTTCCGGCGTTGCCGCGCGCGGCCGCGTCGTCACCGGCCGTGCGAGCCGCGCCCAGGCCCCGACCGCCGGTGCCGGCGATGATCCCTGGCCCATCTCGACGATCGCGTTGCCGGCGGCGAGCTCGGCGTGGAGCAACGCGCGCAGCGCCGGTGGGAAGACGTCGATCCCCTGGCCCTCCTTCGCGGACACCGAGCCTTCCCCCATTACGACCCCCGCGGGCCCAAATATCCACGGCGCGATGGCGAAGTCCAAGCCGTTTCGCGGGCGATGCGCCCCTTGCGCACGTGATCGGCGCAACTCCGACGTATCTGGGGCGAGCGTCGGATGCCGCTGCTGCAGGAAATCCGCGTTGAGAGAACTGAGCGGCAACGGCGCGTTCGGCGCCGTTGATCTCTGGACCGTCGCTGCGATGGGCTATGCTCCGCGGGCCGGGCGCGACGCTGCGCGCCGAAGCGCAGGCCAGACCGGATCGGGAATCGGAACATGAAGCGTGAGGAGCTCCTGGACCTCAATGCCTTCCTCACGGTGGCGCAGGAGAAGAGCTTCACTCGTGCGGCGGCGAAGCTCGGCACCTCGCAATCGGCCCTCAGTCACACGGTCCGACGGCTCGAGACGAAGCTCGGTGTGCGGCTGCTGATGCGGACCACGCGGAGCGTCGCCCCGACCCAGGCCGGGGAAAGGCTTCTGGCGACGCTCGGCCCGGCCCTTGAAAGCATCGACACCGAACTCGCGGCGCTGGGCGATCTGCGCGACAAGCCGGCCGGCACGATCCGGATCACCACCTCCGAGCATGCCGCCACCACGGTGCTCTGGCCGGTGCTGGAACGCTTCCTGCCGGACTACCCCGATATCCATATCGAGCTCTCGACCGATTCCAGCCTGACCGACATCGTGACGGAGCGCTTCGATGCCGGCGTCCGGCTGGGCGAGGCCTTGGCGCGGGACATGATTGCCGTGCGGATCGGGCCGGATCTGTCGATGGTCGTCGTCGGTTCTCCGGACTATCTGCGCCGGCACCCGGCACCGAAGACGCCGCACGACCTGGCACGCCATGCATGCATCAACCAGCGCATGCTGAGTTCGGGCGGGCTCTATGCATGGGAGCTGGCGCAGGACGGAAGGGAGCTGCGCGTCCGGGTCGAGGGCCAGTTGACCTTCAACAACACCAGCATGATCGTCAATGCGGCACTGAGCGGCTTCGGTCTCGCCTTCGTCATGAGAAACACGGTCGAGGGGCATCTGGCGGCCGGGCGGCTCGTGCAGGTGCTCCCGGACTGGTCGCAGCCCTTTGCCGGGTATCATCTGTACTATCCGAGCCGCCGGCAGCCCTCCGCCGCCTTTTCCCTGCTGGTGGACGCCCTGCGCTATCGCGGATAGGGCTGCCGGCACCGGCCGCATTCATGAATGCTGGATATAGCTTCGCGCTGATTTCAGCGACTAATGCTCTCGCGCCTGTGCTCGTAGCTTCCCGACGCAACATCCCGACGGTCGCCCCGGACTGACCTCCTCATCACGGAGCGGTCCCGACGACTGCCGTCCTCAGCGTCGGAACGCCATCATGACCATGTCCGATCTCATGCCGAGCCGCAGGCAGAACGCGGTCTTGGCCATCATCCTCGTCAGCTACCTGATGATCATCCTGGACGTCTCGATCGTGATCACCGGCCTGCCGCGGATCATGGAGAGCCTCGCTTTCACCACCGCCCAGCTTTCCTGGGTGCAGAGCGTCTATACGCTGTTCTTTGGCGGCCTGCTGCTGCTGGGCGCGCGGGCGGGAGATATCCTCGGCCGGCAGCGCATGTTCCAGCTTGGCCTTGCCATCTTCACCCTGGCTTCGCTGGCGATTGCCGCGGCGCAGAGCGCAGCTTGGCTGATCGCTGCCCGCGCCGCGCAGGGCGTGGGTGCCGCGATCCTCGCACCTTCCACCCTCGCGCTGCTATCGAGCAATTTCCCCGAAGGCCCGGAGCGCCGACGCGCCACGGCCTGGTACGGCGCCATGGCCGGCATAGGCGCCAGCGTCGGCTTGGTGCTGGGCGGCATCCTGGCCGACTGGCTGTCCTGGAGGGTCGGCTTTCTGATGAACCTCCCGGTCGGCGCGGCGCTCTGGATCGCCGGCGCCCGCTTCCTGCTGGAGACGGAGCGCCAACCTGGCCGCCTGGATCTGCCTGGCGCCTTGGCCTCCACCCTCGGCTTCGGGGCGCTGATCTGGGGCGTGGTGGAGACGGCCGAGACCGGCTGGGGCGCGCCGTTGACGCTCGGGGCCATACTGGGTGGGTTGATCATGATCGGCCTCTTTGCCTTCCATGAAGCACGCGCCTCGCAGCCCATCATGCCGCTGCGCCTCTTTGCCGACCGGGAGCGCCTTGGCGCCTACCTCTCGCGCTTCCTCTTCCTCGGCGCGATGGTGACCTTCTTCTTCTTCTCGACGCAGTTCATGCAGCAGGTGCTCGGCTTCTCGGCGCTCGCGGCGGGTCTGGGATTCCTGCCGATGACGTTGGTGAACTTTGCCGTGGCGCTGAGCGGGCCGCGCTTGGCCAGCCGCATCAGCTCGGTGCAGCAATTGGTCCTCGGCCTGGTGCTGACCTTCCTTGGCATGGCCTGGCTCAGCCGGGCTGGACTGGACAGCGGCTACCTGGCGGGGGTCGCCTTGCCGATGGTGCTGATCGGCGCAGGCCAGGGCTTCTGCTTCGGCCCGCTGACCGCTTCGGGCATCGCCCGAACCGCGCGGCAGGATGCCGGCGCCGCATCCGGTCTGGTCAATGTTTCCCACCAGCTCGGCGCCGCCTTCGGATTGGGCCTTATGGCCGCCATCGCCGCCACGGCGGAAGCCGACCTGGCCGGCGCCCCCGCGGTCGCCGCCGGCACCCGGGCGGCGCTGATGGGCGGCAGCGCCCTGCTGTTGCTCTCGATTGTCAGTGCCCTGCTGCTGATCCTGCCAGCCGGGGGAGCCGTCGCGACCAAGAGCCTGCCGCGTGGCGCTGCTGTTGCGCCCAACCAAGAATAACGCCGCATACGGAGAATTCTCGTGAGCAAGGATGTCGTGGTCATCATCGGCAGCGACCTGCTCATCGATGGCGGCGTCATCGCGGCCATGCGCGCCGGCAGGCTGCCGACGCCGGGCTGACAGCGCAGGCCAACAGAAGGACGAAAGGACGCACGACAATGAAGACCCGCAAGCTCGGACCGATCGAGGTCTCGGAAATCGGCTACGGCACGATGAGCTTCGCCTCGACTTACGGCGCTGCGCCCGATGAGGCGGAGGCGATCCGCGTCATCCGTGGCGCGCATGACCTCGGCGTGACGCATTTCGACACGGCCGAAGCGTATGGCCCCTGGACCAACGAGGTGCTGGTCGGCAAGGCGCTGGGTCCGGTGCGCGACGCAGTGACCATCGCGACGAAGTTCGGCTGGAACATCGACCAGCGGACCGGCGAGCGCGGCCCCGGCCTGAACAGCCGCCCGGAGCAGATCCGGCGCGTGGCCGAAGCGAGCCTCAAGCGCCTGAAGATCGAGACGATCGACCTGTTCTACCAGCATCGCGTCGATCCCGAGGTACCGATCGAGGATGTGGCCGGCACGGTCAAGGCGCTCATCGCCGAAGGCAAGGTGCGGCATTTCGGCCTGTCCGAGGCGGCGGCCGCCACCATCCGGCGCGCGCATGCCGTGCAGCCGGTCGCGGCCGTGCAGAGCGAATACTCGCTCTGGACCCGCGAGCCCGAGCCGGAGATCCTGCCGCTTTGCGAGGAGCTGGGCATCGGCTTCGTGCCGTGGAGCCCGCTGGGCGCCGGCTACCTGACTGGCAGGATCGACGCAAAGACGGCGATCGATGCCACCGACTTCCGCGCCAATTCGCCACGCTTCACGCCGGAGGCGCGCGAGGCGAACCAGGGCCTGGTCGCGCTGCTGACCCGCATGGCCGCGGCGAAGCAGGCCACGCCCGCGCAGATCGCGCTGGCCTGGCTGCTCGCGCGCAAGCCCTTCATCGTGCCCATTCCCGGCACGCGGCGGCTGGAGCGCGTCGCGGAGAATGTCGGCGCTGCCGCCGTACAACTGACTGCCGACGATCTTGCCCATATCGAGGCCGAGGCGGCGACAGTCGTCGTGCAAGGCGAACGCCTGCCCGCCGCCGTCCTGCAGTACTCCTACCGCTGACCTGGATGGCGCCGCCTGAATGGCGCTGAAAGGCGAACACCATGAACACGCGCAAGCTTGGCACGCTCGAAGTCTCCGCCCTCGGCCTTGGCTGCATGGGCATGAGCGCCAATTATGGCCCCGCCGGCGACAAGGCGGAGATGATCGAGGTGATCCGCGGCGCGCATGAGCGCGGCGTGACCTTCTTCGACACCGCCGAAGTCTACGGCCCCTTCACCAATGAGGAGCTTGTTGGCGAGGCGCTTCAGCCGATCCGCGACCAGGTGGTGATCGCCACCAAGTTCGGCTTCGACATCGTGCCCGAGACAGGCGAGCGGACTGGCAAGTTCGACAGCCGGCCGGCGCATATCCGCCACGTTGTGGAAGCCTCGCTGAAGCGCCTGCGAACCGACCGCATCGACCTGCTGTACCAGCACCGTGTGGACCCGGCCACGCCCATCGAGGATGTCGCCGGTACCGTCCGCGATCTCATCGCCGAGGGCAAGGTGAAGCATTTCGGCCTCTCCGAGATCGGCGGCGAGACGCTGCGCCGCGCCCATGCCGTGCAGAAGGTGACAGCGGTGCAGAACGAGTATTCGCTCTGGGCGCGGGACGTCGAGACCAATGTGCTGCCCGTCTGCGAGGAGCTGGGCGTCGGCATGGTGCCGTGGAGCCCACTCGGCCAAGGCTTCCTGACCGGCACCGTTTCGCCAGATCAGAGCTTCGACAAGCGCGACGTGCGGAGCTGGTTCCCACGCTTCACGCCGGAGGCAATGCGGGCCAACCAGGCATTGGTCGATCTGTTGAAGGCGATCGCGTTTCGCAAGGGCGCAACACCGGCGCAGATCGCCTTGGCCTGGTTGCTCGCCCAGAAGCCCTTCATCGTGCCGATCCCCGGCACCCGCAAGCTGCGGCGCATCGAGGAGAACATCGCCTCGGCGGGCGTCGCATTGACCGATGGCGATCTACGCGAGATCCGGCAGGCGGCTGAGAGTGTCCGGATCCAGGGCGAGCGCGGTACCGGGCGGGAGGTAGTAGGATGATGTCCTCGCCTCCCATGACGGTGCTGGTGGTTGGCGCGACGGGCAGCATCGGTCGCCTGGTTGTCGAAGTAGCCGTCGCTCAGGGTCACCGCGTGCGCGCCCTGGTGCGTGACCAGGGCAAAGCCCGCCGGCTTCCTGCCGCCGTCCAGATCGTGGTCGGTGACGTCACCCGGCCAGACACGTTCACCCAGGCCTTGGATGGTGTCGATGCCATCGTCTTCACCCTGGGATCTGACGGTCGTGGCAAGACAGGAGCCGAGACTGTGGATTATGGCGGCGTGCGCAACGTGCTGGCCGCGCTGCCTCCGAAGTCGGCGCGTATCGCGCTGATGACATCGATCGGCGTGACCAACCGCACCGGCGATTACAACCGCTCGACCGAAGCGCACGACTGGAAGCGTCGCTCCGAGCGCCTGATACGGGCGAGCGGCCTGCCCTACACAATCGTGCGTCCCGGCTGGTTCGACTACAACGCGCCAGACCAACATCATCTCGTGCTTCTTCAGGGCGACAGGCGACAGGCCGGGGATCCAAGCGACGGAGCCGTGGCGAGGCAGCAGATCGCCGAGGTGCTGGTGCGCAGCCTGACCTCGGAAGCCGCGCTGCGGAAGACCTTCGAACTCATCGCCACGAAGGGGCCGGCGCAGGGCGACTTGGACGCGCTGTTCGCCCGCCTCGATCCGGACGCGCCGGTGGCGTTGGACGGCGTTGGCGACATGCCCAACCAGCCGTTGGAAGACGAACCGCGGATAGTGCGCGCGGACCTTGACGCGATCCGCGCGCGGCGATCGGCGGCCTGATCCAAAGAGGGAGAATGGACATGGAGATCTTTCGTGGGGGCAGCAGGCCTTCTGCCGCGGGACCGGCGGACTGGTTCACCGGGAGGGTTCGGGTTGACCCTCTGTTCAACCCAGCCGCGCCCGAGCGCGTCCAGGGCGCGCATGTCACCTTCGAGCCCGGCGCGCGCACGGCCTGGCACACGCATCCGCTCGGGCAGACGCTGATCGTTACCTTCGGGCGGGGCCGCGTGCAGCATGAAGGCGGGCCGATCGAGGATATCCGCCAGGGCGATGTCGTCTGGTTTGCCCCGGATGAGCGGCACTGGCACGGCGCGGCTCCGGATGCGGCCATGAGCCATATCGCGATCCAGGAGGTGAAGGACGGCCAGGTCGTCACCTGGCTGGAACACGTGACCGACGCCGATTACGGCATCTGACCAGAAGAAGGAGCGCTTCCATGTATGCCACTGTCATGCACGGCCCTGGCGACGTCCGCTATGAGCGTGTCGAGGATCCAAAGATCCTGAAGCCCACCGACGCCATCATCAAGCTGTCGGCGACCTGCATCTGCGGTTCCGACCTTTGGCCCTATCGCGGCCTGCAGCCGCAGGACGGCCCGGCGCATATGGGTCATGAGTATTGCGGCGTCGTCGTCGAGGTCGGCGCAGAGGTCCGCACGGTCAAGCCCGGCCAATTCGTGGTCGGCAGCTTCTGCCTCTCCGACAATAGCTGCCCGCACTGCGCCTTCGGCTTCCATTCCTCCTGCGTGCAGCGGGAATTCATGACAGGCGCCCAGGCGCCCTACGCCCGTGTCGCGCTGGCCGATGGCACGCTCGTCGCGACCAGCGAGATGCCTGATCCCGAGATGATCCCGCATATGCTGGCCGTCTCCGACGTGCTGGGTACCGGCTGGTACGCTGCTGACGCGGCACAGGTGCGCGAGGGCGGCACAGTCGTCGTCGTCGGTGATGGCGCCGTGGGCCTGATGGGCGTCCTGGCCGCCAGCCAGATGGGTGCGGGCCGCATCATCGCCATGAGCCGGCACGCGAGCCGCCAGAAGCTGGCCCGGGAGTTCGGTGCGACCGACATCGTCGAGGAGCGCGGCGAGGCCGGCATTGCCCGCATCATGGAGCTCACCAAGGGTGTCGGCGCCGAATCCGTGCTGGAATGCGTCGGCATGGATGAGTCGATGCATCAGGCCATGGGCTGCTGCCGGCCAGGCGGTACCATCGGCTATGTCGGCGTGCCGCATGGCGTCAACTTCGACGGGCAGCAGCTGTTCTTCAAGCAGCAGCGCATGCTGGGTGGCCCAGCCCCGGTGCGGCGCTTCCTGCCCGACCTCATGGACCGCGTGCTGCAGGGCAAGATCCGGCCCGGCAAGGTCTTCGACCAGATCCTGCCCATCGAGCAGGTGGCCGAGGGCTACAAGGCCATGGATGAACGCCGCGCCATCAAGACCATGCTGCGCGTGGATCCGTGACCGCGCTGATCATGGGACCGGAGGGAGGCTTCGTTACCGGCAGCGACTTCCTGATCGATGGCGGTACCACGGTGAACTTCTTCTACGGGCCGGACGCCAAGACGCCGTAATGCGAGCGGCTGGCCTGATGCGGTGAATTGCCGCCGCATGCGAGAGCGCCCCGTGCTGAATTGAATGCAGCCGAGCCGTTGCGATCGGCGGCGGGGCGCTGACGGTTTGTCTGCACCGGAGCGGTATCGCGCCGGAACCGGACCGTCATGGCGCGTCGCCCATTCATGAATGCCCCGCATAGGCTCATGCGACCCTGCGCGGGTAATCATCGTCTTACAGCCTCTTCATCTTGCGCTCAGGGCTCGCGGTCTCGACCGCTCGATCTCTGGCCGTCCGTCAGCCCGCGGTCGGCGTGTTCCATAGACGCGGAAGTCTGCATGAAGCTTTTTCACTCTCTGGCGCGGGGTGCTGTTGTCGTATTGCCGCTGTTGGCGGGGATGCCCGCCGCCGCGCAGGACGTCGCGGCTGGCGAGCGCCTGTTCCGCCAGCGTTGCGCGGCCTGCCACACGGTCCAGGCCGGGCAGAACCGCGTCGGTCCGTATTTGGACGGCGTGGTCGGCCGGCAGGCCGGCAGCGTCGAGGGGGCGCGGTACTCGCAGGGCATGCGCGATCGCGCGGAGGCCTGGGACGCGGAGCAGCTCGAAGCCTATCTGGCCAATCCGCGGACCGTCGTGCCGGGTACGACGATGACCGTCTCGGTGCCGCGCGGCGAGGATCGCGCGAGCATCGTCGCCTATCTCGAAAGCCTGTCCACCACACGGTGACCCCTGCCCAACCGCGCCGAAAGGCGCGGCCGCAATAGCCATCATCGCCAAGCGGGAGTGCGACATGACGAAGCTCACCATCAACGGACGAGAGGTCGAGGTCGATGTAGAGGAGGATACCCCGCTGCTGTGGGTGATCCGCGACCATGTCGGATTGACCGGCACGAAGTATGGCTGCGGCGTCGCGCAATGCGGCGCCTGCACGGTCCACATCGACGGCGCCGCCACCCGGTCCTGCGCCATGCCGGTCAGCGCCATTTCGGAGGACCAGAAGATCGTCACCATCGAAGGGCTCGCTGGTGACCGCCCGCATCCCGTGCAGCAGGCCTGGGCCGAGCTGGATGTGGCGCAGTGCGGCTACTGCCAGGTTGGCATGATCATGGCGGTGTCGGCCATGCTTGCGCAGAACCCGAACCCCAGCGACGACGACATCCGCACCGAGATCACCAACATCTGCCGCTGCGGGACCTATCAGCGCGTGCTGGCGGGAACCAGGCTCGCCGCGCAGCGCATGGCCGCCGAGCGCGGGTGAGGGAGGCGATGATGACGACGCCAACCCTTCCCGCGCGCCGCGACAACACGTTCGTACTGGGCCGCCGCGGCCTGCTGGCCGGCGCCTTTGCGCTGGGCTTCTCCTTCCCCATGCCCGGCCGCGCCGTGGCGCAGGCCGCGGCGCGCGAGGTGACGGCCTGGGTCGTGATCCAGCCCGACGAGACGGTCATCATCCGCGTCGCGCGCATCGAGATGGGGCAGGGATCCCTGACCGGTCTGGCCCAGCTGGTCGCGGAGGAGCTCGACTGCGATTGGGACCGCGTGCGCTTCGAGATGGTGAAGCCCGGCGAGAACCGCGCGCGCGGCAATGTCTGGCGCGACCAATCGACCGGCGGGTCCCGCGCGATCCGGGGATCGCATGAATACATCCGCCAGGGCGGCGCCGCGGCGCGCACCATGCTGATCCAGGCTGCGGCGCAGCGCTGGGGCGTACGGGCGGAGGAATGCACAGTCGCCAAGGGCGTCATCACCCACGCGGCGAGCGGCAGGAGCCTCACCTATGGTGCCGTGGCGGAAGCGGCGAATCGTCTGACGCCGCCGGCGCAGGTCGCCCCGAAGGATCCGCGGAACTGGACGATTGCGGGCCAGCCGCTCAAGCGGCTCGATACGGCCGGCAAGCTCGATGGTTCGCTGGTCTATGGCGTGGACTTCACGATGGCGGGGATGCTCGTCGCCGTGCCGAAGGCATCGCCGGTGCATGGAGGCAAGCTGCGCAGCTTCGATGCGTCCGCGGTCACCGGCATGCGCGGCGTGCGGCATGTGCTGCGCGTCGATGACGAGACCGTCGCCGTCGTCGCCGACACCTTCTGGCGCGCGAAGACGGCGTTGGACGCGCTGCCGATCGAATGGGATGCGGGGCCGAACGCGACGGTGTCCAGCGCCAGCATTGCGGAGACGCTGCGCGACGGTCTCTCGGCCGACACGGCCTTCGTCGGCAATCGCCGCGGTGATGCCCGTGCCGCGCTTGCCGGCCCGTCGCGCGTGATCGAGGCCGAATACAGCTTCCCCTTCCAGAACCACGCGCCGATGGAAGTGCTCAGCGCGACCGTGCGGTGGAGCCCCGACCGCTGCGACGTCTGGGGACCGACGCAGGTGCCGGAAGCGGCGCTCAGGACCGTGTCCCAGGCAGCGGGCGTGCCGCTGGAGGCCTGCGAGATCCACACCATGCGCATCGGCGGTAGCTTCGGTCGGCGCCTCGCGACCGACTACCTGCGCATGGCGACGCTGATTGCCAAGCAGGTGCCGGGCGTGCCTGTGAAGATGGTCTGGACGCGGGAGGAGGATATGCTCCAAGGCCGCTTCCATCCCGTCACCCGGGCCCGTTTCCGCGCCACGATGGATGCGCAGGGCAATGTCGACGCGCTGCATATGCGCATCGCCGGCCAATCCATCGCGACCTATGCCAACCCCGCCGCCATCACGACCAATGGCGACCCGTTCGTCTATCAGGGGCTGCTGGCGGAGGGGCCGGAAGGTCATCTCGGCTACACGATTCCCAATGTGCTGATCGACTACGCCATGCGGAATCCGCACATCCGCCCGGGCTATTGGCGCGGCGTCAATCTGAACCAGAACGCCGTGTACATGGAATGCTTCATCGATGAACTCGCCCACGCAGCGGGGGCGGAGCCGCTCGCCTTCCGGCGCAGGCTAATGGCGAACCATCCGAAGCATCTCGCGGTGCTGGAGGCCGCGGCGCGAGGCATTGGCTGGGACACCAGGCCGGCCGAGGGCATCCATCGCGGCATCGCGCAGATCATGGGGTTCGGCAGCTATGTCGCGGCTGCGGCGGAGGTTTCGGTCACCGATGGCCGGCTGAGGATCCACCGCATCGTCGCCGCCACCGATCCCGGGCACGTCGTCAATCCGCAGCAGGTCGAGGCGCAGGTGACGGGGTCGTTCGTCTACGGGCTTTCCGCCCTGCTCTATGGGGAATGCACGGTGAAGGATGGCCGCATCGAACAGGAGAACTTCGACACCTACAACGTCCTGCGCCTCGATGAGATGCCGCAGGTTGAGGTGATCTCGATGCCGTCCGGCGGCTTCTGGGGTGGCGTCGGTGAGCCAACCATCGCCGTGGCGGCGCCGGCCGTGCTGAACGCGCTGTTCGCGGCGACGGGCAAACGCGTGCGCGACCTGCCGCTGAAGAACATCGACCTGCGTACGAGCTGAGCCTGTCTCGTAGCGCGCGCCCGTCCACCACGGCGTAGTCGGCCCCCCGGAGGAGCATTGCCTCCGGCAGGCCTTCGAGCCGATGCCATAAGGAACCCCGCTATGCGGAACATTGCCGCTTCCCTCGCGATCTCGGCCATGGCTGTGACCGGTGTCGAGGCGCAGGAGCCGCGTCGGTCACGCGTCGCGCCGCCCGCGGTCTATGAGGTTGCGCCGAGCCTTGGTGATTTCACCGATGCCATCCTGTTCGGCGAGGTCTGGCCGTCGGAAGCGCTCGCGGCGCGGGATCGCAGCCTGGTCACGGTCTCCGTGCTGATCGCGACCGGCAAGACGGCACAGATCCGTGGGCACGTCAGCCGGGCGCTCGACAACGGCCTGTTGCCGGCTGAGATTGGTGAGATCATCGCTCATCTCGCCTTCTACTCCGGCTGGCCGAATGCCATCTCCGCCGTGACCGAGGTGAAGCGTGTCTTCGACGATCGCGGCATCGGCGCCGTGACGCCCAGCGAGGCAGCGCGGATCGAGCTCGACGCAGCCGCAGAGGCCGCGCGCGCTGCGACGGTGGATCGAACCGTGGCGCCGACGATCCCGGCACTCGCCGAATTGACCAACCGCGTGCTGTTTGGCGATCTGTGGCGGCGTCCGGACCTCGCATTGCGGGACCGCAGCCTGGTCACGGTCGCCGCGCTGATCGCGATGGGGCAGCCGGAGCAGCTGACCTTCCACGCCAACCGTGCCATGGACAACGGCGTGACGCGCGCCGAACTGGCCGCCATGGTCACGCATGTCGCTTTCTATGCTGGGTGGCCACGCGCCATGTCCGCCGTGCCGGTGGTCGAACGGCTGTTCGCCGCACGCACGGCGTCCACGCCGAGCCAGATGCGCATCGTCCGCGCAGCAGCCGAGCCCGGGACGCTCGGCCAATCCGATCGCTTCACCGGTGAGGTCCGCATCAGCGGATTGTATCGCGGCGACGCGCCTGCACGGATTGGCGGTGGGATCGTCAGCTTCGCGGCCGGTGCGCGCACCGCCTGGCACACGCATCCTCTCGGCCAGACCCTGTTCATCGTGTCGGGCCGGGGATGGGTGCAGGTCGATGGCAATGCCGTCGAGGAGTTCGGGCCGGGCGACATCGTCTGGATCCCACCGCATCTGCGGCACTGGCACGGCGCCACGACCGATGGTCCGATGACGCATCTCGCGGTGTCGGAGGCGCTGGACGGTTCGTCGGTGACGTGGATGGAACCCGTCGCCTCCTCGCAGGGCGCGGCGCCGTGACCAGATCCTTCCGCTTCCGTCGCCGCGGTTTCCTCTCCGCATCCGCAGCCGCTGCCGTGCCCATGCTTCATCGAGGCAACGCCGTGGCAGCGGCGCCCGTGGTCGTGCAGACGCGCAACGGTACGCTGCGAGGGCTGCGCGATCGCGGCGTCTCCAGCTTCAGGGGCGTTCCCTACGCGGCCGATACCGCGGGGCGGAACCGCTTCATGGCACCTCAGCCTGTGCCGGGCTGGAGCGGTGAGCGCGACGCCACCGCCTACGGCCCGCTCAGCCCGCAGATCAAGAGCGGCATGGGCGGCGCCGAGCTCTTCGAGTGGTACGATCAGCCAGAGCCGACCGGCGAAGCCTGCTGCGTCCTCAACGTCTTCACGCCGAGCACTGACGCCTCGGCGCGGCGGCCGGTCATGCTCTACATCCATGGCGGCGGCTACATCAACGGCGGCGGCGGAGGCGTGGGGCTGGACGGCACCAACCTTGCGAATTTCGGCGACGTCGTCGTCGTCACCGTCAACCATCGGCTCAACGCCTTCGGCTACACTAGCCTGTCGCATCTCGACCGCGAGAATTTCGGCGACGCGGCCAATGCCGGCAACCTCGACCTCGTCGCCGCGCTGCGCTGGGTCCGCGACAACATCGTCGAGTTCGGGGGCGACCCCGGCAATGTGACGCTGTTCGGCCAGTCGGGCGGCGGCTCCAAGATCATGACGCTGCTCGCCATGCCTGCTGCACAGGGCCTGTTCCACCGGGCGATCAGCATGAGCGGCGCGGCAGGGCTGACGATCGACCCAGAGGCGGCGATGCAGCCTTACGTCGATGCCCTGCTGGCCGAACTCGGCATCGCGGCCGGCGGTCTGGCCGCGCTGCAGACGGTGCCAGCGGAAACGTTGCTGCAAGCCCGGCTGCGCGCGGTCGCGAGGTCAGGGCTTGAGGGCGCGCGGCCGGTCATCGATGGCCACCACATCGTCACCACCGCGATGAGCGCGCAGGGCCTTGCGATGCAGGCTGGAATTCCCCTGCTGCTGGGCAGCACCCGCACGGAGGCGTCGCTGTTCTTTCGCAGCGACATGCGCAATTTCCGGCTCACCGAAGCGCAGATGCGTTCCCGGCTGCGCTAGGGCTTCAACGTCGATGCTTCCAAGGTCGATGCCATCATGGCGGCGTATCGTGACGCCGAGCCGACGATGACGCCGTCGGACATTCTCGTCGCCGTCGCTTCCGACGTGCAGTTCCGCCTGCCGCTGACCGCCGCCGCGGAGACGAAATCCGGTACCCGGGGGCAGGCGCCGGTCTACCTGTACAGCTTCGACTGGAACATCCCGCGGCTCGGCGGCGTGCTGGGCGCACCACATGCCGTCGATATTCCCTTCGCCTTCGGCACCATCGATGCAGCCGGCGCGATGGTAGGCCCGGGCGCGGACCCCATGGAGACGTCGCTCAACATGATGGCGGCCTTCGTCAGCTTCGCGCGCTCGGGCGACCCTAGCAACGATCGGATGCCGGCCTGGCGCCCCTACGACCGGCGGACCCGCACGACGATGCTCATCAACGCGACTTGCCGTGCGGTGAGCGACTATCGCGGCGCCGCAACGCGCGCGATCAGGGATTTGACGATCGACCCGTTCAATCGCGCCGGCCTTTATCGCTACGCGGAGCCGTAAGGCTGCGGCCCGCATCGGCCCGCGACCACCCGCCGCCAGCTTTCGTTCCGACTGTGGGGATACACGCGGGAATGCCTGGCGATCGTGATGGCGCGCCGACTCACCTCGAGGGCGGCGGCGAGATGCTTCTCGGCGTCGGTCAGGTTGGGGAAGGGCGTCTGCGCCACCGTGCAGCCGGCTGCCAGCACACCGGCGCCGGCGAGCACGGGAAGGGCGAGCAGCCAGCCGCACCGATCCGCCCCGGTTTCCCTCATCTCGATGTCTCCACGTCACAACCATCGCCACATGGCGATTGCGCGGCCGGACCATCCCGCCCCGCGCTACCCTCCCGCATCCTCAGAACTGGCCACTGGCGGGTAGCATGGCTGGCAAGCGCGGCGCGTCAGCAGTTCTGGGCATGCCGACCGCGCTGGCCCCCGGCATGGTGGACGGTACCAGCACGAGTACGCGGAGACGACCATGACGGACGCCGTTCTCATCATCGGGTCGGGGCCGGTCGGCCTGACCCTCGCCCTGGAACTCGCCCGCTACGGCGTGGCGGTGCGCATCATTGACCGGATGACGGCGCGCAGTGACACCTCCCGCGCCATCGGCATCTGGCCCCGTACGCTCGAGCTGCTCGATCGCCAGCGCGTATCCCGCGAACTCGTGGCCCGCGGGAACCGCGTGACGGCGGCGAACATCCTCTCCGGCAGCCGGCACATCGCGCGGCTCGATCTGGTTGAGCTCGCCTCGCCCCATCCCTTCTTGCTGATGCTGCCGCAAAACGACACTGAGGCGATCCTCGAACGGCATCTCGACGCTGCCGGCATCCGCACGGAGACCGGCGTTTCGTTGGCGAGCTTCGTGCAGGACGCCACCGGCGTCTCCGCCACGCTGCGCCGCACCAATGGAAGCGAGGAAGTAGCACGCTTCGCCTGGATGGTCGGCTGCGACGGCGCGCACAGCACGGTGCGGCACGCGCTCGGCCTGTCCTTCGACGGCGATACGATGGAGGGCGTATCGCTGCTGGCGGATTGCCGCCTTACCGGCGCGCCGTTTCCGCCGGACGAGATGGTCACCTATTGGCACGGCGAAGGCCCGCTGCTTCTGCTGCCCCTGGAAGCCGGCCGCTACCGCGTCATCGCCGGCCAGCGCCCGGGCCGCGAGGCCTTGTCCGAGGCCCCCGACGCAGCCGCGGTGCAGTCCATCCTCGATCGCCGCGGGCCGGGCGGAATGACGGTAACCGAGCTGATCTGGAGCAACGTCTTCCGCATTAACGAGCGGCAGGTGCAGCGGTATCGCGACGGCCGCGTGTTCCTCGCCGGCGATGCGGCGCATATCCACAGCCCGGCGGGCGCGCAGGGCATGAACACCGGCATGCAGGACGCGGTGAACCTCGCCTGGAAGCTTGCCCTGGTCTGCCGCGGCATGGCCGGGCCGGCGCTGCTCGACAGCTACGGCGCAGAGCGCCGGCCGGTCGGGGCGGCGGTGATCGCCGCATCGGGCCGGCTGACCAGGGCGGCGGAGATCGTCAATCCGATCGGCCGCACGCTGCGCGATGGGTTGGCCCATCTGCTGCTTGGGCTCGGTCCGGTGCATCGGGCGCTGGAGGCGTCCATGGCCGAGATCGCGATCGGCTATCCCGACAGCCGGATCAACGGGCCTGCGCGCCATGCGCCGCGGGCGGCCGGGTCGCGTATGGTCCCGCTGGACGGCGAGCCACCCTATGGCGCGGGCGATACGCCGCGCTTCGTGCTGCGGACCGATGCACCGCCGCCATCCGACCTGATCGATTATTTCGACCCGCTGATCGACCCCGCGATGCGTCGTGCCGCGGGCAGCGGCCGCATCGAGCTGGTGCGGCCCGATGGCTACCTCGCGCTCGCGGTCCCCGCGGGGGAATGGGCGCTGGTGGAATCCTGGCTCGACCAACTCATCCGGGCAGAATGAGGGTGGAGCCGTCGGATGATTGCCGTCGTGGCCATCGCGTCTCCTATGGTCCCACTGGCAGCGTCAGGCGATTGGACGAACGGTAGCGATCGGAGACAGCGGCACCGCTGCGTAATTCATTGAATGGGAGCAGACAATGCCGAGCAACCGGACTGAACCGACATCCCCGGGGCAATCTGGCAACAGACGACGAACTTATCGCGAAGCCTCGCCGACGGAGCTGATCTACATCGCGACGCACATGATCGTGGTGAGCCGGAGCAGCATCGCGGGGTCGGTCAGCCGAGAGCAGTTTGAAGCGGCCATCGCCCATCTCGAAGCCCGCTACGGCATCCTGCGCGCCGCCGTCGAGGATGGGCAGTTCGTCGAGCGGAGGGACGACCGCCCTACCGTCGAAAGCTGGCTGTCGCGCGACGCATGCACCGCCGAGGCGATGTATGCGCGACTGCTGAATGCTGAGCTGGACACGGCGGCGACGCTCTACAGCGTCCACGTCATCGCCGACCGCGACGCGTTGGATGTCTTCCTGTTGACCTCCCATGCCGTCACGGACGCAACGTCGCTGATCGAGCTGCATTCCTGTCTTGCTCATCTGTGCGATTGCGCGGTGCGCGGCGAGAGCCCGGCGCTGAACGAGCAGGCCTTCCCGACCCCGGTCGATGAGGCGGTGAGTCGCAGCCTGGCAGCGCTCTCGACGGAGAGTGCCACGGCATCCTATGCCGGCGCCTTCGCCGAGATCCCGATGCGAGCACCCCACGACACGGGGCCTGTCACGCATCGGCTCGAGCGCGTCGTGATCGGGGAGGATATCGTGAACCGGATCAGGGAGACGGGCCACGCGACCCACTCCTCCATGCATTCGCTCCTGCTGGCGTCCTTCGCCCTCGCGATACGCGACGTCGCCGAAGGGAACCCCAACAGGATCCTGATGCGATCCTCGGTGGACATGCGCCGGAGGCTTGAGCCTCACGTCTCGCCCGACCTCGTCTTCACCGCCATCACCGGGCACATCACGCCCGTGCCCGATCTCGAACGGCCCATGGTCGAGATCGCCCAGCTCATCTTCCAGGATATCCACGAGGGCGTCGCCAATGGCAGCATCTTCCGTGACTACGTGAATTACCCGCGTGCCTTCGGCAGTCCGCAGCAGGCCCCCGTTGCCATCAATGTCTCCGACATCCAGTCGGTCCACTTCCATTGGCCGACGGAACGGCTGACGGCGACCGGATTCGAGTATGCGCTGGGGTGGCTGAAGAAGTTCCCCAACGTCTCGGTCTCCGTCAACGCCGGCACGCTGATCGCCAATATCGTCTACGTCGAGGAATTCGCCGATCCCGCGGTCATGCGGTCCATCTCGGATCGCTTCGTCAGGCGCTTGGCGTCGGTCGGTCCGTAACGCGCCGACCCCGGGAACGAGACGCTACGCCCGCGCGGCCACGAGCGGGACGTAGTGGGGCGTCCAGATCTTCGCGCGGATGCGCTGGTGGATCTGATGGACCGGGACGCCGGTGACATATCCCTCCTTGTGGGCCTGCATGGCGACCGCGAGGGCGACCTTCGCCGCGACCTCGCGCAATGCGCCCACAGGGGGCAGCAGATTGTGCTTTGCGTTGTCGCGGGCAGGCGACGCGCTGGCCAGCGCCTTCGCGGCCGCCATGAACATCCCGTCGCTGACGCGGCTGGCGCCGACCGCCAGCGCACCCAGGCCAACGCCCGGAAAGATGTAGGAGTTGTTGGTCTGGTCCACCTTGAAGCGGACGCCGCTGCGCATGATCGGTGGGAATGGGCTGCCGACACCGATCAGCGCCCGTCCGCCTGTCCAGGCTTCGAGATCCGCCGGCGTCGCCTCCGCGCGCGAGGTCGGGTTCGACAGCGGAAAAATGACCGGCCGCTCGTTGCATTCGGCCATGGCGCGGATGACTTCTTCGGGGAAGGCGCCCGCCTGGCCGGAGACGCCGATCAGCGCGGTCGGCCGCGCATTGCGCACGACGTCCGCGAGTTCGATCCTGTCGGCATGATCGAGTGTCCAACCTTCGACCGCCTGCCTGGTCTGGGCGAAGGGCGCCTGGAAGGGCGCGAGGCCGGGCATGCCTTCGACCAGAAGCCCGGCCTGGTCCACCATGAAGAACCGCGCGGTCGCCTCGCTTTCCGACAAGCCGGCATCGCACATCGCCGCGCGGATCAGCCTGGCGATGCCGCAGCCGGCTGAACCCGCACCGAGCACGGCCACGCGCTGCTGGGTGAGCGGCACGCCGGTGACGTTGACGGCAGCGAGCAAGGTCCCGGTCGCCACCGCCGCCGTGCCCTGGACATCGTCGTTGAAGGTGCAGAGCCGGTCTCGGTAACGCTCCAGCAGGCGTGTCGCATTGTTCTTCGCGAAATCTTCCCACTGCAGCAGGATGCGCGGCCAGCGCCGGATGACGGCGGCGACGAAGGCCTCGATGAAGTCATCGTACTCCTGGCCGCGCACGCGCTCGTGCCGCCAGCCCACATAGAGCGGATCGGTCAGGCAATCGGCATTGTCGGTCCCGACATCCAGCAGGATCGGCAGGGTTGCCGAGGGGTGCAGGCCGCCGCACCCCGTATAGAGGGCGAGCTTTCCGATCGGGATGCCCATGCCGCCGGCGCCCTGGTCTCCCAGACCCAGGATGCGCTCGCCATCGGTGACGACGATCGCCTCCACCGCATCGAAGCGCGGCTGCGCGAGGATCCGATCAATCCGGTCCTTGTGCGGGATGCTGAGGAACAATCCGCGCGGCTTGCGGAACAGGCCGCTGAACCGTTGGCAGCCGGCGCCGACCGTCGGCGTGTAGACCACCGGCATCAGCTCCTCCAGGTTGGCGACCAGCGTCGCGTAGAACAGCGTCTCGTTAGTATCCTGAAGGTCGCGCAGGAAGGCGTAGCGTTCGAGATCCGTCTCGACCTGGCGCAGCGCCTGTAAGGCGCGGGACATCTGTTCGTTCAGGGTGGAGACATTCGGCGGCAGCAGGCCGTGCAGGGCGAAGGCGTCGCGCTCGGCCTCGGAGAAGGCCGTGCCCTTGTTGAGCAGCGGATCGGCCAGCAACTCATATCCGCTCCGCGTGGCCGGTATGTAGGGTGCGGTTGCGTCTGACATGACATCCACTCCGATCATGCGGCTCCTGGGCTGCTGCCGAGATCGCCGGCTCAACGATGGACCAGATCGCGCGCTGTCATCCAATCGAGCGCCCGGCCGGCGATCTCGGCGCTGTTGTCGTCTGCGATCAGCGCGTGGCTGTTGCCGCGCATGCCGCGCGCGGGCAGGTCGATCCAGGTCACGCCGCCGCCGGCGGCGAGCAGCGCATCGCGCCAACGCTCGGATGCTCGAACATGCGGACACGCCTCATTCGGTGGGCAGGTCATGGGGACTCATCGGAGGGCCGAGGAACTCGACGCCCCATTTGACCCCGAAGGCGTTGAGCGCGGCCTTGTCGGGCACGCCGTCCCGCATGGTTCCCGCCAGCTCGGTGAAGAACGCCGCGGCATCGAGGGCGGGCGCAATGAGGATGAACTGGCGGGCGGGCTTGTCGGTGACATTGACGAAGCCATGCTCGACACCGCCCGGGATGCTCACCACGTCTCCGGCCTCGGCGTAGAAGCGCCTTCCATCGGCCTCGTAGAGATAGCGTCCTTCGATGACGCGGAAGATTTCCGCCTCGTGGTGGCGGTGTCTTGGCGGACCCTTGCCGGGGGCGTTGATGGTTTCGATGAAGCAGAATGCGCCTTCGCTCGCCGCGGGCGGCATCCGGACGAACAGATCGAGGCCGATGGCGGGGATCTTGATCGGGAGCTCCGTCCCGCGGGAATGGAGGAAGGAGATGGTCATGCGTTCAAGCTCCAATGACCCCGCCTTGGGGGAGGTTTGAGCCGCCGATACGCCCGGCGGTGGGGCAGTCAAATCCGGATGTCCCTGATCCTGCGCCGATCGCCGCGGCACGGCGCTGTGCGTGCATGGCTCGCACCTCGAGCCAGGTGTCGGGTCCATAGTGGATGGCGTTTCGCGAGAAGTAGGGCGGGACCTGCATGTCGAACTGCGCATGCCCGTGACTGACGTCGCTGCGCAGGAGATCCGTGCGGCTCGCGATGTCGAGGCGAAGGCGCTCGCCCGGCTTCAGCACCACAGGCTGCGGCGTGAGGCTGAAGGTGAGCGTCACCGGCGTGCCCGGGATCAGCGGTTCGGGCCTGTCGATGTCGATGGCAATCT
The DNA here is from genome assembly GCA_041914265.1 of Roseomonas sp. GTDB lineage: Bacteria > Pseudomonadota > Alphaproteobacteria > Acetobacterales > Acetobacteraceae > Neoroseomonas. The sequence goes on from JAYSDS010000022.1 coordinate 34,311, forward strand.
CGGTGGCGGTGGAGCGCGCCTGGTCGATCCTGCGGCAGGCGGGCCGGATCGTGCCCATGGAGAGGATCCGGTAGGTACCATCCACCGAGGCGACGCCCATGCGGGCGACCACATGCGAATCGATCTCGTTGGAACTGAAGGACAGACTCAGCGTCAGGGGGCCGGCCAGCTCAAGCTCTTCATCGACGGACATCTCATAGCGCAGGGTCTGGTTCGCCACGGCGTCGAAGCCGGCGCAGACCGTGGCACCCGGGGGCACGGCGGCCCATCGGTTCAGCCCGTTCTGCCGTGGCTCGCGCGCCAGCCGATGCGTTGCGGCATCCGGGCCATTCGGGGCCAGATAGAGGCGAAGCGGAGCGCTGCCGGGAAGTGGCCAGGTCGACGCTGTGCGATAGGTGTCGATCCCCTGCACCCAGTATCGCACCGGCGCCTGGCCGGCGTAGCCATTATCGGCGCCGTAGAGGAGATGGTCGAAGAAGGCCAGTGCCTCGAGCTGCCAATGGTAGGCCGGCAGCTCGTAGGCCGGCGGGCCGATGATCAGCCACCTCTGGCCGGATGGCGTGCCGGCATTCTCGAAGAGATCGTAGGCACCGAACTGGTGGAGATTCAGGAAGCCCGGGTTCTGCACCACCACGAACGGCACCGTGATGTCCCCGAGTGCACCTGAAGGCCCCACCGGCAAGGGAGAGCTGGCGCGCGTCTTGCCGTCGAGCATGAGGGCCGCGAAGAGTTCGCGCGTCGCGAGCGTCGGGGACCGCCGCTGAAACCCCGCCATGATGCGCGCCATGCGCCTCTTCAGCAGAGGCCACCAGAGGCGCTTCAGCGGGGAATTGGTAACGTGGCTTATCAGCGCGCGCAGCAGCGGCGGGATGCGCAGCCGGAACTGCCACGGCGTGAAGTTCGCCCCCATCCAGAGCGCAAAGAAGCCGGGCTGCGGCGCGCCGCCGAACATCGCGATGTGGCGGAAGAAGTCCGTGCACATCTCGATGGCGAAGAAGCCCTTCAGCGCCGGCGGCCGAAGGCGCGCCACCTGCGGCTGTGTCATCCCGTAATAGGACGTGCCGAACAGCACGACCTGTCCATCGCACCAGGGCTGTGCCGCCGCCCAGGCAATGACCTTGGCGTGGTCCGCCACATCCATGTCGTTGAGGTAGACCGCATCCTGGCCGCCCGAGCGGCCCATGCCGCGCCGGGCCACGATGACATGGGCATAGCCGCGATCGGTGAAGACGGGCGGGCTGCCGGTCTCGTTGTTCCCGGTCGGGGCGCCTGTGGCCTGCAATTCCTTGGAGTAGGCGGCGAAGGCGATGACCGCCGGATAGCGGTCCGGGCGCTTCGGCAGATGGATGTCGGCGGCCAGCGAGACGCCCGGCTCCACCTCGATCATCCGGTCCGCGAGAATGCGGCAGCCAAGTCCCGATCTTGCCGGGGCGCCGGGCGTCCAGCCGGCAAGCTGAGCGCCGTACACGCCGCCTTTCAGCGGGATCAGGTTGTCCCAGAAGCCCGGCTTCACGTGTGGCTCCCGCGCGCAGGATGCCGTTGCGCGGCGCGGCAGCGGGGCCCGCTATATCTCCGAGACATCGCGCCCCGTCCTCGCCTGCGCCGCCAGCCTGATCTCGCGCAGGACCCATTTCTGCGTCTCGTCCGGGATGAAGAAGCCTCCGATTCCGGACGAGAAGAGCAAGTCGAGCACCTGCTCGGTTACGCGAGACAGCTCCTGCTCGAATCCCTGCCCGGCCTGGGGCCTGGGCGGCACCATGATGATGACCGTGTCGTCCACCTGCTCAATGATCTCGATCTTCAGGCCAGGGCCCGGTGTGTAGCCGAACTGCTCGCACACCACCGCGACAGGATCGGCGAGCAACCTGGCCCGATAGGCAGGATCGGTCGCGATGCGTTCGTAGTACTGCTCGACGAAATCCGCGCTGCTCACGATCGGTCCTCCATCTTGCGGGCGGCATTGCGCAGGGCCAGCAGCTTGAACTTGGCCGCAACCGGAACCAGCCAGACGAACAGGCCCTTGCTGGACCAGAGGTCCATTTGATTCAGCGGCGCAGCCGGCGGGGCCGATCCGGGGTCCCGGACAGGTGGAATGGTGAAGTAGATCCTGTCCCGGCGCTGCACCACGATCTTCACCTTGAGGCCGGCCGGCACCTCAACGCCCATGGAGCCGAGCGCCCCGATCGGATCGCTCTCCACGCGGGCGGCGAAGGCGTCATCCGTCCAGATGCGTCTGGTCAACGCCGTTTCGAAGTCTCCGGACATGGGCGCCGCCTCCGTCACGGTTCGCGATCGATGATCAGGAAGCTCGGACCCGGGTGGGCGAGCGCCCAAGCCAGCACCTCGCCGACCGCCTCGATGCTCGAGATCCGTTCGCTGCGGGCGCCGAAGCCTTCGGCGATCCGCTGCAGATCCACATCGGGGTCGTTGAAGTCCAGGCCGACGAAATGCGTGGTCTCCATCGTGGTGCCCATTGCTGCGCACCACAGGTCCTTCAGCAGCCGGTATTCGTTGTTCACGAAGCATACGAAGATCGAGGGGATCGCGTATTTCGCCGCCGTCCACAGCGCGTGGATCGAGTATAGGCTGCCGCCATCGCCGACGAAGCAGACCGCGGGCTTGCCGGTCGCGAGCCCGATCCCGATGCCCAGCGGCATGGCCCAGCCAAGCCCGCCGCCGCGCGGCGAGAAATGCACGTCGCGAAACCCGAGGCGCACGGCCATGTCCTGCACGATGGCATCCTCGGAGGAGCCCTCAGTGATGATGTGGGTCGCCCGATCAAGATGGCGCAGCACGGACAGGATCAGCGCATCGCTCGGACGCTCGCCGGAGGCGGGATAGCGCGCGTCCAGCGCCGCCTCGTCGACCATCCGCTCCCTGGCCGGCTCCACGGCCGCGCCCAGCGCCGCTGCCAACGCCTCCAGCGTCGCATGGATGTCGCCGAGCACCGCCATGTCGCAGGGAAAATCGAAGCCGAGCTGGCTTGCGGCCGGTGCGATCTGGATGATCTGGAGCGCGTCCGGCATCGCCGGCAGGCCATCATAGGTGAAGCTGTCGACCTTCTCGCCGACCAGCAGCATGGTGTGGTAGCGGCTGAGTGTCTCGTTGATCCCGCGCGTCGTCGGCGGAAGCTGGCCGCGGAAGCTGGGGTGGAGCGGATCCACCGTCCCCTGCACGTGGAAGGGCGCAGCATAGATGTCGGCACCGAGCGCCGTCGCGATGCGGCCCACCGCATCGACACCATGTGCCGCGCCGACGGCGTAGTCCGTGACGATGGCGAGGCCGCTCGCCGGAACAGCCTCCAGGGCGCGGGCGACCTCCCCGATGCCGCGGGGCACCGTGTCCCCGATGATCCGCGTCTTCCGGAACCGCGTCTGTTCCGTCCGGTCCAGCGTGAAATCCAGCGGGATCGACAGAAACACCGGCCCCGGCGGTTGAAGCCGCGCTTGCAGGTAGCAACGCTGCAGCGCGACGGTGAGATCGTCGGTGCGCGTCACCTCATACGCATATTTCGTGGCGGTTTCGGCCAGTTGCGTGTTCGGCGCGCCCAGGACGGGATTGTGGATGAGGAAGCGCGAATCCTGCTGCCCGTTGATCACCAGCATTGGCACGCCGGACAGCAGCGCGTTGCGCATGTTGCACATGCCGTTGGCGAGACCCGCATAGGTGTGCAGGTTGACGATGGCGGGCTGGCCCGTGATGAGCGCATGGCCCGCCGCGATGCCCACGGCGCTGGATTCATGCAGGGACAGGATGTAGCTGGCCTTCGACGCCGCCACGGCCGCGAGGAAGGTGGTCTCCGTCGTCCCCGGATTGCCGAAGACATACGGAATCTCATAGGTCTCGAGGAAGTCCTGGATGAGCTCGACGCCCGTTCGCGTGTTCATGATGTCCTCTTCATGGGATCGGTCATGCGCCGGCGCCGCATCGGTTCACAATTCCCATCGCTCGCCGAGGCCGCGCGCCGAAATCTCATTCGACAGCGGTTGATGTGCCGAGATACTCGCGCCAAGCGCTACGCTTTGCATGACCAGTATTGGTTATTCGCCCCGCGTTGCCGGATTGCCGGCGACCTGACTTCTCATCGGCCGAGGCCGCGAATGGCCACTGCCCGCCGCCGAAGGCGGTCACGGCACAGGGTGCTTGAGCGCATCGAAGCCGTACTCCCGCCAGCGATCCGTGACACGCGCGACGATCGCCTGGGGATAGCCGTGCCGGAAGGACGCGCGGATCGGCAGCATCTCGCCCCATTCGTCGGGTGGAAGGCCGTTGTAGACGATCTTCCCCGTACTGCCGGAGATCTTCTCGCTCGTCCGCAGATAGGCGAGCAGCGGCGCGGCGCCGATGCCCTCGAAGACCGCATGGCCTTCCAGCGGATGGCAGCGTGTGGCGAAGGCCCAGACCAGTTCCTTCGTGTCCGTCGCATCCACATCGTCAGGGATCACGATGACCTTGGGGATGACCGCGCCGGCCTTGCTCCTGAACACCGCCTCGCCGATGCGGCGGCAGAAATGCTGCCCGTCCTCGGCGCCGCTGCGCCGTCGCCAGTCGCGCGGCACGGTGACGACCAGCCAGTGCAGCGCGGCCTCGAAGGGGCACCAGGCGAGGGTCACCGGCAGGCCGGCCGCGCGCAGGTCGTGCAGGATGACCGCGGCGGTCGGGATGCCCCAGGCGGTGTGGTTCTCCTCCACCGGCTCGCCGGCGACGACCACCGGCAGGATGGCGTCGTCGCGATGGCTGATGGCCGACACATGATAGATCGGCCGCTTCATCGCGCCGCCAGGCCAGAGATAGCCGGCGAATTCGCCCATCGGCCCTTCCTCGGCCATCTCGTCGAGATGCAGATGGCCCTCGATGAGGATCTCGGCGCTGGCCGGCGCTTCCAGATCCACGGTCCGGCACCGCACCGTGCGCAAGGGCCGCTGCAGGAAGGCGCCCAGCCGCGCCGCCTCGTCCACATGCGCCGGCAGCGGCATGCCGCAGATGAAGGGGATGGACGGCTCCACGCCCAGCGCCAGCGCGAAGGGCATCGGCTTGCCGATATCGGCCCAGCTCTTCGCGACCATGCCGACATGCTGTTCGGGAGCCACCAATCCGGTCATGCGGCGCCCGTCGAGCAGCATCATCCGGGCGATCGACCAGTTGGTCCAGGACCCGTCCGGTGTGCGCGCGACGATGCAGCCCCAGGTGTTGAGGTAGCGTCCGCCATCGCCGCAATGGAGTTGCGGCACGGGCAGCCGCGTCAGGTCCACGGCATCGCCGATGGCGACGTTCTCGAAGCAGGGCGCCGTATCCACGACCACCGGGTCGATCGGCGGCAAATCGAGGCTTCTGGCCAACGCATCGACGATGTCACGGCCGCTGCTGTCCGCGGGCATGTCCAGCGAGGCGGCGACGCGGACGAGTGGCCGCCCGGTTTGGCGGCTGAGGCCCGCCGGTGCGCCGAGGATGCGGAAACCCGCCGGATGATCCGAGAAGGCGCTGAACAGCGGTGCCGGCGATCCCGTCTCGTAGCAGCGGCGCACGATGGCGCCGAGTTCGAGGTCGAGCGCGACCGGCGCCGTGACATCCTGGATCTCGCCGAGGCGGCGCAGCTGGTCGATATAGGCGCGCAGATCGGTCAGGGGCATGTCACGGCCTCCGCCTCGGCGGCGACGACGGACTGGCCCGACCAGCGGCGCACCAGCCCGACATCGACGTCGAACAGGTCCAGCACGCGGCCGACCGTGTGGTCGACCATGTCCCCGATCGTGGCCGGCCGGTCGTAGAAGGCCGGCATCGGGGGGAAGACGATGGCGCCGTTCTCCGTCGCCGCGGCCATGGACCGGATATGGCCGGCATGCAGCGGCGTCTCGCGCAGCATCAGCACGACGCGGCGGCGTTCCTTGAGGCAGACATCCGCGGCGCGTGTCAGCAGCCCGTCGGTGTTGCCAGTGGCGATGGCGGACAGGCTGCGCACGGAACACGGCGCTACCACCATGCCCATCGTGCGGAAGGATCCTGAGGCGATGGCGGCCCCGATATCCGCATCCGGATACCAGTGATGCGCCATGGCGCGGACCTCGCGCACCGTGCGGCCGGTCTCATAGGCCAGGGTGCGCTCCCCCGCCTTGGTCATGACGAGATGCGTCTCGATGCCCAGCTGACCCAGCACCTCGAGCAGGCGCAGGCCATAGACGATGCCGGTCGCCCCGCTGATCCCGACGATCATGCGGCGGCGAGGTGGCGTGAAGAGGTGCTTCTGCACGGGAGCCTCCGGCGGCGGGTTGCAAGGCGCCCACCCTGCCGCCGGAACACTGGCCGCCGCATGACCAGAACGCGTTATGGCGGTTCCTGCGCGCGTCAGTTCTGCCGGGCCGTGTAGCCGACCGGCAGGGCGTCGGGGGCGCAGGCGATCACCGTCTCGTCGTCCGGTGCGCAATCCTCGATGAAGGTGATGTCGGCGAACTCGTCCACCAGCTCGGTCGGATAGGTCGGCCCCGCATCGCGGTAGTGGCGCATCAGGTCGATCTGCGGGTTCTGGAAGCAGACGATCTTCTCCGGCGCGTCCACGACCCAGCGCGGGAAGAAGGTCGCGCCATGCACGCGGCGCTCGGCGAGGTTGACCGCGACGCTGACGCAGGTCCCGGTCGGCTCGACCCAGGACACCTTGAAGACGCCATCGGCGAGGCGGACGATATGGGCCTCCTGGTCCTTGACCCAGCGCCCGCCGACGATGCCGCTATGGACGCGGTATTCGATGCGGCGCTCGTTCTTGATGTAGAACTCGTACTGCCACCCGTTATCGTAGGTGTAGATATAGTGCTTGCCGAGGAAGGGGGCGATCTCGGCGGGCTTGGTCGACGCGAAAGGATTGTCGGTCATCGCGGTCTCCGTGGGACGGGCCGCGGGGCGGGGTGCCTGGCCGTCTCGGCCGGATGAATGCCGCGCACCAGGCCGCAGGATCATGACCATTTCTGGCCATGCGCCGGGACCGCCGGATAGCCGAAGGTGCCGGCGCCGCGTGGCGGCGCCTGAGCAACCCTTCCGGAGCAGCCGACCATGAAGCCGTTCCTCGTCCTCGCCGCCCTTCTCGTCGTGGCCCCGGCCTTCGCCGATACCCTGCCGATCGTCGAGAGCGCTCGGTCGCCTGCCACGGCCGGCGGCGCGGTGCTGGCCTGCGCGGCGCCCGGAGACCTGCGCGCGCACCATGCCCAGCGCTGAGGCGCAGGCGACGCCGGCGACCCGGCCGGAGAGGCGCCAGGAGCAGCCTCGCTGGCGACGCGGGGCGTCAGCCTCGGATCATCGCATTGCGGCGCCGGTCGCTGCCTGCCATCGTGGCGAACGGGCAGGTTCGATGGGCAGGAACATGTCGCGGGATCCGCACAGCGCGGTCATGGCATGCATCGGGACCCTCTATGACGCCGCATCCGGCAGCGTGGCCTGGATCGATGTCGGGGCGGCGCTGCGCCGCCTCTTCGCCGCCGATCGGGCTGGCCTGATCGTGCCCACCGCGATCGGCAGGCCGCAGGAATTGCTGGCCCCCGTCGGCGACGCCGAGGCGGCCTATGCGGCCTATTTCCACAGCGTGGACCCGATCCGGCGCCAGGCGCAGCGGGATTTCGCCGAGGCGCCGCAGCATCACCTCATGCGGGCGAAGCTGGGGGCGGAGATCGTGCCCGAACGCGAACTTCTGCGCAGCGAATACTACACCGACTTCGCCCGTCACCACGGCCGCCGCTATGTCGTGGGCGGCATACTGGGTGGGAAGCATGTAACCCCGATCGGCCTGTATCGCGCCGAGACCTCCCGCCCCTTCACGCCCGACGATTGCCGCCTGCTGGAGATGCTGCTGCCGCATGTCCAGCGCGCGCTCGACCTGCGGGAACGCCTCGCGACGCAGGATTCCATGCTCCGCGTGACCGTCGGCGTGCTCGACATGCTGCCGACCAGCATGGTGATCGTGGATGCCGGTTCGCGGGTGCACGTCGCCAATGCCGCCAGCCGGCGCGCCCTGTCGCGACCGGGTTCCGGCATGGCCATGCTGGCCTCGGGACCCAGCATCGACGGCGGCACCCACCTCACCGCCCTGCATCGCGACGACGCGCGCGCCCTGCGGCAATTGGTTGCCGCGACCTCGCAAGGCGGCGCGGGCGGATCACTGCGCATCCGGCCACGCGACGACGGTGGCGACCTGTTGCCGATGCAGGCGGCGCTCATCTCGCCGGTGCCGGCGTCGATGCTGGCCGACGCCGATCCGGCGACGCGCGGAGCGGAGGGCCTCGCGCTGGTGGTCATTGAGGATCTGCTGCACCGGGCATCGCCGCCGGTGTCGATGCTGTGCGATCTTTTCGGCCTGAGCCGCGCCGAGGCCGAGGTCGCGATCCGCCTCATCGGCGGCGCGAGTGCCGAGAATGTCGCGCAGCACCGCGCTGTCTCGCTCGACACGGTCAGGAACCAGATCCGCGCCATCCTGCGGAAATCCGAGGTCGCCAATCTACGCGATCTCGAACGGCTGCTGGCGACGCTGGCGGCCATTGGCCCGGGCACCGCGCCGCGAAGCCTTGCTGGCTGATCGCGGCGTCGACCGAGATGGTTCAGGACGGCGTGGTACCCGGTGGCATCAGGCCGCCCGAGGCCGCCACCACGGCCAGCCGCTGGGCCACGCTGAACGCCTGATCGAAGCGAGCAAGATCCTCCGGCCGGCGGAGGAACCAGGGGAATGGCTTTTCACCAGGCACCCATTCCGGGTGCAGCCGCCGCATCTGGGCGAGCGCGGCGCCCGCTTCCTCGAGCCGCCCGGTCTCGATCGCCGCGACCACGATGCTGCCCTGGCAGGGTGCAAAGTCGGGCATTTGCGTGGCGCAGAGGCGCAACTCGCGCAATGCATCTTCCGGCCGATCTGCCAGCAGCAGCGAGCGGCCCAGAACGGCGCGCGCGCGCGGTGGGCAATGAGGATCCTGGGCCAGGGTTTCCTGCAGCGCCTCCACCGCCTCGTATGGATGGCCGGCGACGGCAAGGGCTTCGGCGCAGGCCATCCGCGTGCCGTGCTGCGTGACACCGCTGAAGCGAAGCCCGAGACGCGCTGCCTCGGCCGCTTCCTCCGTGCGACCATCGACCGCCAGTGCAAGTGCCAGAGCGGATCGTGACAGCGCCGATTCCGGATCGCTTCGGACGGCCATCTGCGCCGTGCGCACCGCTTCCTGCGTTTGGATCCGGCGCTCGGCATCCCCCTCCGCGTAGGTGATGAGTCGCATCAGAGCCATGGCCTGCCACGCATAGGCGGCAGGATGGCCAGGATCGAGCGATGCGGCGCGGATGAACAGAGCGAGCGACCCCTCAGCGTCGTCCTCGGTCTCGTACAGGTCGCGCCCGATGAGTATCAAATCGCGGGCGCTCAGCTGGTCCTCAGGTTTCTCCCGCGCGCGGCGGAGGCTCTTGCGTCCGATCTGCAGGTCGATCGCGCCGGCGAGCGATGCCAGGACCATCGGCGGCGGTGCCCCGGCTGCAGCCGGCCATTCGACCCGATCCGCCCAGAAGAAGGTGCCCGTGTCGGTATTCTCGAGCCGCACAGAGGCGCGGAAGGCGCCGCCGGCCACGTGGAGGTCGATGTGAAGGACGAAGCCGCGCGCGGCACCGGCATCCGGCCCGGCGATGACCCGCAGATCCTCGAAACGGACGAGTTCGGTGATCAGGTCGGCGGTGAGAGCCGGCGCCATGCGGCCAACCGCCTCGTCGTCGGGCTGGCAGGCGACCGGAAGGACAAGGAGCGTGTCGCGTCGCAGCAGTGCCAGGCTCTGCACCGGGGCGCGCACCAGTTCCGAGCCGGGCAGGATGGCCGCCCGCGGTGACAACTCGGAACCGGCCGTCGTCTGAGGTTCGCGGCGAACCTCCGTGACCAGCATGTAGCCGCGCCGCGGCACCGTGCGCAGGATGGCCGTGGCATTGTCGCCGAAGGCCCGCCGCAGGTCGCTGATGCATTGGGTCAGCGAATCATCGCCCACGACGACGCCTGGCCAGAGCGCCTCGAACAGTTCCTCGCGGCCGAGCAGCAAGCCGGGATGGTCGAGAAGGTGACGCAGCAGCGCGAATGGCTTCGGCCGCAGCCGAACTTCCGCGCCGCCCGGGGCGAACAGCGTGCCGCGCATCGGATCCAGACGGTAACCCGCGAACAGGTAACTTGGCTGGTCTTGTGGCGGCGGCATCGCCTGGCCCGATCTTCCCTGGTTCATCCGGCACTATGCCCGACCGTACTGTGCTGCAAAACACGCCTGTTGCCGGGAGCCGCGGCCCGATCGGACGTTGTTCGGAATTTCATCGGGCCCGTCTCAGGATTTTTGGGCACCCGCCCCGCTACTTCCGCATCGTGCCGGCCGGGGGGCCGGGAGGTCCGGAGGGACATGATGATGATGGCTTCGCGTGTCCGTCCGTATCACGACCCCGCGCGGCGCCTGGCGCCAACATCACCGCCGCTGTCGGCCGCGGCCTCAGGCGCCGGCCCCTCGGCGTCGCGGGATCCTCTGGCGGGCTGCCTCCTTGATGCGCTGCCCATCTGTGCGGTTGTCGTGGACGGCGCATCCTCGGTGCGCCTGGCCAGCGTGGCGGGCATCGAGGCGATCCGCCGTCCGGGCTCGGGTATCGCCATCCTGCCGGCCGTCGATGGCGTCAGCGGTGCCACGGTGCTGACGGCGCTGCACAGGGAGGACGCCATTGCCCTGCGGCGAATGATTGCCGGCGCGGCGTCCGGCGGAAGCGGCGGATCGCTGCGGATCCGCTCCAGGGATACTGACGGCGCGGCGGATGCGATGCAGGTGGCAGTGGTTTCGCCCCTGCCGGCGGGCGCAGCTGGTGGAACTGGCCTCGCGCTTGTGAAGATCGAGGATCTGGTACGCCGCGCGACCCCGCCCGCGGCCATGCTTTGCGACCTTTTTGGGCTCAGCCGCACCGAGGCCGAGGTGGCGCTTCGCCTCGTCGGCGGGGCCAGCGCAGAGGAGGTCGCGCTCAGCCGTTCGGTCGCGCTCGACACGGTGCGGGGCCAGATTCGCGCCATCCTCAGAAAATCCGAGGCAACCAACCTGCGCGACTTCGAGCGTCTGATGGCGACCTTGGCGAAGATCGGCGTGGTCGCGGCAGCGTCGTCGCGCGGCATCGCCAGATGATGGGTGCCGAAGGGAGGAACTGCGATGTGTCGCTGACGATCATCGACCGGCGGGCGCAGCCTTTCGTACAACTGCTGATGCGACGGGGCACGAATGCAACCAGTCTTGGCGTCGCCGCGCAGCCTGTTGTTAGCGTGACGGTATCCGAGCCGGCGCGGCTGATGATCGAGGATACGGCCGTCGCCGCGCTGCCTTTCCAACGCTGCGTGCCACAGGGTTGCTTTGCCGAAGGTCAGCAGGATGAGGTGCAGATGGCCGCCCCCGGGGGCGCCGAGACAATGCGCCTGGAATACCACAACGCCGATGGCGCGCCGGGCGTGTTGAAGATGCGAACGCGCGGCCTCGCCGCCGCATTGCGGGCGCTGGGCGCCATGTAGGTCCTGACGTGCCGCAATACCCACACCCCCCGGTTTCGCCGTTCAATGCGGCGGTCCGCCGGCGTCATGCCCCATCTCGCGCATGGCGTGGGTCGTGGCATGACGAAGCGCACGCTGTGAAAGGAACACCCCCATGCCGCGGCTGATCGATGCCGACGAGCTTGACCTGCTGTCCATCGGTGCCTGGATTCTGGGAACGGGTGGCGGCGGCTCGCCCCATGCCTCCCACCTCGTGGCCCGGCAATTCTACGAGGATGGCGGGCGCATCGCGCTTCTCGACCCGGACGAGCTCGCCGATGACGACCTGGTGGCCGTGGTTTCGACCATGGGCGCGCCGCTGGTCTTCCAGGAACGGATGACCGACGCCGCCTTCGCCCTCAAGCCTGTGCGGATGATGGAAGCCTATCTCGGCCGTCGCTTCCGTGCCGTGATGTCGGTGGAGATCGGCGGCTGCAACGCCTTCCAGCCGCTGCTGGTCGCCGCGGCATCGGGCCTGCCGGTCGTCGATGCGGACGCGATGGGCCGGGCCTATCCCGAGGCGCAGATGCAGACCTTCTCCATCGCCGGGCTGCAGATGGTCCCGCATGTCGTCTCCGACATCCGCGACAATGACGTGATCATCCCGAGCGCCTCCGGCTGGCGGGAGATGGAGCGCGTGCGGCGGAAGGTCTGCACCGAATACGGATCGGTCGCGACCACCTGCCAGGCACCGCGCAGTGGGGCGGAGGTGAAGCGCCACGCCGTGCTGCGCAGCCTGTCACAGGCCATCACGCTGGGCCGCGAGGTGCGCCGCGCAAGGACGGCGCATGAGGACCCCGTCATGGCGACCGTCGCAGCCGGCGACGGCAAGCGCCTGTTCACCGGCAAGGTGATGGACGTGCAGCGCCGCACCACCGAAGGCTTCCTGCGCGGATCGCTCACCCTCGCGGGCCATGATGCAGATGCCGGCGCGACCCTGGTCATCGAGTTCCAGAACGAGTTCACCATCGCCCGGCGCGACGGCGCGGTGATCGTCACCACGCCCGACCTGATCTGCGTGCTCGACAGCATCTCGGGCGAGGCGATCGGCACGGAAAGCCTGCGTTATGGGCAGCGCGTCACGGTGATCGCCCTGCCATCGCAGCCGATCCATCGGACCGAGGAAGGGCTGCGCCATGTCGGCCCGCGCGCCTTCGGCCATGATGTCGACTTCCACAGCGTCTTCGAGGAGGAGCGGGCATGAGCCGCATCGGGATCGATGTCGGCGGCACCAATACCGATGCCGTGCTGCTGGAGGACGGCCAGGTGCTTGCCGCCGTGAAACGTCCGACCACCGCGGATGTCGCCGATGGCGTGCGTCGGGCCTTGGCCGACCTACTTGCCGCGGCTGCGGGCCTGCCGGCGGCGGGTCGCATCGAGGCGGTGATGATCGGCACGACCCAGTTCACCAATGCCGTGGTCGAACGCCGGCACCTCGACCGTGTCGCGGCGCTGCGCATCGGCCTGCCCGCCAATGCCGGCCTGCCGCCCTTCGTCGGCTGGCCGAAAGACCTCGCCGGCGCGATGCGCGGCAGCACCCACATGGTGCAGGGCGGCCACGAATATGACGGGCGGATCCTGGTGCCGCTCGACCGCGCGGCCGTGCGCAGCGAGGCGCAGCGCATCGCCGACAGCGGCATCACGGCCATCGCCATCACCAGCGTCTTCTCCCCGCTGACCGATGAATGCGAGTGCGAGGCCGCGGAGATCGTGCGGGAGGTCATGCCGGCGGCCCGTATCACGCTCTCGCATGAGATCGGGCGCATCGGATTGCTCGAGCGTGAGAATGCGGCGCTGCTGAATGCCGGGCTGCAGGGTCTCGCGCAGCGCACCACGGCGGCCTTCGGATGCGCGCTGCGCGACAGCGGCATCACGGCGCCACTGTACCTGACGCAAAATGACGGCACCATCGTGCAAGGCGCGGTGGCGGAGCGCCACCCGGTCTATTGCTTTGCCTCGGGCCCGACCAACAGCATGCGCGGCGCGGCCTTCCTCTCGGGCCTGGCGGATGCCTTGGTGATCGATGTCGGCGGCACGACCAGCGATGTCGGTTGCCTCAAGGGGGGGTTTCCGCGCCAGGCCAATGCCACTGTCGAGATCGGCGGTGTCCGCACGCTGTTCCGCATGCCGGACCTGATCTCGATCGGCCTGGGCGGAGGCACGGAAATCGCCGAGGCCGGGCATCGGATCGGACCGGGCAGCGTCGGATTTCGGCTGCCGCAGAAGGCGCTGTGCTTCGGCGGCGATACTCTGACCGCGACCGATATCGCTGTCGCGGCGGGACGTATCTCGCTCGGAGATCCAGGGCGTGTGCGAGCACTGCCCGATGGGCTCGTCCGCGTCGGCCTGGCCCGCATGGAACGTATGGCCGCGGAGGTGGTGGACCGCATGAAGACCGCTGCCGCGCCAATGCCCCTGATCGCAGTCGGCGGGGGCAGTTTCCTCGTACCCGATCACATGGAAGGGATCTCGGAAGTGGTGCGGATCGAACACCATGCGGTGGCGAATGCGGTCGGCGCGGCCATCGCACAGGTCAGTGGCGAGGTCGACCGCATCTTCTCGGGCGTCGAACGTGACGCCGCGCTCGATCAGGCAGGCCGCGAAGCGACGCAACGTGCGATCGAAGCAGGCGCCGAGGCGAGCAGCGTGCAGACACTGGACGTGGAAGACATCCCGATCGCCTATCTGCCGGGCAATGCACGCCGCATCCGCGTCCGCGTGATCGGTGAGATCGGGCGGCTCGGCACTTGAAGGAGCCGGCGTTCGCCGGCGCTCGACAGAGCCGCCCACTCCATCGTGGTCGAGCACCTTCACGTGCCTGACTGATTCCGGTCAGGCACGAGCCTCTCAGCTGGTGAATGAAGACGGCGGACGCGAAGCTTCGTTCCAAGCCGAACGAAGCCCGTGCCAGCGCGTCGTGGTCCGGCACACGCAAGTGCGTCGATTTGGCTCCTAGCCGTCGGCGTCGATCGTGCCTCATCACCAGGTACTGATCATGCGCGGCCTGCGCCGGGAGCACAAAGGCCTCTCCACGACGTGGCCGGGCCCCGATCGCCCCTCACGGAGAGCGTGATGACCGATACCGAACACGACCGACGCGGCGTGCTGCACGCACTGCCCCTGCTGACCGCGGGTGTCGGCCTGCTGCGACGGGCACTTGGGTCGTCGAGGTCGTGCACGTCAAATCTGGTGGGGCTGCCAAAGACCGGTCGCAGTGCAACGATACGCATGTTCGGGCGGCGATCTGGGCGGCGGGTATTCCGGCGAAACAGGTGGTAGCGGCCCCTCCACTCCCGGCGCCCGTCGCCCACGTGATGCCGGTTTGGGAGCTGTCAGTCGAGGCGGCCCGTGGGGCTGCCGCTGATGAGCCTACCGCGGCACAGCCCTATGGCCGGGGGCGACCACGCAAGCATCCGACTCCGGAGCCAGCCGACGCTGAGAACGGTACTGCCGTTGCCGAGGAGCAGACCCCTGTTTCGCGTCAAGGCCCCGGTCGACCACGAAATGCTCTCGCAAATGTCCCAGCCGGGCGCGTCGCCGACCCATTCGACATTACCGACGAAGGCGCGAACTGCATGTGCTGCGACTATGCGATCGAGCCGGCGCGACAGATGCAGGGAATATCGGGCCGCTCCGTTGCGGCATGGGCGTCGGGTGAGGCGCTCTCGGAGAGATCGGTATGCATCGCAGTGTTGCTCCTTTTCACGGAGCGCGCCGTGGCGCTCTCCCGCATCCGACTGGCATCATCGCAGTCGCTGACCACAACCAGGATTTCGCGTCGGGCCAGCATGGTCGCGACGCTGTTGGCAGGACACAGACCACCCACCGCCGACGCCGCTGCCTGCGGGACGTCGCCCAATGACGATCTCATCGAACTCGGCCGGCAATTCCTCGAGACCACAGCGCAGGAGGAGTGCCTTGTCGCGCCGGACTATCGCAGGGTGCGGTTCACCTATCCGCCGGATGTCGAGGCGCGGCTGGAGGCGATCGTCGAACTGCAGGCGGACCTTCGGTCCCGCATCGCCGCGCAGCCCGCCGCCGCCATCCGGGGCCTGCAGGCGAAGGCCCGCGTTGTTATGATGTGGCTGGCGCCAGATGGGGAGGTCGTGATTGACGAAACTCACGCCGACGCCCGGCTCGATGCGTCTTGGTGTCGTGATCTGCTCAGCCCTGCCGCCTGAAGCCGCGGCTGCTTCGCGCCCAATCTGGACGCCAACGACAGGTGGCGCACCCTTCGGTCGCGGACATCGCCTTCACCTGGATCGGGTTGCCGGAAGCGGCCGCAGCCGATCCCTGCGTGACGAAACGCGACCGGCATACGAACGCTTCAGGCACTGGCGTCCAAATGGCGGCGCTGCGATCGTGAGGTCACAGTGATACCCGGCAACTGACACTGAGCCACGCAGGCGGTGGTGATCTGTTCGAACGCGCGGAGGGCCGCGGTTGAAGCGGCTGTCGCTGATTGCACCATGCCTACGTCGCGCTCGATCACAGGACTGACTAGGGGCCGGACCGTCAGGCTCGGATGGTCATGCTTGGGGACGCCGAGCATCGGCAAGGCCGTGACGCCGACGCCAGCTTCCACCATCTTCAGCACCGTCGCGGACTGGGCCAACGACATGACCGGGCGCAGGATCAGGCCAGCACGGTCCAGACCGTCGTGCAGAGCCTCGTACCCGGCGCTGCCGGCGGGGAAGGCGATGAAGTCCTGCAGCACGGCCTCGTCCCATTTTACTGTCGCCCGGCGTGCGAGCGGATGGTTCCGGGGCATCACCAATGCAAAGCGTTCCCGGAACAGCGAGCGAAACCGGACCGAATCCCGATCGCGTAGGCGGCTCGCCAGGGCAAGGTCGATGTGCCCCGCTTCAATGCCGGCATAAAGCACATCCGAGGTGCCGTCGGTGACCGTGACCTCCGCAGCGGGGTAGCGTTGCCGGAACAGCCGCAGGATGTCCGCGAGGAACACCGTCGCATGCGTCGGCAAGGTGCCGACGGAAATCCGCGGCCGCAACGCCGCCCCCTGCCGCCGAACGGCGCTGACCGCGTCCTCGACGCTGGCGATGATCGCCTCGGCATGCGGCACCAGCAGCACGCCTTCCGGCGTTAGCCGGACCGAGCGCGTCGTGCGGTCGAAGAGCCGAGTGCCGAGTAGGCCTTCCATCTGCGAGATCGACTGGCTCAGCGCCGGCTGCGACATGCCGAGCGCTTCGGCCGCGCGCGCGAAGGAACCAAGGCGGGCGACCCTGAGAAAGGCGGCGAACTGGCGAAGCGTAGGACTCATAATTGAAATGGAAGAATGCTTCGAATCTTCCGATTTGTCGAACAGTCCCGCAGCTTCTTAGATGACGCCGCCGCCATGAAGCGCCCGGGACAGGGCCTGCGACCGGGGCGGTGAGGAAATGCCGATGACTGTTCGACCCTCCCGCCGGGCGTTGATCGCCGGTGCCGGGCTGCTGACGCTGCCGCGGCCGGCTGCCGCGCAGGCCTATCCCGCCAGGCCGATCACCCTGATCGTTCCCTTCGCCGCCGGCAGTTCCACCGATGTCGTGGGCCGCCAGGCCGCGCGCGCCATCTCCGAGGCGATCGGCGGCCAGGTCGTCGTCGAGAACCGTACCGGCGCGGGCGGCATCATCGGCACCCAGGCGGTCGCCCGTTCACGGCCCGATGGCTATACGCTGCTGATCGTCACCAACTCGACGCATGCGGCCAATACCGCGCTGTTCCGCAGCCTGCCTTATGATCCGATCGCCGATTTCGCGCCGGTGTCGAACCTTGCGACCGGGCCGCTCGTGCTGCTCAGCCACCCCTCGCTGCCGATCCGCAGCGTGCAGCAGCTGGTGGAGTATGGCCGCGCCAATCCGGGCAAGCTGACCTACGGTTATTCGGGAAGTTCGTCGCAGATCGCCGCGGTGATGCTGACGCATGATGGGCGGTTCGAGGCGCTCGGCGTGCAGTACCGCTCGATCCCGCCGCAGGTGACGGACCTGCTGGGGGGGCAGCTCTCCTTCACCTTCGCAGACCCGGCGAACGCGCTGCCGCATATCCGCTCGGGCCAGGCGATCGGGCTCGGCGTGACGGCCACGGCGCGCACCGCGCTCGCCCCTGACCTGCCCACACTGACGGAATCGGGGCTGCCGGGGTTCCAGCTCGTCCCCTGGCAGGGCATGGCGGCGCCGGCGGGCACCGACCCGGCGATCATCCGCCGCCTCTTCGACGCGCTGCGCGCCCGGTACGACACCGAGGAAGTGCGGCGCACCTATGCGGCGCTCGGCTTCGAGGTGTCGCTCTCCGAATCCCCCGATGCCTATGCCGACTTCATCCGTAGCGAGACCCGGCGCTGGGGCGACCTGGTCCGCCTCGCGCGTATCGAACCGCAGTGACCGCCAAGGAAGCGAGACAGCATGACCGCAACTGATCTTTCCGCCATCTGCGCCCGCCTGCGTGAGATCGGCCCCAGCACCGTTGGCGGCGCGCTCGACGCGCTCGGCATCGAAGGCCTGGTGGTGCCGCCGATCCGCCCGGTGGCGCCTGACCGGAAGTTCGCCGGCCCGGCCTTCACGGTGAATGTCGCGACCGGCGCGCTCGGCACCTTCGCACCGGAGGAGTTCGACATCCCGGCCTATGTGGACAAGGCGGCGCCCGGCGAGGTGATCGCGATCGATGCCGGCGGCGCCTATGTTTCGATGATGGGCGGCGCCGCGGCGACGGCGGCGAAGCTGCGCGGTATCGCTGGCATCGTGGTCGATGGCGGCGTGCGCGATCTCGGGGAGATCATCGACAGCGGCATGGATCTCTTCGTCAAGCATGCGGTGCCGGTCAGCGGCCGCACCCGCGTGCGCACGGCGGCGACGCAGGTGCCCATCAAGCTGGAAGGGGTGACGGTGCATCCCGGCGACATCCTGGTCGGCGACAGCACGGGGGTCGTCTGCATCCCGCGCGCGCGGCTGCAGGAAGTCTTCGAACGCGCCGACAAGGCCGAGGCGATGGACCAGCGCATCTTCGAACACGTGAAGGCGGGCAAGGGCATCGGCGAGGCGGCCCGCCTCGCGAAGGGCGGCTGAGATGGTCGCGCGCCGCAGCTTGCTCGCAACGCCCGCATTGCTGCTGGGCGCCGGGTCCGCCTGGTCGCAGTCGGGCCGCCCGACGCGTCCGGTGCGCATCATCGTCCCCTACCCGCCGGGCGGCGTGTCCGACATCACGGCGCGCCTGCTCGCGGAGCATCTGACGCCGGTCTGGGGCCAGGCGGTCACGGTGGAGAACCGCCCCGGCGCCAATGGCATGATCGGCGCCGAGGCCGTGGCACGAGCCGCCCCCGATGGCGCGACGCTGTGCCTGGCCGGCACCGCGCATTCGATCAGCCCGGCGCTGTACCGCACGCCCTACGACACGATGCGGGACATCGCCTACATCACGACGACGTCGCAGACGCCGCAGGCGCTGATCGTCGCGCCCGACTTCCCGCCGAACAGCGCGGTCGAATTCGTCGAGTACGTGAAGGCGCGGCCGGGCCAGACCAGCTACGCCACCTTCGGCGCCCTGGGCATGGAGTTGCTGTGCCATCAGGCTGGGCTGCAGATGACGCGCGTGCCCTATCGCGGATCGACGCAGGGGCACCCGGACCTGATCGCGGGCCGCGTTAATGCAATGCTCGACACTGTCACGCCCACTCTGCCGCATGTGCGGGCGGCGCGGATGAAGATGCTTGCGACTTGCGGCGCCGGGCGCGCATCCCAGGCACCCGACATACCGACGGTGGCCGAGACCATCCTGCCCGGCTTCACCAGCACCGTCTGGGGCATCCTGATGGCGCCTTCCGGCACGCCGCCCGAGGTCATCCTGCGCATCCACGCCGATGCGACCGCGCTGCTGCATCGCCCCGACATCGTCGCGCGGCATGACGCGCTCGGCACGACGATCTGGACCTGCTCCCCCGAGCAGGCCACCGACTTCATGAACACCGAGATGAGGAAGTGGGAGGAGACCGCGCGGGCGATCGGCGCCGAGCGCGAGGCTCCACCACGCTGAGGGAGGCTGGCCGATGTTTCGTCGTATCCTGATCGGGCTCGCGGCCGCCGTCGCGGTGGCGGCGCCCCTGGCGGCGCAGGAGGCGTGGCCGTCCCGGCCGATCCGCCTGATCGTGCCCTTCGGCGCGGGCGGCACCACCGACCTGACCGCGCGCATCGTCGGCGTGCCGTTGGCCCAGCGGCTCGGCCAGCCGGTGGTGGTGGAAAACCGCGCCGGCGCTGGTGGCAATGTCGGCAGCGACGCCTGCGCCAAGGCCGCGCCGGACGGCTACACCCTGTGCATCGGCACGATCAGCAGCCACGCGATCAACAACGCCGTCTATGCGCGCATGCCCTATGACAATCTGCGGGACTTCGCGCCGATCGCGCTGATCAGCGTGCAGCCCAACGCACTGTTCGTACCGGCATCCTCACCGGCGAACACGGTCGCCGAACTCGTGGCGCTGATGCGTGCGCGGCCTGGGGGGTTCAACTACGCGTCGTCGGGTGTCGGGACATCGATCCACCTGGCCGGCGTGCTGTTCACGCAACTGACCGGCACCACGGCCGAGCACGTGCCGTATCGCTCCTCCGGTGAACTGATGACGGCGCTGATGTCGGGCGACGTGCAGATGGCTTTCGACAACCTCTCCTCCGGCATGCCGCATGTGCAGGCCGGGCGGCTGAAGCTGCTCGGCGTGGCCAGCCCCCAGCGCGTCGCCATCGCCCCGAATGCGCCGACGGTCGCTGAGGCGCTGCCGGGCTTCGAATCCCTGACCTGGGGTGTGCTCTTCGCGCCGGCCGCGACGCCGCGGCCGATCATCGAGCGTCTGAACCGCGAGGTGAACGCCGTGCTGCAGATGCCCGAGGTCGCTGCGCGCTTCGCCGAACTCGGCATCACCAACAGCCCCCTGTCGCCCGAGGAAGTCGCCGCCTTCGTTGCCGCCGAGACGCAACGCTGGGGCGAGGTCGCGCGGCGCGCCAACATCCGGGCCGAGTAGAGGAACGACATGCAGGGCAATCGAATGGGTGCCGCACTGCGGCGCGGCGAGGTGCAGATCGGCACCTGGGTGACGATGGTGCGCAACCCTTCCATCCTCATGCTGCTCAAGGCGGCGGGAGTGGATTTCGCGCGGGTCGACATGGAGCATACGGGCCTGTCGATCGAGACCATCGCCGACATGGCGGCGATGTCGCGCGCGCTGGATTTCCCGATCGCCGTGCGGCCGCCGCGCGCGAACCGGGAATGGATCACCAGGCTGCTCGATGTCGGCGTGTGGAACATCCACTGCCCGCAGGTGGAGTCAGAGGCGCATGCGCGGGAAATCGTCCAGGCGTCGCGTTACGCCCCGCGCGGGCTGCGAGGCAATGGCGGGCTGAGCGCCATGACCGAGTTCCGTAGCATGCCTGTCGCCGAACGCCGCGCCTTCGCGAACGACCAGGTCCACGTCACGGTGATGTTCGAGACCGGCGCGGCCTTCGCCGATCTCGATGCGATCGCGGCGATGGATGGGATCGATGCGCTCACGCTGGGGCCGGCGGATCTGGCGCAGGATCTCGGCGTTTTCGGCACGCCCGACCAGGGGAGGGTGATCGACGAGCGCCGGAACCAGATCCTCGACGCAGCGCGGCGCCACGGAAAGACCGGCGCCATGCTCTGCTTCAGCCCGGAACAGGTGCAGCAGTGGCGGGACGCGGGTGCCCTGCTGCTCGCTTATTCCAGCGACGTCGAGGTGCTGCAGGAAGGCTTTACCGCCGCCATGAAGCGGCTGAAGGGCTGATACCTGCCTCATGAAGTTCTGACCGATCGGAGGTAGGGAAAGTCGGTCAAGGAC
>JAYSDS010000023.1:0-11985 GCA_041914265.1 Roseomonas sp.
GCCCCTCCGGACCACCCCGCCAGGCCACAGTGTGGCCTGGACCGCCGGAACCTGGTGCCGGGCGCTAAGGCCATGCCGAAGCGTCACAGCGCATTTCGCGCGCCTGAGCGGGTTTCGTCACCATTCTGTCAGCGGTGCACGGCGCCAGGTGGAGTTTCCAAAGGCCTTTCGGCCTTTGGTGGGTTGGCTTGGAGGGGCAACGCCCCTCCAATTCTTCCTACAGCGGAAGTCAGGGCGCCATCCGGACAGCTTCTGTCGCTGTCGCTTGAAGCGACAAGCGCTCCCGTGCCGGCAGCCTCGTGTCTACCGCGCGCCCAGCAGTTCCGGCACGCGCAGCAGCACGATCTCCGTGTCGTCCGGCTGGCCGATCCGTCGCGCGCTGTTGTAGGGCAGGTTGTTGTCGTTCACGACCGCGATGTGCTCGCGGTCCACCACGGTCACGCCTTCCGGCCCCTGGAAGGGGAAGGCGAAGCGGCCATTCGGTTCGAGCGGCGCATGGGCGCGGCGATCGGGATCGGCGATGTCGAGCAGGTCGATATAGCCAAGCTTGCGCACGAACCCATCCGCATCGATGTTCGCGAGGTCGATGCGATAGACGCGCTTGAACGCCGCCGGCCGGTTGAAGCAGTCCAGCCGCGCGGGGCCGTTGCAGGCCTGCGCGGGGCTGCCATCGGTGGTGTCGTCGCGCTCGATCAGCACGGCGCTGTTGTCGTCCACCATGGCGATGTCGCCCACGGCATTCGCCGCATCCTCGAGGCGATAGCGCCATTGCCGGCCGGTCCAGGCCCGCGTTGCGACGTCGAATTCCAGCATGCGCACGAAGGGTTCGGCCTGGCCGGTCTGCGGATCGACCAGCGGGCCTTCGAACATGGCGATCAGGCGCCGGCCATCGGGGGTGGCGGCCATCGGCTCGAAGCCACGGCTGCGGCGGACGTTGAAGCCGACGACGCCCGGCACGTTCGGAAGCTGCGAGAGCATGTAGTGGTCCGGGCTGCGCGCCGGGCGGCCCTCCACCTGCGTCTCATGCACCGCGAGCACGCGGCCGGTCGGATCGACTTCAAGGATGTAGGGCCCGAACTCGTCGCCGATGAACCAGCGGTCCCCCACCACGGCGAGGCTTTCCGGATCGAAATCGGCGCCGGTCAGATACCGCTCGGCGGTGGCTTCGTTGCGGATGGCGAAGGGCACCTTCCTGTCCGGGTCGCGCAGGAAGATGGTCTGCGCGATGGCGATGCGCCCGGCCGCCCAGTCCACGGCCGCGCGATGGACCATCAGCAGGCTGTCCACCGAATTCACGCGGTTGCCGTAGCCATTGTCCGACAGCAGCAGGAAGGCGCCGGGGCCGGTCGGCACCAGGCCGGAAATCCCTTGAACCGGCTGACCTTCCAGCGGCAGCCCGACGCCGGAGCTGCGCGGGGCCGAGGCCTCGGCGGTGAAGGTCGTGGTCGGGATGGCGCCGGGGCGCTCGACGCGCGCACGGTCGGCAGCGGCAAAGCGGCCCGACATGCGGAAATAGGCGGGCGCGTCAGCGGGCGGCTGAACGAGTGTCAGCGCCGGCAGCGCGGCATGGCCAGCGAGCCGCGCCTCGAAACGCGGCGTCTGCGCGGCGGCCGGAAGTGCGGCCAGGATGGCGGCGATGACAGTGGCGGAGAAACGCATCGAACCTCTCCAGAACGAGGCCCGATGCGATGCCATGCGGAGCGCGACGGCCGGATGACCGCCGCGTGACGCTTGCGCGTCAGACGCCCCTCGGCAGGTGCTCCGCGATGTAGGGCGGAAGGTTGAAGGCGCCGGCATGGATCTCCGGCGTCCAGTAGCGCGTGGTGCCGAGGATCCCGGCCGCCTGCGCGCGGCTGCGGATCTCATCGACCGGCACGGCGCGGCAGGCGGCATCCTTGCCCGCCCAGCCCAGCGTCATGAACCCGCCGACATAGGTCGGCACCGCCGCGACATAAGCCCAGATATCCGGGAACGCCTTACCGCGGCGGATCGAGGTCTCGCGCAGTTCATCCGCCTGCATCTGCGGCACGCCGCACTGGTTCACCACCAGGCCGCGCGATGTCAGCAGGCGGGCGCAATTCGCGTAGAACTCGTCGGTGAAGAGCACCTCGCCCACACCGATCGGGTCTGTGCTGTCCACGATCACCACGTCGAAGGACGCATCGGGCGCCTTGCGGACATAGTCGATGCCGTCCGCGACCAGCACCTGCGCACGGGGATCATTCCAGGCATCGCCGGCGATGCCGGGCAGGAATTCCTTCGACAGGCGGATCACCTCGCCGTCGATCTCGACCATCACGGCGCGCTCGACGCCCTTGTGCTGCAGCACACGGCGCAGCACGCCGCCATCGCCGGCACCGATGATCAGCACGTTCTTCGCCGCGCCATGCGCGAGCAGCGGCACGTGCGCGATCATCTCCTGATAGGAGAATTCATCCGCCTCGGTGATCTGCACCACGCCGTCGAGCATCATGACGCGGCCATGCGTCTCGCTCTCGAAGATCATGATGTCCTGGAAGTCGGACGTCACGCGCGCGAGTTCGCGCTTCACCCGGAAGCGCTGGCCCCAGGCGTCGTACAGCGTCTCATTCACCCAGAGGTCATAGGCCATGGCGGGTATTCCCCCCGTTCAAGCAAAGGGGCCGGACGCTGCCGCCCGGCCCCGTGTCAGATCGGCCGTGCCGAGGGCGTCAGCCGATCAGGCCGCGCTTGTGCTCGGACAGTTGCACGCGTTCCGGCAGGAAGCCGCGCTTCAGTGCCGGGATCGCCTTGTACGGGTCGCATTCGCCGCAGACGAAGATGTCGAGCGCGGCGTAGTCGCGTTCCGGCCAGGAATGGATCGAGACGTGGCTTTCCGCCAGCACCAGCACCCCCGACACCCCGCCATTGGGCGAGAAGTGATGGAAATGCCCGTGCAGGATCGTCGCGCCGGTGGCGAGGGCGGCCTCGCGCAGCGTCGCGTCGATATGATCCGGGTCGTCGAGATTCGTCGCGCCCCACAGGTCGATGATCAGATGCGTGCCGGCATAGCGAATGCCATTGCGCGCAATGAAGTAATCTTTCTCGGGAGTCACCGAGCGGTCTTCGTCGATGTTCCGGGTGTCGCTCGGCATATCCGAGACCATCCCCGGTTGGACGAGAGCATCCATGTTAAGGGCTCCTTCCAGCCAGCAGATGACCAGGGCGATCGGGAAAGTCCGATCATTTGGGTCAACGGCCGCGCGATATGCGGCAAGGGGTCCGGGGGTGCAAGTGAAATTCCTTCTCCGGGACCGGAAATTTTGCAGAACTCCCCCCCGGGGGACGCGCATCTCAGCGCGCGACCGGCGCGCCTGTCCGCAAGGCATCCAGCCGCGTGGGCATCAACCGCATCATCCCGAGCTCGCGCTGCAGCCGCGGCAGGTCGGCCACGCCACGCAGCGGATCGGATGTGAGCACGCCGAATGCCTCGGCCAGCGCGCCGCCTTCCATGCGCGCCCCATGCGCCGCGCGCAGCGCGGAGAGGCCCGAATCGTCGCCGGCCAGCGCGAGATACGCGGCGGTGCGCGCAATCGCCGCGCGATCCTCGACGCCAAGCGGCGCCGGCGCCGCAGGCAGCGCGGCGGATAGATGCTGCGCCATGGCGGCGGCGGCACCGGGCCAATCCTGTGCCTCCGCGCGCAGCTCGGCGCGCTTGGCCGCCGCGCCGGTACCCAGCGAAGCCAGCAGCGCATCGGCCTCAGCCCCCGCACCGCGCCGGGCGAGCGCCTGGGCACGCAACAGGCCCCGCTGCGTCACGAGTGGCGGGTCGAGCAGCTCCGACTCGCTGCCATCGAGCGCCGAGAGGGCGGCGGTGGCATCGCCCTCGGCGACATGCAGCGCGGCGAGCCGCGCGCCGATCGCCGCCCGTGGCGCACCAGGCTCGGCCGCCGCCATGGCGCGGCGCAGCAAGGTCGCCACGCGATCGGGCAGGTCGAGCCCCGCCAGCCGGTCGGCAAGCGTCTGCACCGCCGCCTGTCCGCGCGGGCCGCTAGGCAACAGTTCCGGCGTCGCGTCGAACAGCGTCGCCGCGGCGAGCGGAGGCGCGGTTTCGAGCGCGCTAGCGAAGGCGTCCTGCAGATCGGGGCGCAGCGCCGCCGCCTGATCGGGAAAGAGGCGCCCCGTCTCCTCCAGCAGGGAGAAGCCCTGCGCCCCCTGCCCGGCCGCCACGCGCAGGCTGGCGACGCGGCGCCGCAGCGCGACCTCCTCCGCCCCGCCGCGCCAAGCATAGAGCGATTGTTCCAGCGCTTCAGCCGCGGCGGCCTGGTCGATGCTGCCGGCGGCCAGGCGCAGCTCCGTCCCGCGCCGCATGGCGATGGCGCGCTGCCGCCTGTCACGCCCGCTGGCCAGGGCGGCATAGGCGGCGATGGCCGCGTCACGATCGCCCCGCTCCTCCAGCAGCATGGCGCGGGCCAGGCCGAGGCCCGGCATGTCCGGCGCCTGGGCCAGCAGCGCCGACGCGGCAGCATGCTCGCCCCCGACCATGAGAGCTTCAGCGGCCATGGGCAGGCTGCGGTCGCGCAGCGCCTCGGGATAGGCGAGCAGCAGCGGTGCGCCGGCGACGAGCGCGGTCGCCGCCGCTTCCCCGCGCCCGGCGGCGTGCAGGGCGCGCCATAGCGCGACCTCGTCACGCGCCGGCAGCCGCGGATCGTCGATGCCGCGCGCATCGGCGAGCCGCCCGGCCAGCAGCGCCGCCACGCCATGGGCCAACACCAGC
Organism: Roseomonas sp.; assembly: GCA_041914265.1. Classification (GTDB taxonomy): domain Bacteria; phylum Pseudomonadota; class Alphaproteobacteria; order Acetobacterales; family Acetobacteraceae; genus Neoroseomonas. The sequence goes on from JAYSDS010000023.1 coordinate 4,736, forward strand.
CGCGTATCCTCCCGCGACTGCGGGTCTTCCTGGAAGGCGATGGCCGCCATGGCCTGGGCTTCCTGCGGCATGCCGAGGGCGAGCAGCGTCTCCGTCGCATCGCGCCGCGCCGGCCCGCGCGCGAGCGGCGGCGCGGCCTGCACGGCGAGCAGCAGGTTACGCAACCGCTCCAGCAGCGTGGGCACGGGTCCGTCGGGCAATTCCAGCAGCCGCGTCATGGCCATGGCCGCCACCGGCGGTTCCCGCCCCGGCGCCGTGCCAAGGCCGAGGGAATCGCCCCCCGCGGCCTGCAGCGCGAAGCGATCCCCGGTTGTCACGCGCAACGCCAGGCGGTCGGAGCGTGCCAGCACCGCCACGCCGAGCATGCTCGGCAGCAGATCGAATTCGGGCAGTCGCCTGCCCACGGTCACCGCGGGGCCGGCGCGGCGCAGCGTGCCGACCAGCAGGATCTCGCCGGTCTCGGGGTCGCTGACCGCGACGACGGCGCCGGGCTGGCCGCCCTGCAGCAGCAGCCGCGCCGGTGGGCCTGCTTCCGGCTCGGCACGCAGGATGGGCGTGTCGGGCGCGGCCGCCTCGCGCGTCGCCTCCAGCACCCAGGCTTCGCCATCCCGCCGCGCGGCGAGGCGCGCCGGCGGCGGCAGCTTCAGTCGCAGCGCCGTGGCCTCGCCCGCCGGCAGGACCTCCAGCCCGCCAAAGACCGGATGCCGGCGCAAGGGCGTGGGATCCAAGGGGACGGCGCGGTCGAGCACCACATGCACCCATTCGCCGCGCCGGAAGACTGCCAACCCGGCATCCGCCCCGGCATCCAGCGCGATGGCCGATGCTCCCGGCAGCAGCCGCAGTCGGGACGGCGCCGGCAGCGGGGCTGGCGCCGGCCCGTTCACCGGCGTCGGCGCGATGGCGGGCGACGGTGTCGGCAGCAGCGTGGCGGGCGGGATGGGTGCCGCGGCCGGCGCAGGCGCGGACGCCGGGGCCGGCGCGGTGCGTAGCGCCGCCGGCGGTTCCGCGGTTCGGCGAGCCGGTTCCGCACGGCGCGGTGTCGTGCCGTTCGCCGCGGCATGCCGCGTCGGCGCCTCCTGCGGACCGGGATCGCGCACATCCAGCACGATACGATTGCCGAGCCTGAAGTGCCGCGGCCTGGCGCCGGGCGCGATACGCACCAGGATCGCCCCGTCTTCCTGCTGCACGCCCAGCACATTGCGCGGCGGCCGGCGCGCCGCGGCGAGGTCCACACGACCCGGCGCGGCGAAGCGGATGAGCAGGCGTCCCTCCTGCTCCTCGACCGCATAGCCGGTGGAGGCAGGCCAATCGAAGACCAGGCGGCCGAAATCCGGATGGCTGCCGATGCGCATCGGAACGCGCGGCGCCTCCTGCCCTCGCGCGGCGGGCGCGAGGGCTATCAGCGACAGCAGCACCAGGCCCGGCAGCCGCATCAGTCGAAGCTCGCCAGCAGGCGGTCGATCTCCTCCTGCGAGGTGCCGCCGCCGGGCAGTTGCGGGCCATTGGCCAGTTCCTGCCCCTGGGTCCGCGGCGCAGCCGGGACCGGAGCCTGGGCCGGCGCGACGCGGCCGGCCGCATTGGCGACGGCCGCCTCGACACGGGATTCGATCGCCTTCAGCGCGGCCACCACCTTGCTGATGCGCTGGCCGGTGATGTCCTGGAAGGAGCAGGCTTCGTAGATGCGCGTCACCGCGCCCTGCAGCGCCGTCGCGGCCGGCTCGGCCACTTCGGCCTGAAGCTTTTCGAGGATCTCGCAACTGTCGAGGATCTCGTTCGTCGCCTCGGCGGTGTGCCCGACGATGGCGTCGAGTTCATCGGTCGCCGAAGGGATGTGCGCGCCGGTGATGTCGTCCACCGACAGCGCGGCGATCTCGGCCTTGGCGCGGGCGATGGTGCGGCCCAGCGCCTCGAGCTCGGCGAGCAGCGCCGCCTCGCGCGCGGTGAGGTCGCCAGCCATGGAACCCAGCACCGCGCGCACCGCGGCCTCGATCCGCTCGTCCTCCGGGACGCCTGGGGTGCCGTCAGGCATGGACCATCACCTTCTCGATCTTCTCCTTCAGGGTCTCGGCGTTGAAGGGCTTGACGATGTAGTTGGACACGCCGGCCTGCTTGGCGGCAACGACGTTCTCGGTCTTGCTCTCGGCCGTGATCATGATGAAGGGCAGGTTCTTCAGCCGCGCATCGGCCCGGACCTCCTTCAACAGATCGAGACCCGTCATCGGCGCCATGTTCCAGTCGCTGATGACCAGGCCGAAATTGCCCGCGCGCAGCTTCGCCAGGGCCTCCTGCCCATCGGTCGCCTCATCGACGTTGTTGAAGTCGAGCTGCTTCAACAGGTTCCGGATGATGCGCAGCATCGTCCGGTAATCATCCACGATCAGGACATTGGTATTCCGGTCCATCGGTGTCGTCTGCCTCCTGCCAGGGGTCCGTCGTCAATCCGCCGCGTTGCGCTGCGCGCGGAAGCGCGCGAGCTCCGCCGTCAGCGTCCGCGCCTTCTCGGGTCGCATGGCGCCGATCACGGGCGCGGCCTTGCGTTCGTTCATCCGGTCGAGGATCTCGACCAGCACGGGGAGTTCGAGGTCGTTGAAGATCGTCGCCGCGTCGCGCGGGCGCATCGCCTCATAGGTGCGCACCAAGCCGCGCCAGCCGGCCTCCTCGCGTTCCGTCCGGCCGCGCTCCAGGGTCTCGAGGCGCCGCTGCAAGGCGGCCAGTTCCTCGACCCGCCGGACGAGGCGCTGTTCGGCCGCCTGCATCATCACCTCCTGCGCGGCGATGGCCTGTTCGCGGGCCTCGACATCGGTGCGGCGGGCACGGAGCTGCTCCAGCAGGGCGCGTTCCGCCTGTGCGGCGGGATCGGGCGCGACTGGCAGGGCAACCGGCATCGGGGCAGGCGGCGGCGCGGCGGGCGTCGCGCGCGGCGCCGGCGCCGGGCTGGGGGCCGGCACCGGGTCGGCCGCGCGGGCCGGCGCGACGACCATCAGCGTCGGCGCGCGAAGCGCGGCGAGCAGGCTTTCGGCCTTCACCAGGAACAGCCCGGCCATGGCCAGGATGGCCGCGGGCAGCAGGCGGGGGCGCAGGCGTGGCATCATCGGCCGGCCCGCGCCCCGCCCAGGCTGATCGCCCGCAGCAGGTCGCGTTCCGCCTGGCTTTGCAGCGGCGCCGCTTCCGCCGCGCGGGGCGGTTCATGCGCCAGCGGACGGCCCGCCCGCACCAGCCCTTCGAGCCGATCGGCGAGCGCCTCGGCGCGTTCGATCAGGTAGCGCAGATCGTCGCGCAGCGGCTCGGCGGTGGCGGTGCGCTCGGCGACCTGCCGGCCCGCCAGCTCCGCGGAGGCGCGCAGCCGCACCATCGCGGCCTCGGCCATGCGCGCGGCTTCCCCCAGCCCCTGCGCGCTGCCGTCCAACGCCGCGCGGTCGCGCCGGATCTCCCGAAGCGCGCGTTCCAGGCGCAGCGCGAAGGGAATCGCCGCCGCCAGCATCAGCAGCAGCACGAGTTGCAGACCCCATTCGAGCGGGCTCATGCCGCAGCTCCGCCCGCCGCGCGGCCGCGTTCCAGCTCGCGTGAGATGCGCACGGCGAGGCGCTGGTCCTGGCGGCCGAGTTCCGCCTCAAACAGCGGCACTTCCCCGCAGCGCAGCCGCACCGGCGCGCCGGGCGGCACGCCGAGCGCGATGCGGTCGCCCACCTTCAGGTCGATCACGCTGGAGAGCGGCACCACCTGCTCATCGAGCACCACGTCGAGCGACACCTCGGTCGATCGCAGCTCCTCGGCGAGGTGGGTCTCCCAGATGCTGTCACGACCGAACTTCTCGCCCATGAACTGCTGCAACAGCAGCTCGCGCACCGGCTCCAGCGTCGCGTAGGGCAGCAGCAGCTCGATCTTGCCGCCACGATCCTCCATGTCGATGCGCAGCCGCACCAGGACACAGGCGTTGGATGGGCGCGAGATGGCGGCGAAGCGCGGGTTCACCTCCAGCCTCTCGAAGCCGAAGACGACCGGGCAGAGCGGTTCGAAGGCCGCGGTCAGGTCTTCCAGCACCACGTCGATCAGCCGCTCGACCAGCGTGCGCTCGATGGTGGTGTAGGGCCGGCCTTCGATGCGCATCGCCGCCGTGCCACGCCGGCCGCCGAGAAGCACGTCCACCACGGAATAGATCAGCGCGGAATCGACGACGACCAGCCCGTAATTGTCCCATTGCTCGGCCCGCGCGACGCCCAGCATCGCAGGCAGCGGGATGGAATTCAGGTAGTCCGCGAAGCGCAGCGAGACGATGCCGTCGATCGATACCTCGACATTGTCCGAGGTGAAGTTGCGCAGCGTGGTGGACATCAGCCGCACCATGCGGTCGAAGACGATCTCCAGCATGGGCAGGCGTTCATAGGACACCAGCCCGGAGGAGATGATCTTCTGGATCCCGCTCTCCTCGCCGCCCTCCCCACCCTTGCTGTCGAAGCCGAGAAGGCTGTCGATCTCGGCCTGGTTCAGCACGCGGGTCGCGTCCGGCGTGGTGGGGTCGCCCCCGCTGCCATCCTCCTCCTCCAGCGCCGCACCCCAGGCGGCGGCGAGGTCGTCTTCCTCGGAGGAGCCGCTCATTGCACCAGCATTTCCAGGAAGAGCACGTCGGTGATGCGCGGGGCGGGCTGGCTGCTGCCCGGCGGCGGGGCGACAGCGATGTTGGCGCGCGCGATCAGCTCCTCCCGCAGGCGCTGGGTGCCGGCGGAACCGCGCAGTTCTTCGGGCCGCGTCTCCCGCAGATAGGTCTGGAACAGATCGAGCAATCGCGGCAGCGCCGCCTGGATCGCCGCCGCATCCTCGGCCCGGGCGATCTCGAGCTTGCTGCGCAGCTTCACATAGACGGCGCGGCGGCCGGACACGTTCAGGTTGGTGATGATCTCCGGCATCTCGAAGAAGGCGGGCGGGCGCGGTGCCTCCGCTTGCGGCGCCGGGCCGGCTACCGCTGCGTCGTGGGGCCCGATGCCGAGCAGCTTCGGCAATATGCCCGTGAACCACAGCCCGGCCCCGACGCCCGCCAGCAGCAGCGGCAGGGCGATGAGGAGCAGCTTCTTCTTGCCGCCGCTACCCTTGCCTTCCGCCGCTTCAGTCGCCTCGGCCGTCGCCGCCGTCGCCATGCCATGCCTCCTGCACGGGGGCATCCTCCCCCAGTGCCGTTAAGGAAGGCTTGCGGCGCCACGGACTGCCGGGTGCCGGGGCCAGGCCTGCCGGCTCCCGGCAGCAAATGCCGCCCTCACCGCCGCCTGGCACTGGCACGCCGGTTGCGCTGGGGCTGCCGGGAACGGAGAGGACCGCATGGACAGCCCCGGCTACATCATCCTGTCGCGCCTGGCGCTGCAAAGCCGCGCCACCGAGGTGCTGGCCCACAACGTCGCCAATGCCGATACGCCCGGCTTCCGCGCCCTGCGCCCGGTCTTCGCGGAATTCGTCTCCCGCCAGGACGGCACGGCCACCCCGACGGGTGGGCGCAACCTGGCCTTCGTGCAGGACCGCGCCACCTGGCGGGAGATGGAAGCCGGGCCGTTGCAGACCACCGGCAACCCGCTCGACGTCGCGATCAGCGGCGAGGGCTTCTTCGTCGTCGAGACGCCGCGCGGCGAGCGCTACACCCGCGCCGGGCGCTTCAGCATCGGCGAAGGCGGGCGCATCGTGGATATGGAGGGCAACGCGGTCATGAGCGACCAGGAGCAGCCCATCGCCGTCTCCCCCAACGACACGCGCATCACCATCCAGGGCGATGGGAGCATCCGCAGCGAGAACGGCACGCTCGGCCGGCTGCGCGTGGTGAACTTCAACAACCCGCAATCCCTGCGCGCCGAGGGCGACCGCCTGTTCGACGCCGGCGCCGAGCAGGCGCAGCCGATCGAACGCCCCGCCGTGGTCCAGGGCGCGCTGGAGGGCAGCAATGTCCGCCCGATCCTGGAAATGACACGCCTGACCGCGGAGCTCCGCGAATTCCAGTTCGCCGCCCAGTTCGCCGAACGCGAGGGCGAGCGCCTGTCCACCGCCGTCGAGCGCATCCTGCGCCGCCGCTCGTAAGGAACCGCGCCCATGCGATCGCTGCACACCGCCGCCACGGGCATGCAGGCCCAGCAGAACAATGTCGAGGTCATCTCGAACAACATCGCGAACCTGTCCACCACCGGCTACAAGCGCCGCCGCGCGGAGTTCCAGGACCTCGTCTACCAGAACCTCCGGCGCACCGGATCGCAATCCGCCGATACCGGCACGATGCTGCCCTCGGGTGCCCAGATCGGCCTCGGCGTACGGACGGCGGCGATCTATCGGATCAGCGAGCAGGGCAACCTGCAGCAGACCGAGAACCGCTTCGACCTCGCCATCCGCGGCAACGGGTACTTCCAGATCCAGCTTCCCTCGGGCGAGACCGCCTATACGCGCGACGGAACCTTCGGGCTGAGCGCGGAAGGCACCATCGTCACGGCGGAAGGCTTCGTGGTGAATCCCGGCATCACCATCCCCGCCAATGCGCGCGACGTGACCATCAACGCGAATGGCGAGGTGCTCGCCAAGATCGACGGCCAGACCAACCCGCAGAATGTCGGGCAGATCCAGCTCGCCATCTTCGCCAATGAGGGCGGGCTGGAAGCCGTGGGCGACAACCTCTTCCTCGCCACGCCGGCCTCCGGCGAGGCGCAGCAGGGCACGCCCGGCGCGGTCGGCTACGGCCAGACCATGCAGGGCTTCATCGAGACATCCAACGTCAATGTCGTGCAGGAGATCACCGCGCTGATCACCGCCCAGCGCGCCTATGAGATGAATTCGCGCGTCATCACGACATCCGACGAAATGCTCTCCACCCTGACGAGGCTGCGCTGATGCGAAGGCGCGCCCTGCTGCTGCTGCCCTTCGCCGCGCGCGCGGCGCAGGCGCAAAGCGTCCCGCCGGCGCCGCGCCCGCTGGTCCTCGTCGAGGAGCCGGTGCTGCGCCTCGCCGACATCTTCGAGAATGCCGGCGATGCCGGCGCGGCGACCATCGGGGCCGCGCCGGCGCCGGGGCGGCGGATGCTGCTCGATGCCGCGACGCGGTCGGCCACGGCGCGGCGACATGGCCTCGCCTGGCGGCCGCTCTCCGGCGAGGAGCGCAGCATCGTCGAGCGCCCGGGTCGCCCCATCCCGCGCGAGGAGGTCGAATCCCTGCTGCGCGAGGAGCTGGTGCGCCTCGGCATGGATCCGGAGGCCGAGATGGAGCTGCCGGGCTTCGCCCCGCCCGTCGTG
>JAYSDS010000023.1:12028-54993 GCA_041914265.1 Roseomonas sp.
CGGCGCCTTGCCGCAGGCGATGATCGAGGCCGCGCATTTCGAGGCCCAGACGAAGCGCTTCGCGGCGACGCTGGTGGTCGCGGCCGACGGCATGCCGAGTTGGCGCGGGCGCGTCTCGGGACGGGCGCTGACCACCGTGCCGGTGGTGGTCGCCACGCGGCGCCTCGCGGTCGGTGAGGTCGTCAGCCCCGGCGACCTGCGGGAGGTCCGCATGCGCACCGAGCGCGTGCGCCCCGGCACGGCGCAGCGGACCGAGGATGTGCGCGGCAAGCAGCTCCGCCGGCCGATCGGGGCGGAACTGCCCTTCATGCTGGTGGATCTCACCGCCCCGTCGGTCGTGCGCAAGAACCAGCTCGTGCTGATGGTCCTCGAAGGACCGGGCCTCGCCCTCACTGCCCAAGGTCGCGCGATGGACGACGCGGCGCGCGGCGAGCGCATCCCGGTGATGAACCTCGCCTCCCGCAGCATCGTCGAGGCCGAGGCGATCGGCCCGGGCCGGGTGCGCGTCACCCCCGGCGCCGTCCCCCTCCAGAGCGCGCGGAGATGACCGCCATGCGCCGGTTGCTGCTGATGATGTTGCCGCTCGCGACCGTCGCCTGTTCGGGCGCGGAGCGGCTGTCGCGCCTGGGCGACCCGCCGGAGATGGCGAACGTGACCAATCCCACCTCGGACCCGCGCTGGCGGCCGGTGTCGATGCCCATGCCGAACCCGCAGGACCCGCCGCTCGCCAATAACTCCCTGTGGCGGCCGGGCAGCCGGACCTTCCTGCGCGACCAGCGCGCCGCGACGGTGGGCGACCTCGTCACCGTGCTGGTCTCCGTCGCCGACGAGGCCGAGCTTGAGAACCGCAGCATCCGGTCGCGCGACAACAGCGAGGGAATGGGTATTCCGCAGATGTTGGGCCTGCAGGCCTCCTATGGCCGGCTTTTCCCCGCGGGCATCGACCCGTCGCGCCTGGTGGAGGCAAACTCGACCAGCGGCGTGAACGGCACTGGCCAGATCCGGCGCAATGAGACGGTGACGCTGCGCGTCGCGACCACGGTGACGCAGGTACTGCCGAACGGGAACCTGGTGCTGATGGGCCGGCAGCAGTTGCGGGTGAACAGCGAGCTGCGCGACCTGACCGTCGGCGGGGTGATCCGCCCGCAGGACATCGCTTCCGACAACACCATCCGGCATGACCGGCTGGCGGAAGCGCGCATCTCCTATGGCGGCCGTGGCACGATCAGCGACGTGCAGCGGCCGCGGACGGGCCAGGAGCTGCTCGACATCATCCTGCCCTTCTGACCTGCCTGCCCCGCCGTCGGTCCGGGCGGCGGGGCAATCAGCCGTCAGCGCGTCAGGTTGACCTTGGCGAGGTCGATGAGCTGGTGCGCACGGCCATCCATCACCGCCTTGATCATGAACAGGCCGAAATCGCGCACATTGCCGAAGCTCGTCTTGGGCGGCATCACCAGTTCCTGCCGCGCGCTGACCACGTCGACCAGGGCGGGACCGTCATGGGCGAAGGCCTCCGTCAACGCGGCGCGCAGATCGCCCGGCTTCTCGACGCGGAAGCCCCGGATGCCCATCGCATTCGCCATCGCCGCGAAGTTCGGGTTCTTCAGCTCGACACCCGTGTCGAGGAAGCCGCCCGCCTTCATCTCCAATTCGACGAAGCCAAGCGTACCGTTGTTCAGCACCACGATCTTCACCGGCAGCCCGACCTGGGTCAGCGTGATGAAGTCCCCCATCATCATGCTGAAGCCGCCATCGCCCGACATCGAGATCACCTGCCGTCCCGGGCACGCCGCCTGGGCCCCGATGGCCTGCAACATGGCATTCGCCATGGAGCCATGGTTGAACGACCCGAGCAGCCGCCGCCGGCCATTCATCTTGAGGTAGCGCGCCGCCCAGACGGTCGGCGTGCCGACGTCGCAGGTGAAGACCGCATCTTCCGCCGCGAGCTCGCTGACCAGGCGCGAGACATATTGCGGATGGATGGTGTCGCTGTTCGGCCCGCTCTCGGCCAGCGCATCGAGGTCCTGGCGCGACTTCGCGTAATGCGCCACGGCGCGGTCGAGATGCCGGCGATCCGCCTTGTCCTGGATGGCGGGCAGCACTGCTTCCAGCGTCCCGCGGAGATCGCCGAGCAGGCCGAGCGCCAACGGGCAACGGTTCCCGAGCGCCTCCGGCCGGTTGTCGATCTGCACCACCTGCGCCCCTTCCGGGTAGAATTGCCGGTAGGGAAAGCCGGTGCCGAGCATGACCAGCGTGTCGCAATCCTTCATGGCGGCATAGCCCGAGGCGAAGCCGATGAAGCCGGTCATGCCGACATCGTAGGGATTGTCGTATTCGATATGCTCCTTGCCGCGCAGGGCGTGCACGATCGGCGCCTTGAGCTTCTCGGCCAGCGCCAGCACCTCGGCATGCGCGCCGGCACAGCCGGCGCCGCACAGCAGCGTGACCTTCGTCGCGCCGTTCAGCAGCGCGGCGAGTGTCGCGAGCTCCTCGACCGGCGGCAACACGCGCGGGGCGGCCGGCGCCACCCAGGTGGCGGGCTTCGCATCCAGCGGCTGCAGCGCCACATCGCCCGGCATCACCACCACGGCGACGCCCTTCTTCGCGATGGCGACGCGCATGGCACGTTGCAGCACCTGCGGCAGCATCTTCGGATGGGAAACCAGCTCGACATAGTGGCTGCAGTCGCGGAACAGGATCTCGGGATGCGTCGCCTGGAAATAGTCGATGCCGATCTCGCTGCTGGGGATATGCGCGGCCAATGCCAGCACCGGCGCGCCGCTGCGCTGGCAGTCATATAGGCCGTTGATGAGATGCAGGTTGCCCGGGCCGCAGCTTCCGGCACAGACGGCGAGTTCGCCGGTGAGCTGCGCCTCGGCGCCGGCGGCGAAGGCCGCGGCTTCCTCGTGGCGCATGTGGATCCAGTCGATCTTGCCGCGCCGGCGGAGGCTGTCGGTCACGCCGTTCAGGCTGTCGCCCACCACGCCATAGATCCGCTTGACGCCGGCCTGTTCCAACGTCGCCGCCAGGAAATCCGCAGCGGTCTCGGTCATCGCAATCGCTCCTTGGTCGGGCTGCTGCCTGCTGGAGGGCCGCGTCTCGCGGCGCGGCTGGTGGGGATGTCGTGTATACGCTGATAGAGCCAGTGCCGTTGCGCGATTCCGAACGGCGGCCTTCGGCAGGGCACGAGACAAGGGCGATGTGCGGGCGGTACTTCCAGCAGCGCGCCGCGGGCGAGGTCGCGCGGCATTTCGGCGTGGCGGGGGCGATTGCGAACCTGCCGCCCTCCTTCAACCGTGCCCCGACGCAGGATGGCCTGGTGGTCCGCCGCCATCCCGAAACCGGCATGCGGCACCTCGATGCCCTACGCTGGGGCCTGGTGCCGCGCTGGGCGAAGGATGCCTCCGGCGCCGCCCGCATGATCAACGCCCGCAGCGAATCGGTCGCCGAGAAGCCCGCCTTCCGTGACGCCTTCCACAGGCGCCGGGCCATCGCCGTGGCGGATGGCTTCTATGAATGGCAGCAGAGCGGCCCCAAGGGCGGCAAGCAGCCTTTCGCGGTGGCCATGAAGGATGGTGCGCCCATGCCCCTCGCCGCGCTGTGGGAGGGCTGGCGGGCGCCGGATGGGTCGATCCTGAGGAGCTTCACCATCCTGACCACCACGGCGGTGCCGGAACTCGCCCCGCTGCATGAGCGCATGCCGGTGATCCTGCCACCCGAATCCTGGGATGCCTGGCTTGGCGAGGCGCCGGCGGATGAAGCGGCACTGCTGGCGCTACTGAAGCCCTATCCGCGCATCGGCCTCACGGTCTGGCCGGTCGGCGCGCGGGTCGGGCGGGTCAGCGAGGACGATGCCGGGCTGCTGGCACGCGACCCGCTGGCGGTGCCGCCGGCCGGGCTGGACGATCCGCCGCCCCGCTTCGCAGGTTGAGGTCAGTCGTCCCGGTGGATGCGTTCCATGCGCTCGTGGCGTTCCTGCGCCTCGATGCTCATGGTCGCGATGGGCCGGGCCTCGAGGCGGCGGAGGCCGATCGGCTCGCCGCTCTCCTCGCAATATCCGTAGGTGCCGGTCTCGATGCGGTCGATCGCCTGATCGATCTTGCTGATCAGCTTGCGGGCGCGATCGCGGGTGCGGAGTTCAAGGGCGCGGTCGGTTTCCACGCTGGCCCGGTCCGTCAGGTCCGGTTCGGCGATGCCGCCCTCGGAAAGGGAGGAAAGGGTCTCGCCGGCCTCCCTCAACAGATCCTGACGCCACCTCAACAGCTTCTGCCGGAAATACTCCAGCTGAAGCGGGCTCATGAACTCCTCGTCATCAGAGGGTCGGTAGTCGGGCGGTAGCGTCACGAGCATCTCAATCCATTCCCCGGCCCAAAGGCGTGTCGGACCAACCGGTACCGGCACCCCCCCCTTTAGCGCGGGCGGAACATAGACGCGGGCCATGGCGAAAGCCAAGAGGGGAGAACGCGACAAATCCCTGAAACAGCGGCCCTTTTCAATCCGATGACGAAGCCGGGTCCAACCCGTGGCGGGCAAGCTCCACCCGGACCCGCAGGCGAATGGCCGCGAGCGCCGCGGCCAGGGCCGGATCGGGGGCTTCCTCCGGCGCCGGGAGGCCGGCAGCCAGGGCATGGAGTCGCGCCGGATCCGCCGCCCCCGCCAGCAAGGCGAGCTGCAGCTCCCGCAGTCCCTGGAGGGCTGCCTCCCCCCGCCGGCGCGCCCGGGCCTCCCGCTCGCCGACCGGGGTGCCCTCCTGCAGCGCGAGCAGGCCGATGGGGAGGGCCGCGCCAGCCCCCTGCGCCGCGCTGGCGCCGCCGGCGGCCGCGCCGGACAGGCTGAAGCCGGAGGCGCCGCCGCGCTTCGCCGGCCCCCGCCCCGCCACGACCCCGCCTGAAACGCCGCGAACGCCCACCATGGCCATTCCCTTCCGCCTGCCGGCAAGTCCCGGCCCATCGCCGGCAATCCCTGCCGGCCCAACCCTGCCCCCGCCCTGGCACGACCCTTGCGCCAAGCCCCGCGACACCCCGCCGCCGTTCTGTGGGGGGCCAGGTTCAACGGGCGCGCCGCCCGACCACGCGGCGCGCGGGAGAGACATCTTGGCGCGCAATGCTTACGCAAGACCGAAGGCTCTTCTCCTGGGGCTGCTGCTGGCCCTGGGAATGGTCCTGCCCGCCGCGGCCCAGGTCCGCATCAAGGACATCGCGGATGTCGAGGGCGTCCGCGACAACCAGCTCGTCGGCTATGGCCTGGTGGTGGGGCTGAACGGCACGGGGGATCGGCTGCGCTCGGCGGTGTTCACCCGGCAATCCCTCGTCGGGATGCTGGAACGACTCGGGGTGAACACGCGGGACAATGAACGCCAGCTCGACACCCGCAACGTCGCGGCCGTGATGGTCACCGCCAACCTGCCCCCCTTCGCCCGGCCGGGCAGTCGGATCGACATCGCGGTCTCGGCGCTGGGGGATGCGACCAATCTCACCGGCGGGACATTGCTTGTCACGCCGCTGCTCGGCGCGGATGGGGAGGTCTATGCCGTCGCCCAGGGCGCGATCGCGACCGGGGCGGTCGCCGCGCGCGGCGCCGGGGCTTCGGTCACGCGCGGCGTGCCGACCGCCGGGCGCATCGCCAATGGTGCGATCGTGGAACGGGAAGTGCCCTTCACCCTCGCCGCGCGGGACCGCGTGCGGCTGTCGCTCCGCAACCCGGACCTGACCACCGCGCGCCGCATCGCCGCGGCCATCAACGGGTTCATGCGCGGGGAAGTCGCGGCGGCGACCGATTCGCGCACCGTGACTGTGGCGCTGGGCGGCCGCAGCCCGGTGGACTTCCTCTCCCGCATCGAACAGCTCCGCGTCGAGCCCGACCAGGTCGCCCGCGTCATCATCGACGAGGCCTCCGGCACCATCGTGATGGGGGCGAATGTGCGCGTCTCCACCGTCGCCATCGCCCAGGGCAACCTGACCATCCGCGTGACCGAGACGCCCCAGGTCAGCCAGCCCAACGCCCTGGCGGGCGGGGAGACGGTGGTCGTCCCGCGCACCTCGATCGAGGTGGACGATCAGTCCAACCGCCGCATGGGCGTGCTGCCGCGCGCCGTGACGCTGCAGGAACTGGTGCGGGGGCTGAACAGCCTCGGCGTCGGGCCGCGCGACCTGATCACCATCCTTCAGGCGATCAAGGCGGCCGGGGCGCTCCAGGCCGAACTCGAGGTGCGGTGATGGACGCCCCTGCCCTGCCCGCGGCCCAGCCCGGCGCACTCGCCGCCCCCAATGCCCGCGGCTCCGACGCCGCCCTGCGCCGCGCCGCGGAGGCGTTCGAGGCCCAGGCGCTGGGCATGCTGCTGCAACCCATCTTCGCCACCGTGGACCAGAGCCGTTCCGCCTTTGGCGGCGGCGCGGCCGAGGCCCAATGGCGGCCCATGCTGGTCGATGCCTATGCCACCGCCGCCGTGCGCTCCGGCCACGGGGTCGGACTCGCCGATGCGGTGCTGCGGGAGCTCCAGCGCCTGCGCGCCACCCAGACCACCCCCAACACGGGAGAGACCGCACCATGATGGATGCCCTGATCCTGGCCGGGCAGCGCCTGGCCGAGGCGTTGCGCGCGGAGAATGAGGCGCTCGCGAAGCTCGACCTGCCACGCGCGGCAACGCTCGCCAGCACGAAGATCGCGGCCTCGGACGCCTTCGCCGCCGCCTATGCGGCCCAGGCGAAGCACGGCGTGGCACCGGACGGCCCAGTGCGCCAAGCCGCCGAGATCCTGACCCGGCGGCTCGAGGAACTGGGAAAGGAGAACCGGCGCCTGCTGGAGCGCGCCGTGTCGTTGCAGTCCCGCGTCATCGAAACCATCGCCGGCGCGGCACTGCCGCGCGTGGCGCCGCAGGGCTATGCGCCGGCGGGGACTCGCAATACGGCGCCGCCGCCGGCGCTGGCGTTGTCGGCGCGGGTGTGAAGTAGCTGGCGCGGGTGATCGGAGAGGGGCCTTGCCCCTCCCCGAACCCCACCCCACCAAAGGCCGAAAGGCCTTTGGAAACCTCAACCTGGCGCTGTGCACGGCAGGTAGAATGGTGCCGAAATCCGCGCCGGCGCCCAAAGCGCGCTGCAAGGGTTCGGGACTCGCATCGAGCCTGGAACCAAATGCCGGCCATTCGGGCCACACCGTGGCCTCGTGGCGTGGTCCGGAGGGGTGGCGCCCCTCCAGTTCCTCCCAGGCCAAACCGATCAGGAAGGCCTTTCGACCCTTGCCGGCCTGAACCCCGATGACATCCAAGGCGCTCCCCCCACCTTGCCCGCCTCGCCGCCGGGGCGCAGTTTGCGGTGCGTGATCGCCTTTCTCCGCCGCCATGCCAGCCTGATGGTGCTTGCCACCATCTCAGCCCTCGCCGCGGCCGCACTGTGGCGCCGCGACGGCGGCGGCGCGGTCGGCCAGGCACTGTATCACGCCTGGGAACTCTTCCTGTTCATCCTGCCGTCCCTGCTTGCCGGCCTGCTGCTGGCCGCGGCGCTGCGGCAGTTGATGTCCCCCGGAGCGCTCGCCCGCTGGATGGGGGCCGAGAGCGGTTGGGGAGGTCTCGCGGTCGCCACGATGGCGGGCATGCTGACGCCGGGCGGACCGATGGCAGCCTTTCCGCTGGTGCTCGTCCTGGCTGGTGCGGGGGCGGATCGCGGGGCGCTGGTGGCCTACATTACCTCCTGGACCCTCAACGGCTTCCAGCGTGTGCTGGTCTATGAGGTGCCTCTGCTGGGGCCGGACTTCGCCCTGATGCGCACGCTGATCACCCTGCCGATGCCGCTGCTGGCCGGCTGGGTGACGCGACGCCTGCCGATCGCCTGGGAACCGCCGAAATGACGGTCGGCCAACTCTTCCTCTGGGCACTGGCGCTGGTTGCGCTGGGTTTCTGCCTGCGCCGGGGTCCGGGCGCGGTGCGCCGCGCCGGGGTCGAGACCGGCCAGAGCCTGCTCAAGATCCTGCCGATGTTCGCGGTGGCGCTGCCGATGGCCGCCTTCCTGGCGGAACTGATCCCGGCGGATGCGGCAGTGGCCTGGATCGGGCCGGATTCGGGCTTTTCCGGCATCGTGATCGGCTCCATCGCCGGGGGGCTGATGCCGGGCGGACCCTTCGTGACCTTCCCGCTGGTGCTGGCCTTCGCCAAGGCCGGGGCGGGCGTGCCGCAGATGGTCTCGCTGGTCGTGGGCTGGTGCATCTTCGCCGTACACCGGATCATCACCTGGGAACTCCCCGTCCTGGGCTGGCGCTTCGTCGTGCTGCGCCTGGCCGCCTGCATGCCCCTGCCCATGCTGGCCGGAGTACTGTCGGAACTGGTGATGGAGGTCGTGCCGATCGCCCTCAGCGGACGATAGGCTGTCCTGGCGCCGGACCGCGGCATCGGGCATGACGCGCCGATGGACCGCGCTGTTCCCGATCCGGACTGGACCGCCCTGCTGACCGTGCGCGACGGCGGTGCGCCCGACGGACCGCTGGCGCCGCTCTTCGCCCCCATCCTGGCGCCGCCGGCTGCGCCGGATGGCTGCCGGGTGGTCGGCCGGCTGGCCCAGACGCTGGATGGGCGGATCGCCACAGCCTCGGGCAGCAGCCAATGGATCGGCGGGCCGGGGGACATCCTGCACACCCATCGGCTGCGCGCGCTCTGCCACGCCGTCGTGGTCGGCGCCGGCACGGTGCGCCATGACGATCCGCGCCTGACGACGCGCGAGGCGCCAGGCCCCGACCCGGTGCGTGTGGTGATCGACACCGAACGCCGCCTCTCGGCCGAATACGGCGTGTTCCGGCATGGCCCACCGACGCTTCTCGCCTGCGCCGAGGATGCACCGGGCCCCGACCGCCACGGCACGGCCGAGGTGCTGCGCATCCGGCGCGAACCAGCCGGCGGCATCGCCCCGGCCGCGCTGCTGCGCGCGCTCGCGGCGCGTGGCCTGACGCGCATCTTCGTCGAGGGCGGCGGCCTGACCGTCTCGCGCTTCCTGGCGGCGGGCTGCCTCGACCGGCTGCATGTCACGATCGCGCCGGTGCTACTCGGGTCGGGCATCCCGGCCTTCACCCTGCCGAACGTGCCGCGCATCGCCGATGGGCTGCGCTTCACCTGGCAGGTGCATGCCATCCCGCCGGACATCCTGCTCGACATCCCGCTCGACCGCGCGCGGCCGGGATGCATGGCATGAAGGCGCGCGCGCTGTGGTCGGTGGCGCCCGGGCGCTGCGAAATCCGTGAGGAAACCCTGTCGCCGCGCGGGGCGGAGCAGGCGCTAGTCCGCATGGTCGCGAGTGGCGTCTCCCGCGGGACGGAGCGGCTGGTCCTGGCCGGCCGCGTCCCGCCGAGCCAATACGCGGCGATGCGCGGCCCGCTGCAGCAGGGCGATTTCCCCTTCCCCGTGAAATACGGCTACTGCGCTGTGGGCGTGGTGGAGGATGGGCCAGCGCCGCTCTCCGGCCGCCGTGTCTTCGTGCTGCATCCCCACCAGGATGTGTTCCTCGCCCCGATGGGGCTGTGCGCGCCCATCCCGCACGACGTGCCGGATACGCGCGCCGTGCTCGCCGCGAACATGGAAACCGCGGTGAATGTGCTGTGGGATGCGCGGCCGCTGGTCGGCGAGCGCGCCCTCGTCATCGGCGCCGGCGTGGTCGGGCTGCTGGTTGCCGCGCTGCTCGCGCGCCTGCCGGGGCTCGACGTGGCCGTCAGCGACCCCGACCCGCTACGGCGCGCGACGGCGGAGCGCCTCGGCGTCGCCTGGGTTCCGCCGGAGAACGCGCCCGGCGATCGCGACCTCGTCATCCATGCCAGCGCCAATCCGGCCGGGCTGCGGCAGGCCCTCGCCCTTTGCGGCTTCGAGGGACGGATCGTCGAGGCCTCCTGGTATGGCGACCGGGAGGCCTCCCTGCCCCTCGGCGAGGCCTTCCATGCCAAGCGGCTGTCCATCGTCTCGACCCAGGTCGGCGCCGTCGCCCCCGCCCTGCGCGGGCGGCGCAGCCATGCGGAGCGCATGGCCCTCGCCCTGTCCCTGCTCGCCGATGATCGCTTCGATGCACTGATCGGCCCGGCCACGCCCTTCGACGCCCTGCCCGAGGTCCTGCCGGAACTGCTGGATCCGCCGGCCGGCACCCCGGCGCCGCTCTGCCCGCTCGTCACCTATTCCTGATCGCAACGCCTCGGCGGCGCAGGCGTTCTGCCCGCGAGGAGCGGAAGGAAGCCAGGATGACCATCCCCACCCCCCGGGACCGCGCGGCGCCGGAATTGCGGGACCCCAGCACGGCCGTACGCCAGGGTGTCACA
Source organism: Roseomonas sp. (assembly GCA_041914265.1). Taxonomy (GTDB): domain Bacteria; phylum Pseudomonadota; class Alphaproteobacteria; order Acetobacterales; family Acetobacteraceae; genus Neoroseomonas. The sequence continues at coordinate 22,310 of JAYSDS010000023.1, forward strand.
CTCGGCGTCATGCGCTGGGTGCTCGGGATATCCCTGGTCCTGGTCGTGCTGGCGCTGGGCTTCGCCTATCTCGTCCGGTAACCGGGCCGTGCGTGACGGGCCACCGCCCGGCCGCTACAAGGGCAGGCATGTACAGCCTGACCGTTGTCGACCACGTCATGATTGCCCATTCCTTCCGCGGGGAGGAATTCGGGCCGGCGCAGCGCCTGCATGGCGCGACCTTCGTCGTGGAGGCGGAGTTCCGCGCCCCCAGGCTCGACCGGCTCAACCTGCTGGTGGACATCGCCGCGGCCAAGGTCGAGCTGCGCCGCATCCTGGACGGCTTCGACTACCGGAACCTCGATGCCGAACCGGCCTTCGCGGGCCAGAACACGACGACGGAGTTCCTCTGCGCGCATATCCACCGGCTGCTCTCCGTCGCGCTGGCGGAAGGTCGCCTCGGCGATGGCGGGCGCGCCGTGACGGGGCTGAAGGTGCTGCTGCGCGAAAGCCATGTCGCCTGGGCGGCCTATGAGGGAGCGCCGGCGGCGTGAGCATCCACCTCCTCGTTCCCGGCCCCTTCGGAACCGTCTCCGGCGGGTACATCTATGACCGGCGCATCATCGAAGGGCTGCGCGCCCTCGGCGAGACGGTCGAGGTCGTCGAACTGCCCGGCACGCATCCGCTGCCGGACGAGGCGGCGACCGAGGGCGCCCGCGCCGCCCTGCACGCCCTGCCCGAGAATGCGCGCATCGTCATCGACGGGCTCGGCCTGCCGGCCTTCCTGCCGCTCGCGCAGGAGCTCGCGGCGCGCCGGGCGGTGGCGCTGATCCACCACCCGACCGCGCTGGAACACGGCGTGCCGGAGGCCGCGCGCACCGTGCTGAAGGCGAAGGAACGCGCCCTGTTCGCGGCGATGGGGCGGCTCATCTGCACCTCGCCGCTCACGGCGCGCCGCCTGCCGGAGGAGTTCGGCGCCGACCCCGAGCGCATCGGCGTGGTCGAACCGGGCACGGATCCGGCGCAGCGGGCGACGGGCTCAGGCGGTTCGAGCTGCGCGATCCTCTCGGTCGGCACGCTGGTGCCGCGCAAGGGGCATGACGTGCTGATGCAGGCGCTCGCGCGGCTGACCGACCTCGACTGGACGCTGACGCTGGTGGGCGACGGGCAGCGCAACCCGACCCATGCGCAGGGCCTGCAGGCGCTGGCCGAGGAGCTCGGCATCGCCGCCCGCCTCACCTTCGCCGGCGAGGTGACGGGGGAGGCGCTGGAGGCGCTGTACCACCGCGCCGACCTCTTTGCCCTCGCGACCAAGTGGGAGGGCTATGGCATGGCGGCGGCAGAGGCGATGGCGCGCGGCCTGCCGCTCGCCATCACCGCCGGCGGCGCGATCGCGGAGGTGGTGGTGCCGGGTTCGGCCATCGTCTCCCCGGTCGATGACCACATGTCGCTGTCCAAGGGCATGCGCCGCGCGATCTTCGACGCCGATCTGCGCGCCGAGATGGCCGAGGCATCGTGGCAAGGCGGCCAGGCCCTGCCGCGCTGGACCGACCGGGCCGAGGCCTTCCGCGCCGAGATCGCCAAGGCCGCCGCCTGATGAGCGAGAGCTTCGGGGCCGATTGGCTCGACCTGCGGGAGGAACATGACGCGCTGGCCCGCGATCCGGATCTTGGCGCGCAGCTCGCGGCGCTGCTGCCGGCACGGCCGCGCCTGCTCGACCTCGGCTCCGGCACCGGCAGCCTGATCCGCTGGCTGGGGCCGATCATCGACCGGGCGCAGGCCTGGACGATGGTCGATGCCAATCCCGAGCTGATGGCCCGCGCCTTCGACACCATGGCGGATACCGCGGAAGCCCTGGGCCTGCCGGCCACCTTCCCCGGCAAGAAGACGCTGCTGGTGCACACGCCGGGCGGTGCCTGGCGGATCGAGGGGTTGTTGGTTGACCTGGCCGACGCGCCGGACGGGCTGCCGCTCGATCGCGTCGATGCCGTGGTGTGCTCGGCACTGTGCGATCTCGTCTCGCGCGGGTGGGTCGAGCGCATCGCCGAAGACTGCGCCGCGCGATCCCTGCCCTTCTATGCCGCGCTCAACGTGACGGGGCGGGATCGCTTCATCCCGCCGCATCGCGGGGATGCCGTCGTGGCGCGCGGCTTTCGCCGCGACCAGCGGCGGAACAAGGGGTTCGGCGGGGCGGCGCTCGGCCCCGATGCCGTCGCGGCGCTTGCGGAAGCCTTCTCGGCCCGCGGCTACACCGTGCTGCGCGCGGCATCCGACTGGCGCATCGACCGGCAGGACAGTGCCTTCGCCGCGGAGCTCGTGACCGGGCATGCCGGCGCCGCGCTGCCCTGGGAGAGGCGGCACGGCAAGGCTATCCTGGCCTGGGCGGAAGCGCGTCGCGCCCAGCTCCTGGCCGGGCGGCTGTCGGTCACCATCGGCCACCAGGACCTGCTTGCCCTGCCGCCCGACTGACGCAACCGAGGAAACCGTCCATGAGCGACAAGCCGCCGCCCATCGCCGTGATCGCCGCCGAGATGCCGCCACGGGCGCGGCCATCGCTCTATCCGGCCGACCTCGTGGACAAGATCGGCGGGCGGCAGAAGACGGTGCTCGGCGACGTCTTCGGATTGCAGAATTTCGGCGTGAACCTGACCCGCCTGCCGCCCGGTTCCGCCTCCGCCCTGCGCCATGCGCATGAGAAGCAGGACGAGTTCGTCTACATCCTCGAAGGCGATTGCGTGCTGGTGACGGATGCCGGGGAGACACCGATGCGCGCCGGCATGTGCGCGGGCTTCCGCGCCGGCACCTGGGATGCGCATCACCTGGTCAATCGTGGCGAGGCGGATTGCGTCTATCTCGAAGTCGGCGACCGCACGCGCTTCGAGAAGGTGATCTATCCCGATGACGACCTGATGATCCTGCCCGGTCCCGACGGGAAAAGCGTCTACTATCGCAAGGACGGAACGCCCATTTTCTGAAGGAGGGCCGCGAATGCCCCTGCTGCTCGGCTGCATCGCCGACGATTTCACCGGCGCCACCGATCTCGCCAATACCCTGGTGAAGGGCGGCATGTCCGCCGTGCAGGTCATCGGCGTGCCCGATGGCCCGCTGCCGGAGGCGGATGCCGTCATCATCGCGCTCAAGATCCGCACGGCGCCGGTCGCCGATGCGGTGGGCCAATCACTCGCCGCCTGCGATGCGCTGACGAAGGCCGGGGCGAAGCAGTTGTTCTGGAAGTACTGCTCGACCTTCGACAGCACGGATGAGGGCAATATCGGCCCGGTCGGCGATGCGCTGCTGAAGCGGCTCGGCGCGGGCTTTTCCATCGCCTGCCCGGCCTTCCCCACCAATGGGCGGACGATCTATCTCGGCCACCTGTTTGTCGGCGGCGCGCTGCTGAACGAGAGCGGGATGGAGAACCATCCCCTCACGCCCATGACCGATCCGAACCTGGTGCGCGTGCTCTCGCGCCAGACCGAGGGCGGCGTCGGGCTCGTGCCATTCGGCACGGTGGACCAGGGCGCAGGCGCGATCCGCCGGTCGATGACGCAGCTGATGGATCGCGGCACGCGCTGGGCGATCGTCGATGCGGTGACCGATGCGCATCTGATGGGGATCGGGGAAGCGGTGGAACGCCTCGCGCTGATCACCGGCGGGTCGGGTGTGGCGATGGGCCTGCCGGAGAATTTCCGGCGTGCCGGGCTGCTGCCCGAACGGCCGGATGCGGATGCGCTGCCGCCGATGCGGGGCGCGGCCGCGGTGGTGGCGGGCTCGTGCTCGCGCGCGACGCTGGGGCAGATCGGCGTGGCGCGGGACCATGTCCCGGTGCTCGAACTCGATGCGCTCGCGACGCCCGATGCGGCGGCGATGGCGGCGCAGGCGCTGTCCTGGGTCGAGGGCAAGCTGCAGGACGACCGGCCGGTGGTGATCGCGGCCTCCGCGACGCCGGACAAGGTCGCCGCCTTGCAGGCGAAGCTCGGGCGCGAGGCCGCCGGCGCGCTGGTGGAGGACGCGGTGGCGGCCATCGCGGAAGGACTTGTCGCGCGCGGCGTTGGGAAGCTGGTGGTCGCCGGCGGTGAAACATCGGGTGCCGTGGTGCAGCGCCTCGGCGTGACGTCGCTGCGCATCGGGCCGGAGATCGACCCGGGCGTGCCCTGGACGTTTGCCAATCCGGCCGGCCTGCACCTCGCACTGAAGTCGGGCAACTTCGGCGCGCGCGATTTCTTCCTCAAGGCCTTCGACCATGGATGAGGCGGCGATCCGCGAGCAGCTCGCGATGCTTGGCGCCTCGCTGTTCCAGCGCGGCTATTCGGTCGGCACCGCGGGTAACATCAGCGTGCGGCTGCCCGATGGCTATCTGATGACGCCGACCAATTCCTGCCTCGGGCGGCTGGATCCGGCGCGCATCAGCAAGCTGGCGCCGGACTGGTCGCATGTCTCGGGCGACAAGCCGTCGAAGGAAGTCTTCATGCATCGCGCCGTGCTGACCGCGCGGCCGGATGCAGGTGCCGTGGTGCATCTGCATTCCACCCACGCGACCGCCATCGGCTGCCTCGCCGAACCGGGCGAGACCGCGCCGATCCCGCCGCTGACGCCATACTTCGTCATGCGCGTCGGACGTTCGCTGCCGGTGATCCGCTACTACCGCCCCGGCGATGCCGCGATGGAATCCGACATCCACGAGGCATCGAAGACGGCGAAGGCCGTACTGCTCGCCAATCATGGACCGGTGGTGAGCGGCAGGACGCTCGCGGATGCCGTCGCGGCAGCCGAGGAGCTGGAGGAATCGGCCCGTCTCGCCCTGCTGCTGCGCGGGGTCGGCGCGCGCATGCTGACGCCGGCGCAGGTGGACGACCTGCTCGCCACCTTCGGCTGATGTGGATCATGGTCGCCGGCCCCTACACATCGGGCGGGGCCGATGCCGCGACGCGCGCGGCGCGACTTGCCGAGATGAATCGCGCCGCCCTCGCGCTGTTCCGCATGGGGCATATCCCCGTGATCGGCGTGAACATGGCGCTGCCCGTCATCGCCGCCGCCGCGGATGATGCCTTCGACGAGGTGATGATGCCGCTCTCCCTCGCGCTTGCCGAACGCTGCGACGCGGTGCTGCGCATCGGCGGACCGAGCGCCGGCGCGGATGCGGAACTTGCGCGCTTCGCCGCCGCCGGCAAGCCGGTGTTCCGCGGCATCGAGGCGGTGCCGCCATGCCCCTGACCCTCGCCCTCGTCGCGCATGACCGGATGAAGCCGGCGCTGGCGGATTGGGTCGCGCGGCACGTGGCGCAATTGTCGCCGCATGCGCTCGTCTGCACCGCAACCACCGGTGGCGTCATCCGCCAGCATGCACCTGACCTTGCCATCCGCCTGGTGAAGTCCGGTCCGCTCGGCGGCGACCAGCAGATCGGCGGCATGATCGCCGAGGGCGTGATCCAGGCCCTCATTTTCTTCCCTGACCCGCTGACGCCGCAGCCGCACGACGTGGATGTGAAGGCGCTGTTGCGCATCGCGCTGGTCTACGACATCCCCGCGGCCTTCAGCCCGGCCAGTGCCGATCTGCTTGTCGATGGCGGCCTGTTGAAGCGCTGAGAGGCCGTTTGGAATGACCGGCGCCGGCCCGCACCGCAGCCTGGCCACCCAACGACGCATTTCCAAACGAGCGTTGACCCCGCCACACGTTCCGTTTCACATCCGACTGATCAATATTCTCTTTTGCTGCATCGCGGCCGCAAGCATTTGTTGCTTCCGGCCGTGCACTTTGGCATCCCAAGGATAAGGGCGCGGAGTATTGAGCATGATCGGTATCGACTGGGGTACTTCGAGCCTCCGGGCCTATCGCTTTGCGGCCGATGGGCGTGTGGTGGGACGGCGGGAGGCGCCGCGCGGCATCCTCACCGTGCTCCCGGGCGGCTTTCCCGATGCGCTGCAGGCGGTGACAGGCGACTGGGTCGCCTCGGGCGAGGACCGCATCCTGATGTGCGGCATGGTCGGCAGCCGGCAAGGCTGGGTGGAAGCCCCTTACCTGCCCTGCCCGGCCGGGCTGGATGGGCTGGCCTCCGCGGCGATCGCCATACCCTTTCCGCATGCGCGGCTGCATCTGCTGCCCGGCCTCACCTGCCGGGACCGCCACGATGTGCCGGAGGTGATGCGCGGGGAGGAGACGCAGATGCTCGGCGCCGCGCTCGATCGCGGCGAGGCGACGGTCTGCCTGCCCGGCAGCCATTCCAAATGGGCCCGGTTGCGCGACGGGGCCGTGCTCGACTTCGCGACTTACTTCACCGGCGAGGCCTTCGCCGCGCTGTCGGCGCAGACGATCCTCGCACGCATGATGAATGCCAGCGCCCCGCACCATGCGGGCGGCTTCGCCCGCGGTGTCGCGCGTGCCCAGCAGAGCGGCGGGCTGCTGCGGCACCTCTTCGGCATCCGCGCCCTCGCGCTCTTCGAGGAGATGCAGGAGGAGGAGGCCGCCTCCTACCTCTCCGGACTACTGATCGGGCATGAGGTCGCGGCCGCGCTGGAAGATGGCGTCGCGCCGCCCGTGGTGCTGATCGGCGCCACCGCGCTGACCGCGCGCTACGCCGCGGCGCTCGATGCCTTCGGCGTCCCGCACCGCATCGCCGATGCCGATGCGGCGGCAACGGGTCTATGGCGCGTGGCGGAGCACATGCGATGAGCCTCGCCCCCTGGATCGATGCCTGCCCCATCGTCGCCATCCTGCGCGGCATCCGGCCCGAGGAGGTGGAAGACGTCGCGGCCGAGCTGCTCGCCGAGGGACTCAACATCCTCGAAGTGCCGCTGAACTCGCCCAATCCGCTCGAGAGCATCCGCCGTCTCTCCGCCGCCTTCGGCGATCGCGCGCTGATCGGCGCCGGCACCGTCACGACCGAGGATGAGGTCGCGGCCATCGTGCGCGCCGGCGCGAATCTGATGGTGACGCCGCATGCCGATCCGGCGCTGGTGCTGGCAGCCCGCGCGCGCGGCCTGATCGCCTGCCCCGGCTTCTTCACGCCGGCCGAGGCCTTCGCGCTGCTCGCCGCCGGGGCCGATGCGCTGAAGCTCTTCCCGGCCGAGGCGGCGAGCCCGGCCGTGCTGCGCGCCCTGCTCGCGGTGCTGCCCAAGGGCACGGCCGTGCTGCCGGTGGGTGGCGTGGGGGCGAAGGACATCCCGGCGTGGAAGGCCGCCGGCGCGGCCGGCTTCGGGGTCGGTTCGTCGCTCTACAGGCCGGGGGATACAGCGGAGATGGTCGGCCGCAAGGCGCGTGCGCTGCGCGAGGCGCTTGCCGCCGCTTGAAAGCCGAGGGCATTTCGCCTGAAGCTGCGCGGCATCCGGACCTCGGGCCCGGCACGAATCACGGGAGATGAAACGATGTTGCATCGCCGCCTGTTGCTGACGGGTGCGACGCTGGCCGCGCCAGTCCTGTTCACCGCCCGCCGCGCCTCGGCGCAGGACGTCACGCTGCGGCTGCACCACTTCCTGCCCGCGGTGTCGAATGTCCATCGGCACTTCCTCGTGCCCTGGACGAACAAGGTGCGTGAGGAATCAGGCGGGAAGCTGCGCATCCAGATCTTCCCCTCGATGCAGCTCGGCGGTGCGCCCCCGCAGCTCTACGATCAGGCGAAGGACGGCGTCGCCGACATCGTCTGGACGCTGCCCGGCTATACCCCCGGCCGCTTCCCGCGCATCGAGGTGATCGAGCTCCCCTTCATCGCCCATCGCCGCGCGAGCGTGAATGCACGCGTCACCTGGGCGTTGTTCGACCAGCACATGCGCACGACCGAATTCAGCGAGACGCACATCATCACCGCCTGGGCGCATGATGGCGGGCTGATCCATGCCAAGCGCGAGGTGAAGACGATGGAGGATCTGCGCGGCATGAAGCTGCGCTTTCCCACGCGCCAGGCCGGCGAAGGGCTGAAGGCGCTCGGCGCGACACCGATCGGCATGCCCGTGCCGCAGGTGCCAGAGGCCATGGCGCAAGGCGTGATCGACGGCGCCGTGGTACCGTGGGAGGTGGTGCCATCCATCCGGCTGCAGGAAATGGCGCGCTACCACATCGGCATTCCGGGCAGCCCGACCTTCTATTCGGCCTCCATGATCCTCGCGATGAATCCGGCGCGCTACCAGTCGCTGCCTGCCGATCTGAAGCGCGTGCTCGACGCCAATTCCGGCGAGCCTGCCGCCCTGATGGCCGCGAAGGTCTGGGACGAGGAAGGCCCCAAGGTCGAGGAGGTGGCGCGCCGGCGCGGCAATTCCATCACCGAGATCAGCGAGACGGAGAAGGCGCGCTGGGTCACGGCCACCGCGCCCGTCACCGACAACTGGATCGGCCAGATGCGCGAGAGGAATATCGACGGCGCGGCGCTCACCCAGCAGACGCGGGCGCTGGTCGCGCAATACGGCCAGGGCGTGTCCTGACCGCGCCGCGGGGTCCGTTCGCGCGCCTCGCCGGCGCCATCGCGGTGGCCGGCGGGGTGGCGCTGCTCGGCGTCGCCATCATGGTCACGGCCTCGGTGCTGATGCGCTGGATCGTCTCCCGCCCCATCACCGGGGATGTGGAGATGGTGCAGGTCGGCGGCGGGCTTGCGGTGCTGGCCTTCCTCGCCCATGGCACGGCGATGCGCACCAACATCTTCGTCGACAGCTTCACCACGCGGCTGCCGTCACGGTGGAACGACGCGATCGACGGATTCTGGAACCTGGTCTGGGGCATCGTCGCACTGGTGCTCGCCGAACGCATGGCCGTGGGCGCGATCGAGGCGCTCGGCAACGGCTCCGTCACCATGGGACTGCTCGGCATTCCGCTGTGGTGGGCCATCGGCATCGGCGCGGCCTGCTTCGCGGTGACGGCGCTGGTCGCGCTGGGCTGGACCGCTCGCCTGCTGCGCGGGCGGGGCTGATGGGGGAGGAATTCGTCCTTGCCGGCGCGGGTTTCGCGGGGCTGCTGATCCTGCTCGCGCTGCGCTGTCCGATCGGGCTCGCCATGCTCGTGGTGGGCTGCGCGGGGTATGCGCACATCGTCGATGCCACGCGGCTGCTCGCCTACCTCAAGACCACGCCCTTCTACCTGTTTGCCAACTATACGCTGACGGTCATCCCGCTCTTCATCTTCATGGGCGCCTTGGCCGAGCGCGGCGGGCTGGCGCGCGACCTGTTCGCCGCGGCGAATGCGCTGATGGGGCATCGGCGCGGCGGCCTCGCCATGGCGGTGATCGGGGCCTGCGCCGGCTTCGGCGCGGTGTGCGGATCCTCCGTGGCGACGACGGCGACCTTTGGCCGCGCTGCGCTGCCCGAACTGCGCCGCTACGGGACCGAGGCAGGCTTCGCCACCGGCACCATCGCGGTCGGCGGCGTGCTCGGCATCCTGATCCCGCCCTCGGTGATCCTCGTCGTCTATGCCATCAGCACCGAGCAGAACATCGCCAAGCTGTTCATGGCAGCACTGATCCCGGGGCTGATGGCGACCGCCTTCTACATTCTGACCATCGCGGTGGTGGTCCGGCGGCGGCCCCACCTCTGCCCCGCCGGACCGCGCGCGCCCGCGGCCGAGCGCCGCGCCGCGCTGCGTGCCGTGGTGCCGGTGCTGCTGATCGCGGCGACGGTGGTTGGCGGCATCTACGGCGGCATCTTCACGCCCACCGAAAGTGCGGCGGTAGGGTGCGCGGCGACGCTGCTGGTGGGCCTCGTGCGCCGCAGCCTCGATGCGCCGGCGGTGGTCGAGGCGATCAAGGCGACCGCCGAGACCAGCGCGATGATCTTCGTCATCCTGCTCGGCGCCGAGGTCTTCAACGCCTTCCTCGCCCTGACCCAGGCGCCGGAGCTGCTGGCGATCTGGGTGGCGGAGCAGGGCTTCCCGCCGCTCGGCGTGCTCTGCGCCTTCCTCCTCGTCTATATCGTGCTGGGCGCGGTGATGGACGAGCTGGCGATGATGCTGCTGACGCTGCCGGTATTCTTCCCCGTCATCACCACGCTCGATTTCGGCCTCGGCGCGGAGGAGACGGCGATCTGGTTCGGCATCCTGGTGCTGATCGTGGTCGGCATCGGGCTCACGGCACCGCCGATCGGGCTGAACGTCTTCGTCGTGAGCGGTCTGGCCCGCGACGTTCCGATCGGGGCGACCTATCGCGGCGTCCTGCCCTATCTCGCGACGGATTTCATCCGGCTGGGGCTGTGCGTGGCGTTTCCGGGCCTGTCGCTGCTGCTGGTGCGGCTGCTGAGCTGAACCGCGCCGGCCCAGGCCCAGCGCGGACGACCTCCATAGCAACGACATCTAGGGCGCCGGCGCGGGCACCGTATCCCCGGCCCGCTGCGGCGGAAGCTTGATCGCGAGCGCCCGGAAGCGGCCCGTTGTCGCGCGCGACCCGGCATGGGGCGTCCCGCGCGGGATGACGATCAGGTCGCCCGGCTTCACCTGCACCTCGCGGTCGCCGAGCCAGAACGACCCCTCGCCCTGGAGAATGAGCTGAATCTCGTTCGCATCGGCGTGGTAGTGGCGCAGCACGTTGCCGCTCTGCACGGCCACCGTGCCGTCGGGCGTCGCGACCAGGGTGCGGCTGCGCAGGTCGGTGTTCGGGACCAGCGGGCCGATCTCCTCATCCGTCATGCTGAGCAGGTTGACGATCTGCGGCGAGAGCGGCGACGGACCGGACTGCGCCCCGGCCGGCGCGACCAGGCGGTCAGCCAGCAGCCCGGCGGCGAAGGCCGCGGCGAAACCGGCGCAGAGCAGCGGGGCGCGCATCGTGCGAACCATGGGACGTGTCCTTTCCGGGCGTTTCCAAGCGGCAACATTGGCCCGCCCCGAGCCCGGCGTGCAACCGCCTCTCGATGCGGGCCGGGGCTGTGAGCCGCATCACCGGCCTGGCGGAATCATCCGCCCGCGGTACCGGCAATCGCCTAGTCTCGGCCCGGACCGCTGGGGATCGCGCGATGAGTGACAATCTCGGGACGATGGGCGAGACGGCCAAGGCGCTTTCGCGCAACCCTCTGGGCATCGTCGCGCTCTTCATCGTGCTGGTCTACGCCATGGCCGCCCTGGTCCTCGGGGTCGCCGCGACCGGGCTTGCCCCGTTCGAACGGGTGCTGCTCGTGCTCTTCCTGGTGGGTTTCCCGCCAGGCGTGCTGTGGGTGTTCCGCGACCTGGTCATCAACCACACCGGCAAGCTGTACAGCCCGGCCGATTTCCGGGAGGAGAAGAACTTCATGGAGGTAGTGGCGGCCCTCGCCGCCGCCAGCGGGCGCGCCGAGACGCGGCCCGGCCAGCCACCCGCCGCGCCGGCCGACCCCATCCGGCTGTTCACGGCGGCACGGACGGCGACGGTGGCCGCCAGGACCGCAGCGCGGGTTCCGAAGGTGCTGTGGGTCGATGACCACCCGGACAACAACGTGCATGAACGCCGGGCGATGGAGGCGGCGGGGATGTCGGTGCAGACCGCGCTGAGCACCGAGGAAGGGCTGGCGCGGGCCGCGGCGGATCGCTTCGATGTCATCGTATCCGACATGCGGCGGCCGGAAGGCGGGCAGGAAGCCGGCTACGATCTGCTGAAGGCGCTGCGCGCGCGCGGCGACGCAACGCCCTACGTCATCTATGCCGGCCCCGCCGACGCCGCGCAGCGGGAGGAGGCGAAGGCGCTCGGCGCCGCCGGCCGCGCGACCAGCGCGAGCGAGCTGATGGAGCTGGTGACCCGGTCGTTGCCGCGCTGATCCCCGGCCCTGGGGTTGCAGCGCCGGGCCGGGCGACGCAAAGGTGCCCCACCTACCACGGAGTCACGCCATGAAGACCCGCGCAGCCGTTGCCTGGAAGGCCGGCGCCCCGCTGACCATCGAGACCATCGAGATCGGAGGCCCCAAGCCCGGCGAAGTGTTGGTCGAGGTGATGGCGACCGGCATCTGCCATACCGATGCCTACACGCTGTCGGGTGCGGATCCCGAAGGGCTGTTCCCGGCCATCCTCGGCCATGAAGGCGCGGGCATCGTGCGCGAGGTCGGCGCGGGCGTGACGACGCTCAAGCCCGGCGACCATGTCATTCCGCTCTACACGCCCGAATGCCGGCAGTGCAAAACCTGCCTGTCGCAGCGATCCAACCTGTGCACCGCGATCCGCGCGACGCAGGGCAAGGGGGTGATGCCCGATGGTACGTCCCGCTTCTCCTGCGACCAGGGGACGGTGTTCCACTACATGGGCTGCAGCACCTTCGCGAACTTCACCGTCCTGCCGGAGATCGCGCTCGCCAAGGTCCGCGAGGACGCGCCCTTCGACAAGATCTGCTACATCGGCTGCGGCGTGACGACGGGCATCGGCGCGGTGATCAACACCGCGAAGGTCTGGCCCGGCGCCAATGTCGCCGTGTTTGGCCTGGGCGGCATCGGGCTGAACGTGATCCAGGGCGCCCGCATGGTCGGCGCCGACAAGATCATCGGCATCGACTTGAACCCTGAGAAGGTCGCGATGGCGAAGAAGTTCGGCATGACCGACTTCATCAACCCGTCCGAGGTCGGCGCGGACAAGGTGGTGCAGGCCATCGTGGACCTCACCGGCGGCGGCGCGGATTTCTCCTTCGACGCGACCGGCAATGTGAATGTGATGCGCCAGGCCCTCGAATGCTGCCATCGCGGGTGGGGCGAGAGCATCATCATCGGCGTCGCGGAAGCGGGGCGCGAGATCAGCACGCGTCCCTTCCAGCTTGTCACCGGCCGCGTGTGGAAGGGCACCGCCTTCGGCGGCGCCCGCGGCCGCACCGACGTGCCGAAGATCGTCGACTGGTACATGGACGGGAAGATCGAGATCGACAGCCTGATCACCCACACCATGCCGCTCGAGCAGATCAACCACGGCTTCGACCTGATGCACGAAGGCAAGTCGATCCGGTCGGTCGTGATCTACTGACGCGCCCATGCGCCGTGCGGCCGGGTGACCCGCGTCACCGGCCGCACGGCGAGCCTTCGACGCGGAAGCCGACGCGCAAGGGCAGGCAGCCGGCTCAGTCGACGGCCTTCTCCACGGCGAGGAGCGGCTCCGCCTCGGCTGTGCGCGCGGATCTCGGGGCGTCGTGACCTGCGATCGAATACAGATAGTCCTTCATGGCGATCCCCGCGCCACTCATGATCTCAAGGTAGTTCCGGCATAGTTCGCGACGGCGTGCCAGGTATCCGTCCCCATCGAACGGGAAAAGCTCGGCCAGAGAGTCGCGCGTGACGCCTTCCAGCGTCGATGCCTGGCGCGATGGGATTCGCATCGTCTCACAGAGTTCCGCCGTCCGACTGTCATGCGTGATGCAGCCCGCCGGAGTGCCCGCCTGGATGGCCAGCATGGCGCCATGAAAGCGCGTGCCCACGACGAAGTCGTAGGTCCTGAGATCCTCCATCCAGTGCGCCGCATCGGAATAGGCGACCGAGTGATGGGCACACCACAGCTTGAACTCCTCCCAGGACAGGCCAGGGCGGATATAGCTCCGGAACAGCTCTTGCATCTCGGGGGTCAGGAGGTCGATCTGGCCTCGGGCCAGCCAGATCATCTTCAAGTTGTGCTGAATGATGTAGCCACCCGGCTCCTGGTCCAGGAGATCGGCGAGGTTGGCCTCGATCTTCGCCAGCTTGGGCAGGAACGGAATGCCGGCGGCAACGGCGATGCGCGAAGGCACGCGTCGCTGACGGCGAGGTTTCCCGTATTGCCGCCGGTGGCGTCGAAAAGCTGCTCCGCAGTCAGCGTCTCGCCATCCGTCACGAACGGGTCCCTGCCAACGAATGCTACTCTCACGCGAACCTCCATTCGAAGCCGATGGTTGAACCTACAGACCGCGCATGACGCTGAAAGCACGTTTCGAGCCCGCGCTTCCTACTAACACCTAATTGACCGCAGCCCCTTGCGTTGTTCCGCCGTCCTGGCTTCATGGCCGGGACTGGAACCTTGGGGAAACGCTTACCATGCCCGTGAATCCGGCCGATGGCGCCGTGCTTGGCGCGCTCTACGGCACCGATGCGATGCGCGCCGCCATGGGGGAACACGCCTTCCTTCAACGCATGCTGGATGTCGAGGCCGGACTGGCCCGCGCCCAGGCACGGCTCGGCATCATCCCCGCCGAGGCAGCACCCGTCATCACCGCCGCCGCCGATGCCTCGAAGCTCGACCTGACGGCGATGGCGGCGGCGACACGCAACACCGGCTATCCGGTGGTGGGCCTGGTGAAGCAGCTTTCCACCCTCGCAGGCCCCGATGCCGGCCGCTGGACGCATTGGGGGGCCACCACCCAGGACATCATGGATACGGCGCTGGTGTTGCAGATCCGTGACGGGCTCACCCTGATCGAAGGCGACCTGCGCGCGACCTGTGCCGCGCTCGCCGCCCAGGCCGCGGTGCATCGGGACACGGTGATGGCCGGGCGCACGCATCTCCAGCACGCCCTGCCCGTCACCTTCGGCTACAAGGCCGCGGTATGGCTCGCGCCGCTGCTCAATGCCGTCGAGCGCCTGCCGGCGGTGCGCGCCGCGGCGCTGCGCCTGTCCTTCGGCGGCGCGGCGGGCACGCTGGCCTCGCTCGGCGACCAGGGGCTGCCGGTTACCCGCGAACTGGCGAAGGAACTCGACCTCGCCGTGGCCGAGATCCCCTGGCACGTCGCGCGCGACGGGCTGGCTGAAGTGGCGTGCTGGCTCGGCATTCTCTGCGGCAGCCTCTCGAAGCTCGCCACCGACTTCATGCTGATGATGCAGACCGAGCTCGGCGAGGTGAACGAACCGCATGTGCGCGGGCGCGGCGGTTCCTCGACCATGCCGCAGAAGCGCAATCCGATCGCCTGCGAATACGTGCTGTCCCAGTCGCGCGGCGTGCATGCGCTGGTGCCGCAGGTCCTCGCGGCCATGGCGCAGGATTTCGAGCGGGGCACAGGCCCGTGGCAGACGGAACTGCTCGCCCTGCCGCAGGCCTTCCTGCTCGCGCACGGCGCGCTGGCCCAGGCGCGCTTCATCGCGGAAGGCATGGTGGTCGATCCCGCCCGCATGCGTCGCAACCTCGATGCCACGGGCGGCCTGATCGTGTCGGAAGCGGTCATGATGGGTCTCGCCCCCGTCTTCGGACGCGGGGAGTCCCACCACATCGTTAATGATGCCTGCGACCTGGCGCTGGCCGAAGGCCTCACCCTCACCCAGGCGCTGATGCGCGATGCGCGCGTCGCCGCCCGGCTGGACGAGGCGACGATCGCGCGCATGACGGACCCGGCCGCCTATCTTGGCAGCGCCGGGGCCTATGTCGATCAGGTTCTGGCGCGGGCGGCGCTGTTCAGTTAGCCGCCTCGGCCATTTCCAGCAGCGCCTTCCCGTTGCGCCGGAAGGCGGCCATCTGGGCCTCGGTCCCCCGACAGCCTTCCGCGAAAAGGTCGCTGTCGGGCGCGACCACATCGATCTTGCTGCGCACCCGGCAGACGAGCTGGCGCCGCTGCCCGGCCGAGCCGCCGTGCCAGCGCACCACGGCCATGGACCAGTCGCCATAGGTCTCATAGTGCTGGCGAAGGTAGCTCGCCGCCCAGTCGGCCGCCTGATACGGGTCGAGCGGCCAGTCCTGGCCCCGCGCATGCACCGACGCATTCACCTGGAGGCATCCGGCCATGGCGCGGCTGCCGGCGTTGCGCAGCAGGCGCGCGGCCTCCTCCCGCGTCTCGGGGTAGTAGGCGCGGCCGGCGATGTTCAGGGCATGGGCGTGCAGCCCGCTTTCATTCAGCGCGATGCCGACGAGCAGGCCTTCCGGCAGGCCATGCTTGCGTTCGGCCTCCCGCACGGCATCGAGGCAGGCGGCACGAGGGGAAAGGTCTCCCCGCAGGATCGGCTCGGCCAGGGCGATATCCTGCTCGGCGGGTGCCTCCGGCGGCGCGCAGGCGGACAGGGCGAGCAGCCCCGCAAGCGCCGCCGCCCAGAGCGGCGAAAGCAGCCGATGGGCGCGCCGGCCTTTCTGGCCCCGGCACCGGCGTCCGGACGGGCCAGGCTTGCGGGTGATGCCACGCCGCGCTGCCGCGCCCAGTCGCCGGCGGATTGTCGCCGGCCGTGTATCAGCGGTCGTCATGGCGGCCATCGACCACAATTGCCGCCAAAGATCAAATCTGCCGCGCAGATATTCGGTGAATAATCCCAAAGAACGCAATGTGTCTGGATTGCGGCACAGTCTTCATTATGTATTATTTTAATTTAATATTTTTATGATATCCAACAATGTTGTATATTTATTTATCATACAAATAATTCCATCACATTGAATCCAGCGTCGCTCCCGTGGTCGCGAGCGATCTCTTCCCATCGCGGCACCTGCCTCGTCCACCCTGGACACGCGCCCAGGCGTGGCTAGTCTCCCCCGCGTCTCGAACTGCGCAGGGCCGGCCCCCGAGTGATGCAACTGCATGTGGTCTGAGGCCCTGCTCGTCGCGGGCGGCTGCTTCGTCGCGGCCTTCTGTTCCGGCATGGCCGGTTTCGCCTTCGTCCTGGTCGCCGCCGGCATCCTGCTGCACGCGGTGCCGCCCAGCGTGACCGCACCCGTGCTGGTGCTGGGCAGCCTGGTCGCGCAATGCGTCAGCCTGCCGCCGCTGCTCAGGCACATCGACTGGCCGCGGCTGCGGCTCTTCCTGCCCATGGCCGTGCTCGGCCTGCCGGCGGGCCTGCTGGTGCTGGCGAAGGGCCCGGCGCCGGTCATCGTCATGGGCGTGGGCGTGCTGCTGGTGGGCTATTCCGGCTACATGCTCGCCCGCATCGCCTTGCGGTTGCCGCCACCGCAGATCGCCGGCGGCCGCGTGGCGGATGGCGTCGTCGGCATCCTCAGCGGCGTATTGGGCGGCATCGGCGGCTTCGTCGGCGCCCTGCCCGCGATGTGGGCCGACATCCAGGGCTGGCCCAAGGACCAGGCTCGCGCCTTCCTCCAGCCCTTTATCGCCTTCATGCAGCTTATCACCGCGGTCAGCCTCGCCTTCAGCGGCTTCATCACCGCGCAATCGCTGCTGCTGACCGCCTCGGCCGTGCCATCCTTGATCATCGGCACCATGCTGGGGCTGCGGGCCTATCGCGCGCTGCCCGCGCAGGGCTTCCGCATCCTGCTGCTGATACTGCTCTTCGTCTCCGGCATCTCCTTGCTCGCCTGATCGGTCCGCAGCCGTTTCTTCATCTTCGCCAGGCATGATTCCCGCATCACCGGAGCGGGACCGCGATGATTTCGAGATCCATCGGCCGGCGCATCGCCGCCGCCGCCATTGCCATTGCGCTGCTGGCCTGCATCGGCTTCGGCAGCATCGTCATTCTGCGCAACCAGGCCGCGACGGAGAGCCGCACCCAGGACGCGCTGACCCGCGCCCGCGCCGCCTTCGACGCCGCCATCGCCGCCGAGGCCCGCGAGCTCGCCAACACGGCCGAGGTCCTCGCCGCGCTGCCCCCGGTGGTCGAGGCACCCGGCCGTAGCGATCGCGGCGCGCTGCAGGCGCTGCTCGCGCCATCGCAACAGATCCTCGACCAACGCGGCACGCGGCTGAACATCGAGACACCGCCCGGCATCTCCTTCCTGCGCGTCTGGCGGCCCGAGCAGTTCGGTGACGACGTGCGCGCCCGCCGCCACCTGGTGACCGAGCTCTTCCGGACCGGCCGCACCCAGCTCGGCATGGAACGCGGCCTTCAGGACATCAGCCTGTTCGGCGTGGCGCCGATCCGCGCCGGGGATCGCGTGGTCGGCGCGATGGACATCGCGATGAACTTCACCCCCGCCGTGCTGGTGCGCATCGCCGAAGCGGTCGGTACCGACATCGCGGTGCTGCGCAGCACCGACCAGGGCCTGGTGCCGGTCGGCAGCAGCATCCCGGATGCGGCGGACGGGCTCGCAGCGCCGGCGCTGCGGACGGCGGCGCTGAACGGCGCCGCCAGCCGTGGAGAAGCCGAGCGCGCCGGCCGCCGCTACGCGCTGCTGACCTTCCCGCTGCGCGATGCGGCGGGAGGCACGGTGGGCGTGGTGGAGCTCGCGATCGACGATGCCGCCGCCGCGGCGGCGCAGTGGGACGCCATCCGCTTCGTGCTCGTCACCACGGCGGTTCTGCTGCTGGTTGCCATCCTCTTCGGCCTGCTCGTCGCGCGATCCATCGCCCGGCCGGTCGTGGCGCTGACGGCGCGGATGGAAGCACTCGCCGGCGGCGATCTTTCCGCCAACGCCCCCGGTCGCGAGCGGCGCGACGAGATCGGCGCCATGGCCCGCACAGTCGAGGTCTTCCGCGAAGGCCTCATCGAGGCCGAACGCCTGCGCGCCGAACAGCAGGAAGCGCGCGCCCGGCAGGAAGCCGCCCGGCGCGACGCGAATCTCGCGCTGGCCGGCGAGGTGGAGCGTTCCCTCTCGGGGATCGCGGCGGGCCTTGCCAATGCCGCTGGCGGCCTGGCCGAAGCGGGCGCGCGGCTCCAGAGCAGCGCCGAGCGCTCCGGTGCCGCGGCCGATGCGACGGCGGGCGGCGTGCGCCATGCCTCGGAGAACGTCCAGGCCGTCGCCGCGGCGACCGAGGAACTCGCCGCCTCCACCGCGGAGATCAGCCGCCAGATCGCCGAGACCGCCTCGGTCGCCACCGAGGCCACCGCCCAGTCCCGCCGCACCGACGACACGGTGCGCGGCCTCGCGGAAGCGGCCTCGCGCATCGGCGACGTGGTGCGGCTGATCAGCGACATCGCCGGGCAGACCAACCTGCTGGCCCTGAACGCGACCATCGAGGCGGCGCGCGCGGGGGATGCGGGCAAGGGCTTCGCGGTGGTGGCGTCCGAGGTGAAGAACCTCGCAGGCCAGACCGCCCGCGCGACGGAGGAGATCGCCGGGCAGATCAGCGCCATGCAGCAGGCGACCGAGGCCTCCGTCCTCGCGGTGCGTGCCATCGCCGAGACGATCGGGCGCATCGACGGCGCGGCCAGCGCCATTGCAGCCGCCATCGAGGAACAGGGCGCCGCGACGCGGGAGATCGCGCGCGCCGTGCAGCAGGCGGCCGAGGGCACCGGCGGGGCGTCCTCCTCGGCCGGCCGCGTGGCCGAGGAGATGGCCGGCACCCTGGCCGCCGTGCACGGCGTGACGGACGGCACGACCGAGATCCGCCGCCAGGGCGACGGCCTGCGGGAGGCGATCGCCACCCTGATCACGCGGCTACGCGCCGCCTGATCGCCTTGACATCCCCTTGGCCGCTCCCCATCGTCCTGGCCAAGGGGATATCCGCGATCACCCCGTGAGGCTCCGGCCGAAGCATCGCGTCCCAAACTCCCGATCGGAGAGGACGCCATCATGCCGGCCCCCACCATCGTCACGACCCAGCAACTCGCCCGGCGCATCGGCCTGCCCGACGCGCCACTCATCATCGATGTCCGCACCGCGGAGGATCTTGCCGCCGATCCCCGCGCCATTCCCGGCAGCCTGCGGCGGCCCCACGACACCGTCGCGGATTGGGCGGGGAACCTTGCCGGCCGAAGCGTGGTTGTGATCTGCCAGAAGGGGCTGAAGCTCAGCCAGGGCGCCGCCGCCTGGCTGCGCCATGCCGGTGCGGATGCGGAAACGCTCGAAGGCGGCTTCGAGGCCTGGCGGGATGCGGGGCTGCCCATGGTCGCCGCGACCCATGTGCCACGTCGCGATGCGCAGGGCCGCACGCTCTGGGTGACCCGTGCGCGGCCAAAGGTGGACCGCATCGCCTGCCCCTGGCTGATCCGCCGCTTCGTCGATCCGACCGCCGTCTTCCTCTTCGTCGCACCATCGGAGGTGACGGCGGTGGCCGAACGCTTCGGCGCCACGCCCTTCGATATCGAGGGCGTCTTCTGGTCCCATCGCGGCGCTCTCTGCACCTTCGACGTCATGCTCGACGAATTCGCCCTCCATACCGATGCGCTGGACCGGCTAGCGCTGATCGTGCGCGGCGCGGATACCGCGCGCCCCGACCTCGCACCCGAGGCAGCCGGACTGCTTGCCGCCTCGCTCGGCCTGTCGCGCATGCATCGCGACGACCTCGTCCAGCTCGAGGCCGGCCTGGCGCTGTACGACGCCTTCTACCGCTGGGCGCGGGACGCGACCGACGAGACCCACAATTGGCCGAGCCCCGGAAAGCCCGCATGACATCGCCGCCCTTCCCCAGCTTTGCCGAGGCGCTGCGCGTCTGGGCGCGGATCGGCCTCCTGTCCTTCGGCGGGCCGGCCGCGCAGATCGCGGTCATGCACCGCGAGATCGTCGATGACCGCCACTGGGTTTCCGACGCGCGGTTCCTGCATGCGCTGAACTTCTGCATGCTGCTGCCGGGGCCCGAGGCACAGCAGCTCGCCACCTATCTCGGCTGGCTGATGCATGGGGTGAAGGGCGGCCTCACGGCCGGCTTGCTCTTCATCCTGCCCGGCGCGGCGGTGATGCTGGCTCTGTCGGTGCTCTACGCGACGCTCGGCACCGTGCCGCTGATCGGCGCGCTGTTCTTCGGTCTGAAATGCGCCGTGCTCGTGCTGGTGGTCGAGGCCCTGCTGCGCGTCGCGAAGCGCGCCCTGCACGGCACGGTGGCCTGGCTGACGGCGGCGGCGGCCTTTGTCGCGCTGGCCGCCTTCGGCGTCCCCTTCCCATTCGTTGTGCTGGCCGCGCTCGCGCTCGGCTATGCCGCCCCGGGCTTCTTCGCGGGCGCGGGACATGGCCGGGCAGCGTCGGGACCGCCCGCCTTGCTCGATGCCCTCCTCGCCGCCGATCCCGGGCGCATCGCCAGCATGGCACCGACGGCGCGCCGGGCCGGGCTGGTGGCGCTGGCCCTGTGGCTCTGGCCCGTCGCGCTGCTCTACGGCACCGGCGTCCTCGGCGACGTCGCCTGGTTCTTCTCGAAGATGGCGGTCGTCACCTTCGGCGGAGCCTATGCCGTCCTCGCCTATGTCGCGCAGGAGGCGGTGGAGCATTACCGCTGGCTGACCGCGCCCGAAATGCTCGCCGGCCTCGGCCTCGCCGAGACAACGCCGGGTCCGCTCATCCTCGTCCTGCAATTCGTCGGCTTCCTCGCCGGTTTTCGGGAGGGCGGGGTGATGGGCGGGACCATCGCGAGCCTGCTCACGCTCTGGGTCACCTTCGCGCCCTGCTTCGCCTTCATCTTCCTCGGCGCCCCCTTCGTCGAGCGGCTGCACGACGCCCCGCGGCTGAAGGGCGCGCTGGCCGCGGTGACGGCGGCGGTGGTCGGCGTCATCGCGAACCTGGCCCTGTGGTTCGGGCTGCGCGTGCTGTTCGCCGATCTGCATCGCGTGGCGGTCGGGCCGGCGGCGATCGACCTGCCGGTGCTGGCCTCGGTGCAGCCGGGTGCCGTGGCACTCGCGCTGCTGGCGGCGGCGCTCCTGTTCGGCGCGCGGCAGGGGCTTGGACGGACGCTCGCGGCCTGCGCGGCGGCGGGCGTCGTGCTGTCGATGCTGCCGTTCTGAAGGGCGGGGGAGAGAACTCCCCCGCGCCCCCTCCTTTTTTTGTCTGTCACCAGGGCGCGCCAGTGTGGCGCGCACGGCCCATCAGGCCGAAGGCGGATCGAAGGCGCGGATGGGGGGGAGGTTGCCGACGAAGCGTTCCACTTCGACAGAGGTCAATTGGCCAGTGCAGCCCTGGGCAAGACGCGAGGTGCCGACATCGCGCGTCAGCACGTTCGGGTTGCCATGGACGCAGAGGGCCTTCTCCTCCGTGGGGTCCTCGGGGTCGTACCAGGCGCCGGTCGGAAGTTGCACGACGCCGGGGCGGACATCCTCGCTGACCGAGGCGGTCGCGAGGCAGGCACCGCGGTCGTTGAACAGGCGGACGATATCGCCCTCGGCGATGCCGCGCGGCGCGGCATCCGCGGGGTGGATCCGCACCACTTCCCGTCCGCGCCGCTTCCGCGCGGTGCTGTGGCCGCCGAAGTCGAATTGGCTGTGCAGCCGCGTCGCGGGCTGGTTCGCGACCAGCCACAGCGGGCGCCCAGCCGCCGGCGCATCGCTCGGCGCCATCCAGGCCGGATGGCCGGGGCAATCGTCATAGCCGAAGGCCGCGATGGTCTCCGACGACAACTGGATCTTGCCCGTGCGCGTCGGCAGCGGCGCGCCGTCCGGATCGTCGCGGAAGGCGCGCAGAATGCCGCCATCGTCATCGTCCTGCGGCAGGGTCAGGTAGCCCTCCTCCCAGAACTGGTCGAAATCCGGCGCCGGCAGGCCCCGTTCCGCCAGCCCGCGTCGGGTGGGTTCATAAAGGTGACGCAGCCAGCCCTGCGCATCGCGCCCCTCAGTGAATTCCTGCGCGCGGCCCAGCCGCGCGGCGAGATCGGCGAAGATCGCGTAGTCGTCGCGCGCCTCGCCGAAGGGCTCGGCGACGCGATGCATCGCGACCATCAGCGGGTCGGTCGGCGCGGAGCCGATATCCTCGCGTTCCAGCGTCATCGTGGTCGGCAGCACGATATCGGCGTGGCGCGCCGTGGCGGTCCAGGCGATTTCATGCACAACCAGCGTCTCCACCGCGGCGAAGGCCTGGCGCAGCCGGTTCAGGTCCTGATGGTGGTGGAACGGATTGCCGCCGGCCCAATAGACCAGCCGGATATCGGCATAGCGCAGCTTCTGGCCGTCATAATCGAACTCGGCACCGGGATTGAGCAGCATGTCGGAGATGCGGGCCACCGGGATGAAGTCCCGCACGCCGTTCTTCCCCTGCGGCAGCGCCGCGACGGACACCGCATTGTGCCGCTTGCCGTAATGCGCGATGGACCCGAGCGCGTAGTTGTAGCCGCCGCCGGGCAGGCCGATCTGCCCCAGCATGGCGGCGAGCACGCCCGCCATCCAGACTGGCTGTTCGCCATGTTCCGCGCGCTGCAGCGAATGCGCCATCGCGATCAGCGAGCGCTTGCCCGCCATGCGCCGCGCCAGGCCCGCGATGGTTTCGGCCGGCAGCCCGCTGATCGCGGCCGCCCAGTCGGCGGTCTTCGGCACCCCGTCGCTGCGCCCGGTCAGATAGGCCTCGAACACCTCCCAGCCCGTGCAGAAACGCGCGATGAAGTCGGCCTCATGCAGCCCTTCCGTCAGCAGCGTGTACGCCATGCCGAGCATCAGCGCGGTGTCGGTGTTCGGCACGGGGGCGAGCCACTCCGCCCCGGCCTCCTCCGGCAAATCGTCGCGGACGGGCGAGATGTTGATGAATTCGCAGCCGCGTTCCCGTGCCGCCTTCATCGAGCGCCGTTCGACATGCGCCGAGACACCGCCGCTCGCGACCATGGAGTTCTTCAGCGCCATTCCGCCGAAGGCGACGCAGATCTCGGTGTTCTCGACGATCGCTTCCCAGGTGACGTTGCGCCGCGCCACCGCATCCATCGGCCCGAGGAAATGCGGCAGGATCACCGCCGAGGCCCCGGCCGAGTAGGAATTCACCGACTTCACATAACCACCGAGCGTGGTGTTCAGAAAGCGGTGCACCTGGGATTGCGCGTGATGGAAGCGCCCGGCGCTTGACCAGCCATAGGACCCGCCGAAGATCGCCCCCGGGCCATGCGTGTCCCGCACGCGGCCCAATTCGGCCGCCAGCAGGTCCAGTACCTTGTCCCAGGACATCGGCACGAATTCGTCGCGCCCGCGCCGGTCGTCCTTGCCGGGGCCGCGTTCCAGCCAGCCGCGGCGGACCATCGGCTGGGCGATGCGGGCCCGGTGGCGCAGCGCCTCGGGGAAATTCTGCAGCAGGGGGTTGGGATCGGGGTCGCCCGGATGCGGCTCGATCACCAGTTTCCCGTCCCGCCACCCCGCTTGGAAGACCCCCCAATGGGAGGAATGCGGGGCGAGGCGGGGCGGTGCGTTCATCTCAGGCTCCGGATCGTCCGGCGATCGCGCCGGCCATGCGCTTCAGTCCGACCCATTGTTGACGCAGCCAGCCCCCGGTGGCCAGGGCCTCCGGGCCTTCCGGGTCGCCGGTGCGCGGAAACACGTCACGGCGGAAATCCGCCGTGCCGAAGATCCAGTCCCAGAACGGGAAGAGCACGGCGTAGTTCTTGCCCATCTCGGCCACCGAAAGGATGCCATGATGCAGCCGGTGGAAGCGGGGGGAGACGATCAGCCTTTCCCCGACCCGTCCGAAGGACAGCTTCACATTGGCGTGGGACAGGCTCTCCGCGAGGCGCATGATCAGCACCAGCAGCGGGAACTGCCCCGGCGGCACGCCGATCAGCAGGGCGATGGTGCCGAACCACAGCGCGGCGATGATCTCGTCCAGGATGTGGTTCCGGTCATCGGTCCAGAAGGTCATCTGGCGCTGCGCGTGATGGATGGAATGCAGCGCCCACCACCAGGCGAAGCGATGCTGGAAGCGGTGCCGCCAGTACTCCCCGAAATCGAGGATCACGACATAGAGGAAGAAGGCGACGACCGGATGGTCTCGCAACGAAGGGAGCAGCGTCTCGAGCGTCGGCGGCACGAAGCCGGAATCGGCCACCGTCCCGGCCCACCAGGCGCTCAGCGAATTCAGCAGCACGAAGGCGACCAGCGGCAGGATGCCGAGCCTGGTGAGCAGCGTGTAGAGGATGTCCGTGCGGATGGCGCGGCGATCGGTGACGGGTTCGACCGGAAACCAGTGCTCCAGCGGCCGGCAGACGACATAGACGACGAGGATGCTGAAGACCCCGAACAGGCCGAACTGGATCCAGTCCAGCGCGTCCTCGGCCCAGTCCATCAGCCCGAGCTCATACATCGCCGGCTGCACCATCATCTCGAAGATCCAGCCGGTGATGCTGTCGAGGAAGCGGTTGAAGGTCTCGGTCATGGCGTGCTGGGTTCTAGCGCCGGCCGGTGGCCGGCAGTGTGGCGAAACAGAAGCCGCGCGACTGGAGGCCGACGATCACCTCCTCCAGCACGTTGGCATAGGGATCGCGGCGGGAACGGATGCCCCAGTGCATCACCAGGACCTCCCCGTCGCGGACGCTGGATAGCGCCCGGCGGGCCAGCGCCGCGTTGGGATGCGCCTCGCTCGACAATTCGTCGCCGAGGAAGCCGTTCGCGGTCCAGCCCTGGTGGCGCAGGCCGCAGGCCTCGGCCATCCGGATCGCCCCGGGCGTGGTGATGCCCCCCGGCGCGCGCCACAGCGGCAGCACCACCGCGTCGGGCGCGACGGCGCGCAGGCGCTCGATGGGCTGGGCCAGTTCCCGGCACATCGCGGCCTGATCGAGCACTGCCTGCCCCTCCCCCGTGCGCGACACGTACCGCGTCCGGCCCGCCCCCGCATCGCCGCGGAAGTACCAATGGCGGTCGGTATGGCTGGCGAAGACATGTCCCTCGGCCACCCGGGCGTGCCAGAAGGCCGCCCAGGCGGGATCGAGGGCGCGCTGCCCCGTGAAGGTCGGCTCATTCGCGACGAACAGGGTCGCGCGGACGTCGCGGCGCTTCAGGATCTCGGCAATGCGCTCCGCCTCGCGCCCCCAACCCGTGTCGATGGTCAGGTAGAGCGTGCCCGACGGGCAGGCCGGCGAGGTCTGCGCCCGGACGGGCAGCGCGGCCAACAGCAGGAGGAGCGGCGCCAGAACCGAGAAGGAGCGGCAGCCGCGCCGCCGCCGGTTCCTAGGATTGCTCGGCACGAACAGGCTGGAACAGGATGCCATGCGGGCTGCGGCCGACGCGGACCGTCTCGAACTCCCCGGTCCGCGGATCGACCCGCGCGATCCGCCCCGCCCAGCGGAGCGTCGCCCAGATCGCGCCATCGGGCGCGAAGGTGATGCAGTCGGGCCCGCCGGGCAGTTCGATGACGCGGCGCACGTCGAGGGTGGTCGGGTCGATCTCGGCGAGCCGGCTCTGCACCCGGCTGGTGGCCCAGAGCGCCTTGCCGTCCGGCTGGACGAAGATGGTGTGCGCGCCGCGGCCGATTACGATCTGGCGCTCGATGACCTTGGTCTCGGGGTCCATGACCACGAAATGGTCGGTGCCCATGATGCCGGTGATGAGCTTGCCGCGGTGCCAGATGATGCCCGCCGGTTCGCGCCCGACCGGGGTCTCCCACAGCGGCTGGCGCGTCTCGAGGCTGATGGCGATGACCGTCCCGGTGCCCTGTAGCGTGACGTAGACGATCTTGCCATCCGGCCGGAACGCCATGTGCGACGGCTTGTCCGGCGTGCGCAGCCGGGCGAGCAGGGTGAACTCGGCGTCGTAGATGTCGACCTGGTTCCGCCGCAGGCTGCACACGACCATGTGCTTGCCATCGGGCGAGAAGTCGAGGTGATAGGGGTTCGACACGCGCTCCCGCCGGCGCAGCTCGCCGGTGAAGGGATCGACGATCAGCATCTCGTTGCCGCCGGAATCCGCGATCAGCAGATCGCGGCCATTCGGATGCATCACGAGGTGGTGCACCTCCCGCAGCGCGGGGATGCGGCGCACTTCCTGGCGCGTCGCGGCGTCGAGGACGACGATGCTCGAGTCACCCGAATTCAGCACATAGATCAGATCGGCCGAAGCTGGCCGCGCCAGCAACAGCAAGGGGGAGGCGAACAGAAGGGCGCGACGGCGCATGGCGGACCTACGGCGTTCAAGGCGGCCCGGGGGGACGAGGCCGCTTGGGGCGGAACCTGCGCCGCGGCGATCCCCGACGCAAGCACGGAGTCAGCGCCGTGCCGCGCCGATGACGCGGATCAACGGCATGCACGCCAGGGTGGCATGACACCGGTTACCAGCAACCTGACTGAAGCCACGAGAGGCAGCATCGGCGAGGAGCAGACCTCCCCCTCCGGCCCATCCGTGGCCCGTCGTCGACCCCACGGAGCAACACCCCCCCGAGTTGCGCAAACCGCCATTCGCAGGCAGAGCCCTCCCCGCCCGTATTCCGACCTGAGGCCCCGATGACCCAGCACCCCACCCGTGTCGCCCTGATTACCGGCGCCTCCCGCGGCATCGGTGCCGCCGTCGCGGTGGAACTCGGCCGCCGGGGCGTGCATTGCGTGCTGGTCGCCCGCGTCCAGGGCGGGCTGGAGGAGACCGACGACGCCATCCGCGCCGCCGGGGGCGAGCCCGCGACCCTGCTCGCCCTCGACCTCCAGCGCCGCGCGCAGGACATCGACATGCTGGGCCCGTCGATCGTCGCGCGCTTCGGGCGCCTCGACATCCTGGTCCATGCCGCGGGCGTGCTGCCGAAGCTGACCCCCGTCGCGCATATCGAACCGCGCGACATGGAGGAATCCATCGCGGTGAACTTCTCCGCCTGCTGGCGGCTGATCCGCACCTGCGATCCGCCGCTGCGCGCCGCCCCGGCGGGCCGCGCGGTGATCCTGACGGATGCGGTCGCGCGCGCCCCGGCGGCCTATTGGGGCCTCTACGGCGCAGCCAAGGCGGGCATGGAATACCTGGTGCGGAGCTGGGCCATCGAGACCCCGGATTCCCCGCTGCGCGTGAACCTGGTCGATCCGGGCCCGGTCGGTACGCGGCTGCGCGGCATGGCCTTCCCCGGCCAGGACCCGGACGCCCTGGCGCGCCCCGCCGACGTCGCCCCCGCCATCGCCGCGCTGTGCGAGGAGGCGGAGACCCGCCACGGCTCCCTAATCCACGCGCAGGGCAACGCCCACTGAGGCCCCGGGATCGGGAATGAGTGAGCGCGCCGCTGCCTCGGCGGCGGCCGCGCCGGCCTGGGGCGGGGCGGGATAAGGGGGCGCGGGGGTGATCACCTCGACCGTGCCGGCGGGCGGGGTCGGGGGCGCCGGCGGCTCGGCGGCGCGCTCCAGTGCCCGGCCGATGCGCCGGACCCAGCCGATGCGGTTGTTCTCCTGCGCCTCGGTCAACGTGGCCGGCCCGTCCGCGACGCCGCGATAGGGCGGCCAGGCCCGCGGCGGCACGGTCCAGCAATCCACCGCGCCGAGGCTGCGGGTGCACATGGGTGGCGGGGCGGGTTCCGGATCCTGGCCGCAATAGGCGTCCCCCCGACCGATGCGGGCGATGGAACAATCCTCCCCCGTGAAGAGCGAGACGATCGAATCGCCGGTCGTCCGGCCGAAGGCGCGCAGCGACAGCCCTTCGACCGCCGCGGGGATCGCCAGCAGCGGCGCCCCGGGCGCGCCCACGGCCTGACACCCGGCCAGGAACAGCACAGCAGGCAGCAGGATCCGGCGCATGGAGGCAGGAAAACCCGGACGGGCTTAACGCACCGCCAACGGGCGGCTATGGTCCGGCCCCTTTTCCAAGGCCGGCCATCGCCGGCCCGCCAGCCAGGGGTGACGCATTTTGCCCGACATCTTCGACGAGGTGGAGGAGGATCTCCGCGCCGAACGCGCCCGCCGCATGTGGCAGCGCTTCGGCACGCCGATCTTCTTCGCCCTGCTGCTGGCACTTGCCGGCGTCGGCGGCTGGCAGGGCTGGAAGTGGTACCAGGGGCGCGAACGCGACACCGCGGCCGCCGCCTTCATGGAAGCCCATCGCGCCACCGAGGCCCAGGGCGCGGACCTCGCCAGCATGGCCACGCGGTTCGAGGGGCTGGTCGCCAACGCGCCCGAGGGGTACCGGACCATCGCCCGTCTCCGCGCCGCCGCGCTGAAGGCCGAGACCGGCGACCGCGATGCCGCCCTCGCCCTGTATGACGGGGTGGCGAATGACGGATCGGCCGACCCGCTCTACCGGGAACTGGCCTCCCTGATGTGGGTGCTTCGCTCGATGGATACTGCCGAACCCGCCGCCCTGCTCGCCCGCCTCGCGCCCCTGGCGCGGCCGGGCCAGCCCTGGAGCGCCTCGGCGCGCGAACTGCAGGGCCTGGTCGAGCTGAAGGCCGGCCAGCGCGAGGCGGCGAAGCGGACTCTCGAAGCGCTCGCCAATGACGCGAACGCGCCACAAACCATCCGTGACCGCGCCGGTCGCATCGCCTCGGGGCTCGCTTCCTGATGGCCGGGGCGATGACGCGCCGCGGGGCGCTGCTCGGCGCCGCCGCGCTGCTCGGCGGCTGCGAGACCCTCGAGAACATCTTCGGCGAGCGCCGCGAGAATTTCCCGGGCGAACGCCGCTCCGTGCTGGAGTTGCCGGAACGCAGCCTGCAGGCGGATTCGGCCGCGCAGGGCACGCCCGTTACCCTGCCGCCGGCGGCACCCCGGCCCGACTGGCCGGTTTCGGGCGGCGACCCGGCGCATGCGGGCGGCAACATCGCCTTCGGCCCCAGCTTCGCCCGCGCCTGGAGCAGCGGATTCGGCAGCGGCAGCGCCTATCGCCGGCGCCTGCTGAACGGGCCGATCGCGGCCGGCGGCTCGGTCTATGTCTCCGATTCCCTCGGCATGGTCTCGGCCTTCGACATGGCCAGCGGCAATCGGCGCTGGCGGCGCGAGACCGACCGCACCGACGAGGATGCGGCGACCATGGCGAGCGGCGTCGCCGTCTCCGGCGAGACGCTGTTCGTCGCCTCCGGCCTCGCCGAGCTGATCGCGCTCAATGTCGCGGACGGCTCGGTGCGCTGGCGGGTCGACCTGCCGGCCCCTGCGCGCGGGGCCCCGACGGTCGCCGGCGGGTCGATCTTCGTGCCGACGGTGAACAGCCAGCTCGTCGCCCTTTCGACCGAGGATGGGCGCCGCATCTGGACCCATCGCGCGAACGCGATTCCGACCATCCCGCTCGGCCTCGGCAGCCCGGCCGTCGAGGACGATATGGTCGTCGCCGGCTTCCCCTCGGGCGAGTTGCTGGCGCTGCGCGCCGGTGACGGGCGCGTGGTCTGGAGCGAGAGCCTCGCCGCCGCCGGCACCGGCGCGCTGTCCGACATCTCAGCCGTGCGCGCGCGCCCGGCCCTGGGCGGCGGGCGCGTCATCGCGATCGGCATGGGCGGCCTGACCATCTGCGTCGATCTCCGCTCCGGCCGCCGGTTGTGGGAACAGGAGGCCGGCGGCACCGAAGGCGCCTGGCTTGCCGGCGAATGGGTGTTCATGAGCAGCGATGCCGGCCAGGTGCTGGCGATCGGGCGCGATAGCGGGCAGGTGCGCTGGGCGACCTCCCTGCGGCCGGCCGCGCGCGGCAATCGCCGGCCGGATCCGGTCAACCTGTCCGGCCCGGTGCTGGCGGGCGGGCGGCTCTTCGTCGGCACCTCGCTGTCCGAACTGGTGGCGATCGACCCGGCGAGCGGCGAGGTGCTCTCCCGCACCGAACTGCCGGCCGGAATGACCCTCCAGCCCGCCGTGGCGGGCGGGCTGCTGCTGGCCGCCACCGACAACGCGACGCTGGTCGCCTTCGCGGGCGGCTGAACCATGCTGCCCAGCGTCGTCATCCTCGGCCGGCCGAATGTCGGCAAGTCCACGCTGTTCAACCGCCTCGCTCAGCGGCGGATCGCGATCGTGGACGACACACCCGGAGTGACGCGCGACCGCAAGGAAGTGATGGCGACCATCGGCGGCCGGGACGTGCTGCTGGTGGACACTGCGGGGCTCGAGGAAGCGCCGCCCGACACCGTCGCGGGCCGCATGCGCGCGAGTTCCGAGGCCGCGCTGCGGGCCGCGGACCTGGTGCTCTTCGTCATCGATGTGCGGGCCGGGCTGACGCCCGCGGACCGCGCCTTCGCCGCCTGGCTGCGCCGCGCCGACCTGCCGGTGCTGGTGGTC
The DNA here is from genome assembly GCA_041914265.1 of Roseomonas sp. GTDB lineage: Bacteria > Pseudomonadota > Alphaproteobacteria > Acetobacterales > Acetobacteraceae > Neoroseomonas. The sequence goes on from JAYSDS010000023.1 coordinate 52,779, forward strand.
GCGAACAAGGCCGAGGGACGCGGTGGCGCGGCAGCCGCGATGGAGGCCTACGAACTCGGCCTCGGCGATCCCATCGCGATCAGCGCCGAGCACAATGAAGGCGTCGGCGTGCTGCACGAGGCCGTCGCGGAGGCCCTGGGCGAAGCACCCGAGGATGATGGCGAGCCGGTCGAGGACGACCCCGAGCGCCCCCTGCGCATCGCCATCGTCGGGCGTCCGAATGCGGGCAAGTCCACGCTGCTGAACGCGCTGCTGGGCGAGGAGCGCATGATCACCGGCCCCGAGCCCGGCCTGACCCGCGATTCCGTCGCCGTCGAATGGCGCGACGGCACGGGCGGGCGCGTGCGCCTGGTCGACACCGCCGGCATGCGCAAGAAGGCGCGCATCGACGAACGGCTCGAGCAGATGTCCGTCGCCGCGACGCTCGGCGCATTGAAGGAAGCCGAGGTCGTCATCCTGGTGGTCGACGCGCTGCTGGGGATGGACGAGCAGGATCTGCGCATCGCGCGGCTGGCCGAACGCGAAGGCCGCGCCGTCGTCATCGCCTTCAACAAGTGGGATGCGGTCGAGGATCGCAACGCGACGCGCGCGAAGTTGAACGACGTGCTGACCGCATCGCTCGCACAGTTGAAGGGCGTGGCGGTGGTGACGATCTCCGCGCAGACGGGCCGCGGGCTCGATCGGCTGATGCCCAGCGTTCGCACGACCTATGCGCTGTGGAACAAGCGCATCGGCACGGGCGAGCTGAATCGCTGGTTCGAATCCGCGCTGACACGCCACCCGCCGCCCGCGGTCGATGGCCGCCGCGTGAAGCTGCGCTACGCCACCATGCCCAAGGCGCGTCCGCCCACCATCGCGGTGTTCGGCACGCGCGCCGAGGAACTGCCCGAGGATTACCGGCGCTATCTGGTCAATGCCTTCCGCGAGGCCTTCGACATGCCGGGCGTGCCGATCCGCCTGCAGCTTCGCGGCACGCGCAATCCCTACGCCGAGGCGCCGTGACCCGGAGCATGGCGCGGCGCAACCACGCATTGTATGGTCCGGCGACGATGCTCCGCAGGCTGCGCGGAGCCTGCACGACGAGGGACCGCGAAGCTGACCAATGAGTGAACAACCCGGCCATCTCCTCGATTCCCTCACTGGCCGGCAGCGGCTTCTCGATCGCTTCGAGCGCATCGAGAAGCTTCTCATCGAACAGGCGGAACGCGTCGGGCAGCGCTTCGATCACATCGCCGAGCGGATCGACCACATCGAGCAGCGCATCGACTTCGTCGAGCGCCGGCTCGAGGAAGCGATCGCCTATTTCGCCTGGCGCTCCAACCGCCTCGTGGACAGCCAGTCCGCCTATCTCGGCGAGAACACCGCGATCACCTTCCTCGAGAACGGCATCCGCATTCTCGTCGACACCCGCAGCATCGACATCGGCATCCATCTGCTCACGCTCGGGCGGTGGGAGCCGGCCTACACGGCGCTGTTCACGCGGCTCGTGAAGCCGGGCGACCACGTGCTCGACCTCGGCGCCAATCATGGCGTCTATGCGCTGCTCGCCGCGCAGATCGTCGGTCCCGCGGGCCGCGTCGATGCCTTCGAGCCGAATCCGCGCCTCGCCAAGCTCGTCGATCTATCCCTGCGGCTGAACGGGTTTTCCTGGGCGCGCGTGCATCCGGTCGGCGTGTCGGAACAGGGCGGCACGGCGCGGCTGGTGTTCAGCGACAATTTCTCGGGCGGCGGCTCGGTGGCCCTCGGCGGCGCCGCGGAATCGCGCCCGGGCGTCGATTGCCGCCTCGTCGCGCTGGACGAGATGTTCAACGATCCGTCCATCAGCATCGACGTCATGAAAATGGACGTCGAAGGGCATGAGGGGCGCGCGCTGCGCGGCATGCGCCGGCTGCTGGAACGCTCTCCGCAAATCCGCATCATGATGGAGTTCGGTCCGCCCATGATGCGCAGCGCCGGCGTCGGCGCGCCGGAAGTCGTCGCCTTCCTCGAAAGTCTCGGCCTGTCGGCCTGGACCATCGACGCCGAGGGCGGCATCACGCCGGTCGCCTGGGCCGAGCTCGCAGCACAGACGGACGGGCTGCAGAACATCCTCGTCGCGCGGGAATCACCGTTCTAGCGGCCGGCGCGGGACGGCAGCGCAGGCTTACTGGCTGGCTGGCGGGGGGGGGGGGGGGGGGGGGGGGCGGCGCCCCCGCCCCCCCCACCCCCCCCACCC
>JAYSDS010000024.1:0-54257 GCA_041914265.1 Roseomonas sp.
TTCCAAAGGCCTCGGGCCTTTGGCGGGGTGGTTTGGAGGGGCAGAGCCCCTCCAACTGCGACAGCGGAAGAATGGGGCCATCACGCCGACCTTTCGTGGAGACAGCCCCAGGGGAGCAAGGCCTCTCTCGGTCCGCGCGTCTCAGCCCATGAACCGCCCGATAAACCCTGCCATTTCCCCGAACGCTTCCGCCGTTTCCGGAACGCCCGGGCTGATGAACTGCGCGTGGCTCTGCCCTTCGAACACCTGGAGTTCCGCGACGACCCCCGCCCGTCGCAGCTTTCGGTGGGCGCGCACCGTGTCGCTCAGCAGCAGGTCGCGTGTGCCGGAGGTCAGGATCGCCGGCGGGAAGCCCGTGAAATCCCCGTTGATCGGGGAGATCAGCGGATCGGCGAGATCCCGCCCCGCCGCATAGAGCCGCGCCGCCCCCGATACCCAGCCGCTTTCGGCAACCAGCACGTTGTCGACATAGGCATTCGCCTCGATCGAATCGCCCGCGCCCGTCAGGTCGCACCAGGGCGTGCCCGGTGCGATGGCGGCGGGGAAGGGCAGGCCGAGTTCGCGCGCCCGCAGCAGCGTCGCAAGGGTGAGCCCGCCGCCGGCCGAACTGCCGAAGATCGCCATGCGGCGCGGGTCGCGCTCGGTGGCTAGGGCGCGCCAGACGGCGATGGAATCCTCAAGCGCCGCGGGGAAGGGATGGTCCGGTGCCATGCGGTAATCGACCGAGATGCAGCGGAAGCGGCCATGGCTCGCCATGACCATGGCTTCCCCGGCACCGACGATGCCGGGGAAGAGCACATAGCCCCCGCCATGCAGATGCATCAGAAGGCGGTCGCGGTTCTCCGGCGGCAGTTCCTCGGGCGTGATGACGAAGACCGGCACGCCGGCGATGACCGAGGGCTCCACCCGCACGCGTAGTGCGGCGGCGAGGGCGGGCATGTGCGGTTCGATGGCGGCATTCGTGCTGCGCTGCAGCGCGCGCCAGGCCTCGGCGCTGGCCGGGACCACGTCCCAGCCGGGCGGGTAGGGCGCGGCGATCAGGCGCTGCAATTCGGGACTGACCGTGCCGGGCACGGGAAGCGACCGGGCGGGGATGCTTCGCGACGGACCGACAGGCGGCGCTGCTTCCCTGGCCCGGGCCAGCATGGGAAAGGCGAGGGCGGCCGTCAGGATCAGGCGGCGATGCAGCGACATGGGGCGGGATTCTCCGGCAGGGCCTTGCTGCCATTCCAGCATCGCAGGGCAGGCCAGTCGCCCCCCTGGCCTTTCCACGGTCGCCATCCCGTTGCATGGATGGGGTCACATTCTCGACGGAAGACGGACCAAGCGATGCGCGATTTCCACCTGCCCGGCCGCAGCCCCGCCTTTGGCACCAACGGCATGGCCGCGACCTCCATGCCGCAGGCGACGCTCGCGGCGCTCGACATCCTGCGCGCCGGGGGCAATGCGATGGATGCCGCCATCGCCGCCTGCGCGGTGCAATGCGTGATCGAACCGGAATCGACGGGCATGGGCGGCGACAATTTCTGCCTCTACGTGCCGGCGGGCTCGTCCAAGGTCATTGCGCTGAACGGATCCGGCCGCGCGCCGGCCGCGGCGACGCCCGAGGCGCTGCGCGCCGCCGGGCTGACGAAGATGGTCAACACCTCGGCCCATTCGGTGACGATCCCCGGCGCGATCAGCGCTTGGGAATTGCTGAACCGGACGCATGGCAAGCTGGGGCTGGACCGTATCCTCCAGGCCGCCATCACCTATGCCGAGGAAGGCTTCGCCATTTCCCCGCGTGTGCATTGGGACTGGCAGGGGCTGGTAGGCAAGCTGTCGAAGCACCCTGCCTCGGCGCGGCGCTTCCTGCGCGACGGGCAGGCGCCGGCGCTCGGTTCGCGCTTCGTGCAGCCGGAACTCGCGAAGACGCTGCGCGCCGTCGCCGCGCGCGGCAAGAAGGCCTTCTATGAAGGCGAGATCGCGGCCGACATGGTCGCGACGCTGCGTGCCGCTGGCGGCCTGCATACCGAGGAAGACTTTGCCCTCGGTGCCGATGTCGCGGAATTCGTCGATCCCATCTCGATCAAGTGGCGCGATGTCGAGGTGTTCCAGTGCCCGCCCAACGGGTCGGGCATGCATGTGCTCCAGATCCTCGGCATGATCGGCAAGCTGCCCACGCCGGAACAGGGGCCGCTGAGCGCCGAACGCTTCCACCGCCACATCGAGGCAGCGCGGCTGGCTTATCGCGACCGCGACGCCTTCCTCGCCGATCCGTCCATGGTGGATGTGCCGGTGGAGAAGCTGCTGTCGGATGAGTATCTCGGCCGCCTCGCCGCGCTGATTGACGATGCGAAGGCGATGCCGGAACTGCCGCCGGCGGGCGAAAGCGACCTCGTGAAGCACAAGGACACGGTCTACCTGTGCGTGGTGGACAAGGACGGCAACGCCGTGTCCTTCATCAACTCGCTGTTCGAGGGCTTCGGGTCGGGCATCCTGGCCGAGGGTGCCGGGGTGATGCTGCAGAATCGCGGCTTCGGCTTCCGCATCGAGGACGGGCACCCGAACTGCATCGCGCCCCGCAAGCGGCCGCTGCACACCATCATCCCCGGCATGGTGATGAAGGATGGCCAGGCGATCATGCCCTATGGCGTGATGGGCGGGCGCTTTCAGCCGACCGGCCAGACGCTGTTCCTGGCGAACCACTTCGAGTTCGGCATGGATGTGCAGGAGGCGATCGACTTCCCGCGCCTGATGCCGCAGGATGGCAAGGTGCAGATCGAGCGCGGCATCCCGGGCCAGGTGGTCGATCGGTTGAACCGGCTCGGCCATGACTGCACGCTGATCGACAAGCCGCATGGCGGTGGGCAGGCGATCTTCATCGACCGCGAGAAGGGCTGCCTGGTGGGTGGCTCCGATCCGCGGAAGGATGGGTGCGCGCTCGGGTATTGATCCCGCGGCGGTCAGCGGGCGGGGCCCGAGGGCCCGCCCGCGATCCGGGAGCGTTCCCGGCGTCACTGCCTTGGGCAGCAGCGTGGTGACACGGGTGAAGCGGAGCATGCCGTTCCTGCCTCCCGGCTGGGGCGGCATGCCTCCTGTCACGGGGTATCGGCGAAGACACTAACCCGCCGCCCGACAAGGCCCGCGCGGGCTTGCGAAGCTGGACCGCCCCATGCCACGCAGCGGGGCAGGGAGGTGCCCCGCCATGACCCAGTGCGCGATCCAGGCCGACATCACGGCGCTCGCGGTCGATGCCATCGTCAATGCGGCCAATGAAGGCCTGCTGATGGGTGGCGGCGTCTGCGGCGCCATCTTCCGCGCCGCCGGGGCGGAGCAACTGGCCGGCGCCTGCGCCGCCGTCGCTCCCTGTCCGACCGGGGAAGCGCGCATCACCCCCGGCTTCGCCCTGCCGGCACGCTTCGTCATCCACGCGGTCGGCCCGGTCTGGCATGGCGGCGGCGCGGGGGAAGCCGGACGCCTCGCCTCCTGCTACCGCGAAGCGCTGCGCCTGCTGCGCGAGGCGAATGGCCGCTCCATCGCCTTCCCCGCCATCTCAACCGGCATCTTCGGCTATCCGCCCGACCAGGCGACCCGGATTGCCGTCGCGACCGTGCGGGAGGATTGTGCGCGCCACGGCGATGTCGCCGTGACCTTCGCCTGCTTCGACCGGCACACGCTCGGACTCTACGAAAAGGAACTCGGCGCATGACCGAACCCTGCGACCTCACGGCCCTCGAGGCGCGGCGCCTGATCGGGCGCAAGGCGCTCTCCCCGGTTGAACTGCTGGAGTCCTGCCTCAAGCGCATCGGGGAGGTGAACCACGCCGTCAACGCCATGGTCGCGATGGACGAGCCCACCGCACGGGCTGCCGCCCGCGCCGCCGAGGCCGCGGTGATGAAGGGCGAGAAGCTCGGCCTGCTGCATGGCCTGCCGCTCGGTGTGAAGGACCTCGACGACGCGAAGGGCCTGCCGACCACCTTCGGCAGCCCGATCTTCAAGGACAACGTCCCCGAGGCCGATTCCATCATGGTCGGCAGCCTGCGCGCGGCCGGCGCGGTGGTGGTGGGCAAGACCAACACGCCGGAATTCGGCGCCGGCGCGAATACGCGCAACGCCGTCCTTGGCGTGACGGGCAATCCCTTCGAGCCGACGAAGTCGGCCGCCGGTTCCTCGGGCGGGTCGGGCGTGGCGCTCGCCTGCGGCATGACGCCGATCTGCACGGGCTCGGACACCGGCGGGTCGCTGCGCAACCCGGCCGCCTTCAACGGCATCGTGGGCTTCCGCCCCTCGCCGGGCGTGGTGCCGTCCGAACGGCGCCTGCATGGCTGGTCGGGCCTGCCGGTGCTCGGGCCGATGGCGCGGACGGCGACGGATACCGCGCTGATGTTCGCGGCCATGGCCTCCGACGATGCGCGTGATCCGCTGGGCTATACGCTGCCCGGCGAGCCGGTGCGTGGCCTCGGCTGGCGGTATCATCCGGTGAAGCCGGTCGACCTCGCCTCGCTGCGGCTCGCGATCAGCGCCGATTTCGGCCAGGCACCGGTCGAGAAGCTGGTGCGCGACGCCTTCGCCATCCGTGCCAAGGCGGTGGCGCCGCTGTTCGGCGCGGCCGAGGAAGCCGACCCCGATTGCCGCGGCGGCGATGAGGCCTTCGAGGTGCTGCGCTCGATGCTCTTCGTCAGCGCCCATGCGCAGAAGGTGCGTGAGAAGCCCGACCTGGTCGGCCCGAACGTTCGCGCCAATGTCGAGGAAGGGCTGCGCTACACGCTCGAGGACGCGGCGAATGCCGCAACCGCGCAGACGCGCATGTACCGCGCCTGGCAGCATTTCTTCGCGCGCCACGACATCCTGATCACGCCGGCGATCACCGTTTCCCCGCGCCCGTGGAAGGAGCTTTACCCAGCCGAGATCGATGGCAAGCCGACCCGGACCTACTTCCACTGGCTCGCCTGCGCCTATTACGTGACGCTGTGCGGGCATCCGGCGATCTCGCTGCCCATGGGCGTTGATGCGCTCGGCATGCCCTTCGGCCTGCAGATCGTCGGGCCGCGCGGGGGCGATGCGCTGGTGCTGCGCGTGGCGGCGGCGATCGAGGAAGCCTTCGCGGACGACGCGACGCTGCGCCGGCCGGTGCCGGACCTCGCGGCGCTGAAGGCCGCGATGCCTGTGAAGGAGATGCCCGGCGCGGTCGGCTGGGACTGACGCCTCGGACGGCGGAGGGAGGCCTGCCTCCCTCCGGACCCGGCGCGTGCCGGAGCTACCAGCCGCGATAATAGCCGCGCGGTGGGCCGTAATAGGCCTGCGGCGGCGGCGCGTAGTAGCCAGGGCCGTAGGCGTAGCGCGGCTGGGATGCGGCCGCGACGCCAAGCCCCGCCGCCGCGCCGACGCCGGCGCCGAGCAGGGCGGTCCGCGTCGGGTCCATGCGCCCATAGGCGTCGTAGCACCCGGCGGTGAACAGGGCGGCCCCGAGGGCCAGGATGGGAAGGATACGCATCGTCACGACCTTTCCCGCAGTGGCGGCTTGATCAGGCTTCCAGGAGACATCCGCGCCCAGGACGTGGCGTGACCGAAACAGGGCTCGGCCGGGGCATGTCATGACCCACCCTGCGGCTCACCAGCGGTTGCGATAGGGCGGGCGGTCCCAGCTCGCATACCGGTCGGGGCCGCGGCCGCGATACCGCCGCTGGTGGCGATAGCCGTCATCGCCGCCGTTGTTGCTGGCCGCGACCGCGACCAGTCCGGCCAGCGCCGCGGCACCGATGCCGAGCGCGGCCGTGCTCCCCCAATCGGTCGTCCCGTCGGGATTCTGGCAGGCGCCGAGCGCGAGTGAGGCGGACAGGGCGAAGGCGGGGAGCAGGCGCATGGGGCATCCTCCTGATGACCGGGAGGTTGCCCCCACGGCATGGCCTGGTGTGGGCGCAGTCAGGGCAGGGCTGTGGCGGCGCGCGCCGGTTTCGCCACAATCCTTGCGCGGTGGGAATGGCGCCTTGACGCGCCACGCCCCGCCGATGGCCCGCTCGTCGGCGAGGCGACTTGTGTGACGGGGGGCTCGGGAAGCCCTGGTGGGGGCGGTTGCCCCTTGGCGTCGCAAGGCGAGGCCCGACGGGTACGCCCGCGCCTGACGCAGAAGGCCCGGAGGCCGAAGCCAGCCGAAAGGCCGGGTGGCGTCAGCGCAGCGCCGGGCGCGAATCGGTCCTGGTCTGCGAGGCCGCCCCACCGGCCATCCCCACCGACCCGCCCAGGCTGACCGAGAGCGAGCCCGGCCGCGCCGCATCGGGCGCCGGCGCGGCGTCCCGGCAGCCCGTGAGCAGCGCGGCGGCGATCAGCAGCGCGGGCAGGGCTCGGGCGATCACCCCCGCTGGCCGGAGAAGGCGTTGAAGGTCTGCAACGTGTAGGTGTCCTTCACGCCGGGGACGGTCTGGACATGCTCCACCACGAACTGCCCGATGTCGCGGTCGGTCTCGAGGTAGAATTTCCCGAGCAGGTCGTATTGGCCGGAGATGGAGTGCATCTCCGACAATTCCTCGATGGTGTCGGCCATGTCGCGGGCGACGCGATAGGCCTGGCCCATGTCGCATTTGATGAGAACGAAGATCGCGCGCATCGCCGCTTCCATTCCTTGCTGCGCGGCCGGGGCCGCGACCGTCCATGGGCGTTCTACACCGGGGTCGCGCGGGTGCCCAACCGCGGGCGGTCTGGCGCCGGGAAGGGCGTCGCCGCCCAGGAATTGGGCAGAGCCCCGTCGCTCTCGGAGTCGGCACCGCCTTCCGTTCCGGCATGGCGCTTGCTTCGCGTTGCGGTATGACCGTCATCAGCCAGGCGCCCGACCGCGGCGGCCCCGCCCAGCCCCTCCTGACCGTGAAGGGGCTCGTGAAGCACTTCCCGATACATGGCGGGCTGCTCGGCCGCAGGGTGGCCGAGGTGCGTGCGGTGGACGGGGTCGATCTGACGATCCTCAAGGGGGAGACCCTCGGCATCGTCGGTGAATCCGGCTGCGGCAAATCCACCACCGCGCGGCTGCTGATGCGCCTGATGGACCCCGATGCCGGGGAGATGATCTTCGATGGCGAGGCGGTCGGCGGTAATGACGAGACCGGCGGCGTGCCGCTGCGCGACTATCGCCGCCAGGTGCAGATGGTCTTCCAGGATTCCTACGCCTCGCTGAATCCGCGCCTGACGATCGAGGAGACGATCGCCTTCGCCCCCAAGGTGCATGGCGTCTCCGCCTATGAGGCGCGGGAGCGCGCGCATGAGCTGCTGGCCGCGGTCGGCCTCGCGCCGAACCAGTTCGCGCGGCGCTATCCGCACGAGCTGTCGGGCGGCCAGCGCCAGCGCATCAACATTGCCCGCGCGCTCGCGCTGCAGCCGCGCCTCGTCATCCTCGACGAGCCCGTCTCCGCCCTCGACAAGTCGGTTGAGGCGCAGGTGCTGAACCTGCTGATGGACCTCAAGGAGAAGTTCGGGCTGACCTACGCCTTCATCAGCCACGACCTGAACGTGGTGCAGTACATCTCGGACCGCGTGCTGGTGATGTATCTGGGCAAGGTCGCCGAGACCGGGCCGGTGGAGGAGATCTACGAGCGCCCCGCGCATCCCTATACGCGCGCGCTGCTGGCCTCGCGCCCTTCCATGGATCCGGGCAAGCGACGGACCGAGCCGCCGCTGACCGGCGACCCGCCCAACCCGGTGAACCCGCCTTCGGGGTGTCGTTTCCGCACCCGCTGCGCCTTCGCCGAGGCGGTCTGCGCCGAGCGCGTGCCCGCCGATGCCGATCTGTCGGCCGGCCATATCGCGGCCTGCCACATGGCCATGCCCGGTTCCGGACACAGCCAGGCGCCGAGGCTCGCGGCATGAGCGCGGCGCTGAAGATGGAACCGGCGGCGCCGCTCGTCCGCGCGCGGAACCTGTCGGTGCGCTTCGTCTCCCGCGACGCGACCGTGCATGCGGTCAATGGCGTCGACCTCGACCTCGCGCAGGGGGAGGTTCTCTGCCTGCTGGGCGAATCCGGTTCGGGCAAGTCCGTGACCATGCGCGCGCTGATGAAGCTGCTGCCCAAGCGCGCCGTGGTGGAGGGCAGCATCGAGGTCGCCGGCCGCGATGTGCAGGCGATGAGCGAGGGCCAGCTCTCCGATTTCCGGGGCGGCGACGTCGCGATGATCTTCCAGGAGCCGATGACGGCGCTCGATCCCGTCTTCACCATCGGCGCGCAGATCGCGGAGGCGGTGCGGCGGCACGAAGGCGCGTCGCATGCGGCCGCCAATGCGCGGGCGCTGGAACTGCTCGAACTGGTGCAGATCCCCTCGGCCAAGCGACGTCTCGCGGCCTACCCGCATGAGTTGTCGGGCGGGCTGCGGCAGCGCGCGATGATTGCGGTCGCGCTTGCCTGCAAGCCGAAGCTGCTGCTGGCGGATGAACCGACCACCGCGCTCGACGCCACGGTGCAGATCCAGGTCCTGCTTCTGTTGCGGGAGCTTCAGGAAAAGCTCGGCATGGGTGTCATTTTTGTCACCCACGATCTGGGCGTGGCCGGTGAGATCGCGGACCGCGTCGCCGTCATGTACGCCGGCAGGGTCGTGGAGTCCGGCCCGGTCCTGCCCTTCATGCGCGGTCCGCTGCACCCATATCCGCAAGGCCTGCTGGGGGCGACGGTCCATGGCGGCATGCGCGGCAAGCGGCTGACCACCATCCCCGGCGCCCCGCCGAGCCTCGAGAAAGTGCCGGTGGGCTGCGCCTTCGCACCTCGCTGTGCCCTCGCCGAGCCGGTCTGCCTGGAAGCGGTGCCCGCGGCCCGCGACATGGGCGGGGAGCGCATGGTTCGCTGCGTCAAGGTAGACGCGGCCTGAGTTGGGCCCGCCGCTCTCTTGCGTCGGGCCTCGCGGCGCGGTGATGTAGGCAGGACAGGCGGGCGGGCTTCGCGATGAAGACGATGACACAATTGGCGGTGCTGGCCGCGCTGGGCGGGGCAGGCGCCGCGTGGCACTACTACGGCCCGCAATACGGCCTGAAACCGCCGCTGGAACTGCTCGGCTTCCAACAGCCGGCCGAGGGCACGGCACGCACCGCCGGCGGTGCCGGTGCGCCGGTCGGCGTGGTGGTGCAGGCGGTGCGCGTCGCCCCGGTGATCGAACGGGTGGAAAGCGTCGGCACCGTGCGGGCGCGGGAAGCGGTGACCATCACCTCGAAGGTCGCTGGCATCGTGGAGCGGATCGGCTTTACCGAAGGCGAGCGCGTCAGCGCCGGCGCGACACTGGTGCAGCTCGATGCCGCGGCGCTGCGCGCGGAGCTCGATCAGGCGCGCGCGATGCTTGATGACGCGCGCAGCCAGCTCGTCCGCGGACGGCAGCTCCAGCCCGGCGCGACCATCGCGGCGCAGCGGCTCGAGACGCTGGAGGCCGTGGCACGCCAGGCCGAGGGCCGCGTCCGCCAGGCCGAAGCACGGCTCGGCGAGCTGCTCGTCACCGCCCCCTTCGCCGGCCGCGTCGGCCTGCGCCAGGTCAGCCCCGGCGCGCTGATCCAGCCGGGCACGCCGATCACCACGCTGGATGATACCAGCCGCGTCCGCGTCGAATTCTCGATCCCCGAGGTCTATCTGGCCCGCGTGCGCGTCGGCAGCACCGTCACCGCGCGCAGCAGCGCCTATGGGCAGCGGCGCTTCGAAGGGCGCGTCGCGGTGATCGACACGCGTATCGACCCCGCGACGCGCTCGGTCCGCGTCATCAGCGAATTCGACAACGCCGACGAGGCCCTGCGCCCCGGCCTGTTCCTGACCGTCGAGCTGGTGCTGGAGGAGCGCGAGCGTGCCCTGCTGATCGCCGAGGAGGCGATCGATCCGGTCGGCGACCGCGCCTATGTCTTCGTGGTGCGCGACGGGCGCGCGCGGCGGCAGGAGGTGAAGCTCGGCCTGCGCCTGCCCGGCGAGGTCGAGGTGCGCGAAGGCCTCAATGCCGGCGAGCCGGTGGTGGTGCGCGGCATTCAGCGGCTGCGCAACGACCTGCCGGTCCGCGTGACCGACACCCTGACGCGGCCGACGAGCTGAGACGGGAGGAAGAGGCGCCATGGTTCTCTCCGACGTCTCGATCAAGCGGCCGGTCTTCGCCACCGTCATCAGCCTGCTGCTGACGGTGCTCGGGATCTTCGCGCTATTCCGCATGCCGATCCGCGAATATCCCGCGATCGACCCGCCGATCATCCAGATCGTGACCACCTACACCGGCGCCTCGGCGCCCGTGGTGGACAGCCAGATCACCGAGCTCCTGGAATCCGCCGTGGCGGGGATCGAGGGGATCAAGACCATCACCTCCCAGTCGCGGGACGAGCGCAGCCTGATCACGCTGGAGTTCCGGCTGACGCGCAACGTCGATGCCGCGGCGAACGACGTGCGCGACAAGGTGGCGCGGGCGCTGGCCCGCCTGCCGGAACAGGCGGATACGCCGGTAGTGCAGAAGGTCGATGGCGACAGCCGGCCGATCCTGTGGATCGCGCTGGCGTCGGATCGTCTCACGCCGCTTGACCTCACCGACCTCGCGCAGCGGCGCATCGTCGACCGCCTCGCCATCGTCGAGGGCGTCGCCCAGGTGCTGATCCAGGGCGAGCGGCGCTTTTCCATGCGAATCTGGCTCGACCGCCAGGCGCTCGCCGCGCGCAACCTGACGGTGCAGGACATCGAGGAAGCGATCCGGCGCGAGAATGTCGAACTGCCCGGCGGGCGCATCGAAAGCCAGCAGCGCGAGCTGACCGTGCGCACCGACACGCGCATGTCCCGCCCCGAGCAGTTCCGCGAGATCGTCATCCGCCGCGGCGCGGACGGCGCCCAGGTGCTGCTGGGCGAGGTGGCGCGCATCGAGATCGGCGCCGAGGACACCCGCGGCGGCTACCGTATCAACGGCCGGCCGGCGATCGGCCTCGGCATCCTGCGTCAGTCCACGGCCAATACGCTGTCCGTCGCCAATGGCGTGAAGGCGGAGATGGAACTGATCCGTCCCTCCCTGCCCGAGGGCGTGGACACGATCATCGGCTATGACGAGAGCCTGTTCATCAGCCAGTCGATCTATGAGGTCGAGCACGCGCTGATGATCGCGCTCGCCCTCGTCATCGGCGTCATCTTCCTGTTCCTGCGGTCGGTGCGCGCCACCATCATCCCGGCGGTCGCCATACCGGTCTCCATCATCGCCTCCTTCATCGCGATGGCGGCACTTGGATTCTCGGTGAATGTGCTGACGCTGCTCGGCCTCGTGCTCGCCATCGGCCTGGTGGTGGACGATGCCATCGTGGTGCTGGAGAACATCCATCGCCGGATCGAGGAGGGCGAGGACCCGCTGCTCGCCTCGGTCTATGGCGCGCGGGAGATCGCCTTCGCGGTCATCGCCACCACCCTCGTGCTGGTCGCGGTCTTCGTGCCGCTCTCCTTCATGGGGGGCAATACGGGGCGGCTGTTCACCGAATTCGGGCTGGCGCTGGCCGCCTCGGTGCTGTTCTCCGGGCTCATCGCCCTGACCCTGACGCCGATGATGTGCTCGAAGCTGTTAAAGGCGCATGAGGGCGAGACCTGGCTCGTGCGCATCACCGAGCCCTTCTTCCTCGGCATGAACGGTGCGCTGCGCTGGACCCTGGACCGGGCGCTGCGGGCGCCGTTCCTCACCCTCGGCGCCTCGGCGTTGCTGTGCGCCTTCGGCGTCACGCTCTATGGCGTGCTGCCGAAGGAATTCGCCCCGACCGAGGATCGCGGCGTGGTCATCATCCCGACCACGGGGCCCGAGGGAGCCTCCTTCGGCTATACCATGGAGCATGTGACGCAGATCGAGCGCCTGCTGCAGCGCTATGTGGAGAATGGCGAGGCGGCGGCGGTCTTCTCGACCGTCGGCGGCTTCCAGCGGCCGGCCATCGGCAATGTCGCCAATATCTTCATCCGCCTCTCGCCCTGGGCGGATCGCCACCGCAGCCAGCAGACCATCGCCGCGGAGGTGTTCCCGGCCATCAACGCCATTCCCGGCGTGCGCGGCTTCGCCCTCAACCCGCCCTCCCTCGGCGCGCGCGGCTTCCAGCCGCCGGTGCAATTCGTGATCGGCGGGCCGGACTACGACACGCTGGTCGAATGGCGTGACCTCTTCCTGGCCCGCGCGCGGGACAATCCGCGCCTGCTGAACCTTGACCACAATTTCAAGGAGACCAAGCCCGAGGTCCGCGTCGAGATCGACCGCCGCAAGGCCGCCGACCTCGGCATTTCCATCGCCGCCGTCGGCCGTACCATCGAGACGATGATGGGCTCGCGCGAGGTCACGACCTATGTCGTGGGCGGGCAGGAATACAAGGTGCTGCTGCAGGCACCGAACGAAATGCGGCTGTCGCCTTATGACCTGCAGAACGTCTTCGTGCGGACCGCCTCGGGCGGGCTGGTGCCGCTGTCCAACGTGGTGACCTTGTCCGAACGCGCCCGCGCCCAGACGCTGGCGCGCGAGGACCGGGTGCGCGCCATCACCATCACCGCTTCCCTCGCGCCGGGCTATTCGCTTGGCGATGCGCTCGCCTTCCTGGATGGCGTGGCGGCGGAGGTGCTGCCGCGCGAGGCGCGCATCGCTTATCGGGGCCAGTCGCTGGAATTCAAGGAATCCTCCGGCGCGTTGTATGTCACCTTCGCCATGGCGCTGCTGGTCGTCTTCCTGGTGCTGGCGGCGCAGTTCGAGAGCTTCGTCCACCCCTTCGTCATCCTGCTCTCGACGCCGCTGGCCATCACCGGCGGGTTGATGGCGCTGTGGTGGACGGGCCAGTCGCTCAACATCTTCAGCCAGATCGGCATGATCCTGCTGATCGGGCTGATGGCGAAGAACGGCATTCTCGTCGTCGAATTCGCCAATCAGTTGCGCGACCGGGGGCTGTCGATCCGCGAGGCCGTGCTGGAAGCCTCGGTGGTGCGGTTGCGCCCGATCCTGATGACCTCCATCGCGACGGTGCTGGGCGCCGTGCCGCTCGCCGCGGCGACGGGGGCGGGCGCGGAAAGCCGTTCGGCGCTGGGCGTGGTGATCGTGGGTGGCATCACCCTGTCCACCTTCGTCACCCTCTACGCGGTGCCGGCGCTCTACCTGCTGCTCGCACCCTATACCAAGCCGATCGGGGCTATCGCGGCGAAGCTCGCCGACCTCGAGGCGAAGGGCGGGCGCGATGGCGGGCATGGCCACGGACCTCAGCCGGCGGAGTGACGTGCCGGCCGGGACGGGCTAGCTTCCCGGCCGACTGTTTCCGAATCACGGGAAGGATGTCCGGATGACTGAGGGTCGGCGCGCGGCTGTGGGGCGCACGGGTGGCAAGCTTCTGGCGGATGCGCTGGTCGCGCAGGGCGTGACGCATGCCTTCTGCGTGCCGGGCGAGTCCTATCTGGATCTGCTGGACGGCCTCTATGCGGTGCGCAACCAGCTTCAACTGGTGACCTGCCGCTTCGAGGCCGGCGCGGTCCACATGGCCGAGGCCTATGGCAAGCTGACGGGCAAGCCGGGTGTCGCCATCGTCACCCGCGGCCCCGGCGCCTGCCACGCCGCGATCGGCGTCCATGTCGCCTTCCAGGATTCGACGCCGCTGGTGCTGCTGGTCGGCCAGATCCCGATCGAGGAGACGGATCGCGAGACCTTCCAGGAGGTCGACTACCGCCAGATGTTCGGCCCGCTGGCGAAGTGGGTGACGCAGATCGACGATGAGAAGCGCATCCCGGAACTGATGGCCCATGCCTTCGATGTCGCGACCTCCGGCCGGCCCGGTCCGGTCGTGGTCGCGATCAGCGAGGAGATGCAGAAGCGCCTGGCCTCCGTGCCCGACATCCCGCCGGCCGAGGTGCTGCCGCCGCATCCCGCTCCCGATGCCATGGCCCGCGTGTTGAAGATGCTGGAAGGGGCGAAGAAGCCGCTTGCTATCATCGGCGGGTCGCGCTGGACCGAACAGGGCAAGGCCGATATCCGCGACTGGCTGATCGCGAACGACCTGCCGGTCTCCGTCGCCTTCCGGCGCATGGGGCTCTTCGACGGCACCTCGGCGAATTATGTCGGCGACCTTGGGGTCGGCGCGGATGCGGGGCTGGTCGCCAAGGCGAAGGAGGCCGACCTGATCCTCGCCATCGGCACCCGCATCGGGGAGCCGGTGAGCCAGGGCTACACGCTGCTCGACATGGCGGGCGCGACGCCGATCGTTCATGTCTACCCTGACCAGGCGGAGATCGGGCGCGTCTATCGCCCCGCCCTCGGCATCGTGTCGGAACTGAATGCCTTCGCCGCTGCCGCCAAGGCGGCGGGTGCGGTGAAGAAGCCGGCTTGGTCCGCCTGGACCAAGGAGCTTCGCGAGCTGCGCCTGGCCCAGGCCAAGCCGCAGGATTACGATGGGCCGCTGAACCTCGCCGTCGCGCTCCAGGCGCTGGAGAAGGAACTGCCGGCGGATACCATCTTCACGACGGATGCCGGCAACTTCGCCACTTGGCCGAACCGCTTCATGCATTTCAGCGAGAAGCAGGACTTCCTGGGCCCGACCAACGGCGCCATGGGTTACTCGGTGCCGGCCGCGATCGGCGCGAAGATCACCTATCCCGACCGGCCGGTGATCGCCTTCGTCGGCGATGGTGGCTTCCTGATGACGGGGCAGGAAATCGCGACGGCGTTCCACCATTCGGTGAACCCAGTGATCCTGGTGTTCAACAACCAGATGTACGGCACGATCCGCATGTACCAGGAACGCGCCTACCCGGCTCGCGTCTCCGGGACGGCGCTGACCAATCCGGACTTCGCCAAGTTCATCGAAGCCTTCGGCGGCCACGGTGAGCTCGTGGAGCGCACCGAGGAGCTGGTGCCGGCGGTGAAGCGGGCGCTCGCCTCCGGCAAGCCGGCCATCGTCGAAGTGCGCACCAACCCCGAGCAGGTGACGAACCGCGCGACCATCGCCGATCTGCGCGCACAGGCGGCGAAGGCGGCGGGCGGCGTCGCGGCACCCGCGCCGGCGCAGGCCGTGCGGACGCCGGCGCCGCGGCGGACGGGGCCGCGCACGCGGTGAAGTCGAGCTGGAGAGGGGCATAGCTTCTCTCCGGGTTTCGTTCGGGCAAAGGCCTCAGGCGCTCGAAAATCGGAGGGGCTCTGCCCCTCCGAACCACCCCGCCAGGATGCTGGGCATCCTGGACCGCAGTCTTCTGGTGCGGGGCGGAATGGGCATACGATCCCCGCCGAGCGCGCTTCGTGCGCAAATGCGGGTTTCGGCGTTGATCCTGCCAGCAGCGCGCAGCGCCAGGTCGAGGTTTCCAAAGGCTTCTCGGCCTTTGGTGGACGCGAAGTACTGCTTTGCGGTCCGGGGAGGGGCGAATCCCCTCACCGGTTCCGCCCATTACCCCACTGCGCCAACCTCTCTCAGCACCTCCTCCGCCGTCCGCATCGCCGCGATCGCCGCCGGAAATCCGGCATAGGCGCAGGAATGCGTGATCACTTCCGCGATTTCCTCCGGCGTGCAGCCATTGTTCAGCGCACCGACCAGATGTCCGCGCAACTCGTGATGCTGGCTCATCGCCACCAGCATGCCGATCGTCACCATGCTGCGTTCGCGCCGCGTCAGCGTGCCGCGGGTCCACAGCGAGGCGTAGGGGAATTCCTCCGACAGATGCCGCAGCGCCTGGTTCAATGGCGAGGTGCTGGCATCGCGCTTCGCCATGTAGGTCTCGCCGAGCACTTCCCGCATCGCCGCGCGACCGGTGGCTTGCAGCGCGGCGTGCGCGTCCTTGTCCGTCATCGCGTATCTTCCTCCTCTGGTGGGGTGCGAGGATAGGCACGCGGAGGGGCAATGACGAAGACGCTGCTGATCGTCTTCCATTCGATGACCGGCGGGGCGCGGCAGATGGCGCAGGCCGCGGCACGCGCGGCGGGAGGGCAGGGCGTCGCAGTCCGCCTGCTGGAAGCGCGCGACGCGACCGGGGAGGATGTGCTCGCCGCCGACGGCTACCTCTTCGTGACGCCGGAGAACCTCGCCGCCATCGCGGGCATGATGAAGGACTTCTTCGACCGCACCTACTACGCCGCGCTGGGCCGCATCGAGGGGCGGCCCTATGCGCTGATGGTCTGCGCCGGCAGTGATGGCACCAACGCCGCCCGCCAGGTCGCGCGCATCGCGACCGGCTGGCGGCTGCGGGCGGTGGCCGAGCCGGTCATCGTCATCACCCACGCCCAGACGCCCGAGGCGATCCTGGCGCCGAAGACGATCGGCGCCGAGGAGATCGCGCGCTGCGAGGAACTGGGCGCGGCGATGGCGGCGGGCCTCGCCATGGGCGTGTTCTGATCCCTCAGGGCAGATCCCGCTCAGGTGGAATCACCTGATCGGGCAAAGATGCTCGCAAAACCAAACCGGCTGGTGTGATTTCCGTGAGCCGGAGCGAACGGAAAGCGCTTTAACGCCGTGCGGCACCGGGCCCGGCCCAGCCAATCCAGTCGCAGAAGGCGCGGCCCATCACGCGCTCCAGCGCATCGCCGTGCAGCCAGGGCAGTTCCTCGGTGAAGAGCGTGATGCACTGCGTCCAGGAACAGGGCATGCGCGTGATGTCGGTGCCCCAGAAGAAGCGATCCGGCCCGAAGGCGTCGTAGAGGCGATGCAGCCCGTCATGGATGTCGCGGAAGGGATAGCCCTGCTGCGAATACCCTGGCGCGCCGGTCGCCTTCAGCGCGACGTTCGGGAAGCGCGCCAACGCGGTGACGGCGTCGATGTTCGAGAAGGCCGCCGCGCCCTTCTCGTGCCGGATAAGCCCGCAATGGTCGATGATCAGGCGCAGCCTCGGATGACGTTCGGCGATGCGGCCGAATTCGGGCAGGAAGCGCCAGGCCATGGTGGCGATGGGCAGGCCTTCTTCCTCGGCGACGGGCCACAGCCAATCCAGCGTGCCGTCGAAGGGCCAGGCTTCCTGATCCTTGCGGATCAGCGGATAGCGCAGGCCGCATTGGCCCGGTCGATTGCGCCATCCCTTCAGCAGCGCGCGGCTGGTCTCCGGCGCGTCGAGCGGCACCTGGCCCAGTACGGCGAAGCGGTCCGGATGCTCCGCGGCGGCGGCTTCCGCGAGCGCATTGGCATCCGGGTCCCAGGAGACGGGGGGATGGATCACCGCGCCCGCCACACCCGCTTCGCCCATCTCGGCCAGCAACTCGTCGACCGTGAAGCGCGATACCTGGCGATGGTCGCCGCTCGGCGTGCCGCTGGCCCAGATATGCACCTGTGCATCCGTGATGATCATGGCGTTCCTCCTGATCCCGGCAGTTTCATGGAGGAGAAGCGATTGTCGAGATGCTCGATCTCGAGGAAGCCCGCATCCGGCCCATGCGCCTTGTAGATCGGGAAGGTCTTCATGACGGCGAGCGTCGCCGCGCTTTCCAGCGGCGAGATGAAGGAACAGTCGCGGTCGAGGAAGCTCGGCTGCCGCACCCAATGCGCAAGTTGCGTCGCGGACAGCGCGAAGAAGCCGCTATGCGGGTTCATCGCGCGGCGGAAGACCACCGGCGCGCGGCCGGGCAGGGGCAGGTGCAGGAAGGGCTCGTCGGGCAGCGGATCGCGCCAGCGTTCGGTCGCGCCAGGGCGGATGTCGCCGTCGATCCAGGTCTTCAGCGTCGGGCCGTTGGGATTCCATTCGAAGCGATTCGGCATCAGCAGCCGCTTCCAGCCGAAGGCATCCTGGAAGGCTCGCAGCCGGTCGATGAAACCGGGATCGGCAATGCGCAGGTCGTCTTCGGAATAGCAGAACAGATCGTAGCTGTTGCGCAGTTCCGCGAACAGTCGATGCGCCGCGAAGCCCAGCATGCGTGGATTGTCGACCTGCGCTGCGACATGCCGCACGCCCCGCGCCCTGGCGAAGGCGTCGTCCAGCAGATGGTCGGTGCCGTTCGTGACCACCATGATGTCGAGGCCGTCCATCGCGCCGCGGACGCGGTCAAAGCGCTTGGTCTCGATGGTCAGGGTGGTGGTCGCGCCAAGCTGGCCGCGCCAGGCGTCGATCACCTGGCGCAGCACCCCGGCCCGTTGTTCGCGCCGGCGCTCATCTGTCGAGGAGTGGCGGGATTCCGCCTCCCCCTTGAAGTAGTGCACCAGGGCGAGCAGGACGCGCATCAGCGGCCGACCGCGTAGCCCTGCATGCCGCGTGGATTGGCCCCCGCGCGGATCGTGCCGTCGGCCTCGCGCCGCACGCCGGTCAGGCGCCCTTCCGACCACTCGCCGCCCATCTCGGCGACATGGCCGCGTGCCTTCAGCTCCTCCAGCACGGCGGGCGCGTACCGGCCTTCGATCACGACCTTCCCGGGCTTCGCACCGCGCGGCCAGAAGGAGCTGATCCAGTGCTCGGAATGGAAGGACGGCAGGTCGATCGCCTGCTGGATGTTGAAGCCATGATGGATCATGCGCATCAGCATGATGGGCTGCCACTGGTCCTGCTGTTCGCCGCCCGGCGTGCCGAAGGACATCCAGGGCCTGCCATCCTTCAATACCATGGATGGCGACAGGGTGGTGCGCGGCCGCTTGCCCGGCTGCAGCCCGTTCGGCAGCGACGGGTCCAGCCAGAACATCTGGCAGCGTGAACCGAGGCAGAAGCCGAGCTCCAGAATGGCGGGCGAGGATTGCAGCCAGCCCGCGGACGGCGTGGCGCTGACCATGTTGCCATGCTTGTCGATGACATCGACATGGCAGGTATCGCCGCTCGACGCGCCCAGGCGCGAGACCGTCGGCTCCCCCGACCCCATCGCCGCGGCGAGGTCCTTCGCACGGCGGATCGCGGCGGCGTAGTCGGTGCGGTGCGCGCGACCGTCCGGATTGCCGGGGATGAGGTCGAGCGAGGCATCCGGGCCGATCAGCTTGCGCCGTGCATCGTTGTAGGCGGGGGAGAGCAGCGTCGCGAGGGGCACGTCGACGAAGTCGGGATCGCCGTAGAAGGCCTCGCGATCGGCGAAGGCGAGCTTCTTCGCCTCGACGACGTGATGGATGAAGTCCGCACCCACCGGATCCATGGCGCCGACATCGAAGCCGGCCATCAGTGCGAGCGTCTGGAGCATGGCCGGGCCCTGGCTCCAGGCGCCGCATTTCAGGACGGTGTGGCCATGGTAGTCGAGCGTGACGGGCTTCTCGACGGGTGCGGACCAGCGCGCCATGTCGTCCGCCGTGATCACGCCGCGATGGCGGCGGCCGGAGGTGTCGATCGCCTCGGTGCCCGTGGCGAAGCGGCCGATCGCCTCCGCGACGAAGCCGCGATACCAGGCGTCGCGCGCGGCATCGATCTGCTTCTCGCGGCTGCCGCCGGCTGCCTCGGCTTCCCGCGTCACGCGCTCATAGGTATCGGCGAGGGTCGGGTTGGCATAGAGGCCGTTCGGCGCCGGCCCGCCGTCGCGCAGCCACAGCGCCGCGGAGGTCGGCCACTCGCTTTCGAACAGCGGCCGGACGCTTTCGATGGTGGCGCGGATGCGCGGGACCATCGGCGCGCCGTTCCGCGCATAGCCGATGGCGTAGGCGAGCACCTCGCGCACCGACCAGGTGCCGTGGTCGCGCAGCATCAGCATCCAGGCGTCGAAGGCGCCGGGGATGGGTGTGGCCAGCAGCCCGGTGCCCGGCATGATGTCCAGGCCGAGATGATCCTGGACATGGGCGACCGTCAGCCCTGCCGGGGCCGGCCCCTGGCCGCAAATGACGGACTGCGCGCCGGTCGCGGCGCTGTGGACGATGATGGGGCAGTCGCCGCCGGGCCCAGTCAGGTGCGGTTCGACGATCTGCAGCGTGAAGCCAGCGGCCGCCGCGGCATCGAAGGCATTGCCCCCGCGTTCCAGCACCGCCATGCCGACCTGGCTGGCGAGCCAATGGGTGGAGGCGACGGCGCCGAAGGTGCCGATGAGTTCGGGGCGGGTGGTGAACATGCTCGGGGCCTCCTTGGCGGGGAAGCCGATCATCTCCGGCGTCACGACGGACATGTGCGCGGTTCCTCGGTCTTGCGGGGAATGTCGTCGCGCGGCAGAGGGGGCGCGTCAATCCTGCCGGGGGTTCTGCGGTTCATGCTGATGGCGGTGGTCGGGCCCTCGGGCGCGGGCAAGGACACGCTGATGGCGCTCGCCCGGGCGCAACTGGATGGCGACCCACGCTTCCGCTTCGTGCAGCGCGCCATCACCCGCCCCGCCGCGGCGGGGGGCGAGGCGCATCGCGCCCTCGACGTCCCGGGATTCGAGGCCGAGCGCGACACCGGCGGCTTCGCCCTGTGGTGGAACGTGCATGGGCTGCTCTACGGCATTCCCCGTGACATCGAGTCCGACATCGCCGCCCGGCGCGTCGCGGTGGCGAATCTCTCGCGCGGCGTGCTGGCGGAAGCGGCGGCGCGCTATCCGCTGCGCGTGCTGGTGGTGACGGCGCCGGAAGCGGTGCTCGCCGCGCGCCTCGCCGCGCGCGGGCGCGAGACGGCGGAGGACATCGCCGCGCGGCTGAAGCGCGAGATGACCCTCGCGCCCGGCCTCGACGTGGTGACGGTGATGAACGACGCGACGCCGGAACAGGGTGCAGCGCGCGTCGTCGCGGAACTCACCCGCGCAGCGGAAGACGCTCGGCGATCGTGAAGGGCGCGCCGGGTGCGGGCTGGACGAACAGGCTGATCGCCTTCACGCGCCGCGCGCTGGCCGGCGTTTCGCCCAGGTAACCGGTGACGGCGGGCATGACGACCGCCTTCTCCTCCGCGCTCAGGCGGCGCGACAGCGTCACGTGGAAGCGCCATTCCCCGAAGACATACGGGTAGCCCCAGCGCGTGAGGTTCTCCCGCTGCGAGGCGGAGAGGCGTTCGGGGCGTCGGCGCGCGATCTCGGCCTCAGTGGACGGTGCGCGATGGTCGTCCAGCGCCTCGACGCAGGCATCGGCGAAGGCGTGCAGGGCGGGGCAGGGGGCGGTCTCGCGCAGGGCGAGAAAGCCGTCGAGGTCGAAGACCGCGAGCGGCGGCAGGTCGAAGGGCGCCGTCCCTGCCGCGAGCGCTGCCGTGGCGTCGCGTGCCGCCGCATAGCCGTTGGCGAGACGGAAGGGCGGCTTCAGTGTCGCATGCAGGCCATAGCCGCGCGGATCGGCGGTGATCTCCGCGATGTCCAGGCCGGGCAGCGCGGGCTGATCGAGCACGGCGCCGCTCGCCGCATCCCGGCCGAGCCAGGTGCTGGCACGGCCGTGCAGGACGTCGGAATCCTCCGGCGCCCAGTAGAGCGCGATGCGGTGCGGCGTCATGCGACGCGCGCGCCCTCGCGCCAGACGCGGCGGACGACGGGGATGTCGTGCACCGGGCGGAGCTGCACCAGATCCGCGCGCAGCCCGGTCTGCAACCGGCCCCGGTCGTCGAGCCGCGCCATGCGCGCCGGGGCGTCGGCGATCATCGCCACGGCGGCGGGCAGGGTGATGCCGGCTTCCGCCACGCTGCGCCACGCTGCCTCGATCATCGAGGCCGGCACGTAGTCGGAGGCGAAGGCATGCGCCGCGCCGGCGCGCACCAGGTCGGCGGCGGAGACATTGCCCGAATGGCTGCCGCCGCGGACGACGTTGGGCGCGCCGGCGATGACGACGACACCCGCATCGCGCGCGGCCTCGGCGGCTTCCATCGCCACCGGGAACTCGCTGATGGCGATGCCGTCGGCGAGGTTGCGGCGCACCTCGTCCGGTGAATCATCGTCATGCGAGGCGAGCGGCAGGTCGCGGTGCGCGATGCGGTTCAGCAGCCAGCGGCGCTGCGGTTCGCGCAGGCGTTCGCGTTGGGCGAGCAGCTCGTCGATGCGCGCCTCGACCTGTTCGACCGTCATGCTGGTCTGCTTGCGGCGCATCGCGACATAGCGCGGGATGTCGCGGTACTGGCCGACGCCCGGCGAATGATCCATCAGGGAGACCATGCGCACGCGCGGATGGTCGCCCACCGGATCGACGGCGGGCACCATGTCGGGGGCAGGGATCTCGCAGCGAAGGTGCAGGAAGTGCTCCGACCGTAGCGCACCGGTATCCGCCAGCGCGTCGAGGTCTTCGACGCCCTCGCGGAAGGTCTGCCCGCGCCCCTGGTCGAAACCGAGGTCGCCGAGGCACAGCGCATCGAACACCGTCGTCACGCCGGCCGCCGCGCATTGCGCGTCATGCGCGATCATCGCGGAGCGCGAGGGCCAGCGGGCATTCGCCCGCGGCTGCACTTGGCGTTCGAGGTTGTCGGTGTGGACGTCCACCACGCCGGGGATCAGGTGGTCGCCTTCGAGGTCGCGCGCCGAGGCCACATGGCTGCGGCCGGTCTGGATGTCCGCGATGCGGCCGTCGCGGATCAGCAGCGTGCCGTGGATCGTCTCGGTCGGCAGGACGAGGATGGCGTTGGTGAGGATGGTCTCGGCGGTCATGCGGCGTCCTGGTGGGGGAGCACTTCGAAAAGTCGGTCGGCGACGGCCTCGCGCACCTCGGCGTCGTGGAAGATGCCGATGATGGCGGTGCCGGCCGCCTTGGCCTCGTTGATCAGGGCGATCACCACGGCGCGATTGGCGGCGTCGAGGCTCGCCGTGGGTTCGTCCAGCAGCAGCACCGGGTAGCCCGGCGCGAAGCCGCGGGCAAGGTTCACGCGCTGCTGCTCGCCGCCCGAGAAGGTGGCGGGCGGCAGGGCATGCAGCCGGTCGGGCAGGTTGAGCCGGTGCAGCAGGGCCGTCCCGCGGGCGAGGGCTTCCTCGCGCGGCACGCCGCGGGCGATCATGGGCTCGGCGACGATGTCGCGCGTCGCCACGCGCGGAATGACGCGCAGGAATTGCGAGACGTAGCCGAGCGTCTCCCGCCGCGCCGCGATCACGTCGCGCGGGTCGGCGGACACCAGGTCGAGATCGGCGCCGGCATGGCGCAGCAGGATGCGCCCCGCGCCCGCGCCGTAATTGCCGTAGAGGCAGCGCATCAGCGTCGACTTGCCCGCCCCCGAGGGCCCCCACAGGGCGACGCATTCGCCGGAATGGACAGCAAGATCGACATCGCCCAGCACGGGAATGCGTGTGCCCCCCTGGAGGTGCAGCGTGAAGGCCTTGGACAGCCCTTCGGTCCGGATCGCGGGGGTCATGCGGCAAGCACCGAGGAGACGAGGAGTTGCGTATAGGGATGCTGCGGATCGTCCAGCACGCGGTCGGTCAGCCCCTGTTCCACCACCTCCCCGCGCCGCATCACCAGGATGCGGTCGGCGAGCAGCCGCGCGGCGGCGATGTCGTGCGTGACGATCAGCACGGCGAGGCCGAGCTCGCGCGACAGCGAGCGGATCAGGTCGAGCAGCCGCGCCTGGACCGAGACGTCGAGCCCGCCGGTCGGTTCGTCCATGAAGACCAGCTTCGGCCGCGTGACCAGCGTGCGCGCGATCTGCAGGCGCTGCTGCATGCCGCCCGAGAAGGTGCGCGGCAGGTCGTCGATGCGGGTTGCGTCGATCTCGACCTTGGCGAGCCAGGACAGGGCCTCGCTGCGGATATTGCCGTAGTGGCGGGCGCCGACGGCCATCAGCCTCTCACCGACATTGCCGCCGGCCGAGACGGCAAGCCGCAGCCCGTCGCGCGGGTTCTGGTGGACGAAGCCCCAATCGGTGCGCATCAGACGCCGGCGCGCGGCCTCGCCCATGGCGTGGACGTCCTCGCCCAGCCAGCGGACCGTGCCCGCATCGGGGGCCATCAGGCCCGAGAGGACACGCAGCAGCGTGGTCTTGCCCGAGCCGGACTCACCCACGATGGCGACGACCTCGCCCTCAGTGATGTCGATGGCGACGTCGCTGAGTGCGGCGATCGACCCGAAGCGCAGGTTCAGCCCCTCGGCGGTCAGGATGGGCGTGCTCATTCCGCGGCCTCCTTCGCCGCATCGGCCTGGCGTTCGGCGCAGAAATCGGTGTCGGAGCAGACGAAGAGCCGCCCGCCGCGATCATCCGTGATCACCTCATCCAGATAGGTGTCGCGGCTGCCGCACAGCGCGCAGGCATGCGGCGCGCGGATCGGACGGAAGGGATGGTCCTCGAAGTCGAGCGAACGCACATCCGTGTAGGGCGGGATGGCGTAGATGCGCTTCTCGCGCCCCGCGCCGAACAATTGCAGCGCCGGCATGCGGTCCATCTTCGGATTGTCGAAGGCCGGGATGGGGGAGGGCGACATCAGGTAGCGCTGGTTCACCATGACCGGATAGTCATAGGCCTTCGCGATGTGCCCCAGCCGCGCGATGTCCTCATACAGACGCACATGCATCAGCCCGTAATCGGCGAGCGCGTGCAGGCGCTTCGTCTCGACGCGGCGCGGTTCCAGCTTGAACAGCGGTTCGGGCTGCGGGACCTGGTAGACCATGATCTGGTCCTCCCGCAGCACGCGCTCGGGGATGCGGTGGCGGGTCTGGATGATGCTCGCCTCCGCCGTGTGTTCGGTGGTCGCGACGCCGGCGACGCGGGTGAAGAAGCGGCGGATCGAGATGGCGTTGGTGGTATCGTCCGACCCCTGGTCGATCACCTTCAGCGTGTCGTCGGGCCCGAGGATCGAGGCCGTGACCTGGATGCCGCCCGTGCCCCAGCCATAGGGCAGCGGCATCTCCCGTCCGCCGAAGGGGATCTGGTGCCCCGGGATCGCCACCGCCTTGAGGATGGCGCGGCGGATCATCCGCTTCGTCGCCTCGTCCAGATAGGCGAAGTTGTAGCCTTCGAGAGTCACGCTCATTCCGCCGCCTCCTGAACCGCTTCCGCGGCGCTGCGCCGGATGGTGCGCAGGTTCTCCAGCTCCGACTGGAAATCGA
This sequence comes from Roseomonas sp., assembly GCA_041914265.1. GTDB lineage: Bacteria > Pseudomonadota > Alphaproteobacteria > Acetobacterales > Acetobacteraceae > Neoroseomonas. Next base: position 24,721 of record JAYSDS010000024.1, read on the forward strand.
CGTAGTGCGGCAGCTTCAGGTGCTCGACGAAGCCGGTCGCCTCGATGTTGTCGGAGTGGTACAGCACGAATTCCGCATCCTGCGCGGGGGCGGTGACGTCCTCGCCCAGTTCCGCCGCACGCAGCGAGCGGTCGACCAGCGACATGGACATCGCGCGGCGTTCGCCATGGCCGAAGACGAGGCCATAGCCGCGGGTGAATTGCGGCGGTTCGGTGCGGCTGCCCTTGAACTGGTTGACCATCTGGCATTCGGTGATGCCGATCTCGCCGAGCTCGATCGGGAAGCCGAGTTCCGGCGGCGTGAATTCCACCGCGACATGGCCCACGCGGATCTCGCCGACGAAGGGATGCGCATTGCCGTAGCCGCGCTGCGTCGAATAACCGAGCGCGAGCAGGAAGCCCTCATCGCCGCGCGCGAGGTTCTGCAACCGCACTGGCCGCTCCGCCGGAAAGGCCAGGGGCTGGCGCGTCAGGTCGCCGGGTTCGGCGTCGTCCGTCGCCTCGCGCTGCATCAGTCCTTCGCGCGCCAGCAACTCGGTCACGCGCGGCGCGGCGACGACCGGCCCGGAGGCTTCCGGCGCCGCGGCCCGTTCGCCTTCCGCGGCGAGCGCGAAATCCAGCAGGCGATGCGTGTAGTCGAATGTCGGGCCGAGCACCTGGCCGCCTGGCAGGTCCTTGTAGGTCGCGCTGATGCGCCGGCGCAGCCGCATCGCCGCGGTGTCGAGCGGCTCGCTCGCGCCGAAGCGGGGCAGGGTGGTGCGATAGGCGCGCAGCAGGAAGGCGGCCTCGATCAAATCGCCCTTGGCCTGCTTGATCGCGAGTGCCGCGAGGAAGCGGTCATGGCACGACCCTTCCGCCATGACGCGATCGACCGCGAGACCCATCTGCTGTTCGATCTGCGCGACGGTCAGCTCGGGCAGGCCGGCATCGCCGCGCCGCGTTTCCTCGAGCCAGGCATGGGCGGCGGAAATCGCGCGCTCACCGCCCTTCACGGCCACATACATCGGCTCAGCCCTCCGCGATGGAAACGGTGCGCGGCAGCGCGGCGAGGCGATCCCCCGCGCACAGCACGACATCGACGCCGCAGGGGAAGCCCGCGCGGTTGCGCGCCCAGGCAGCGATGAAGCCCGTGGGTGCGCCGTCCACGCGCAGGCGATGCTCGGTCTCGATGCCCGGTCCGCCGAGGCGCCAGCCCTCGCCGGGGATCAGCGCCTCCACCTGCAGGATCAGCGTCGCGCCGCCCTGCGGTTCCTCCTCGCTGCCCCGCATCAGCGACGACAGCGCCGGCGCCGTGGCGGTGGCCAGGACGAAGCTCGCCTCGGTCGGCGCCACCAGCGGCGCGCCGCAATGGAAGCGCAGCCAGGCTTCCGCATCGGGGCCGGCATCCTGCGACAGGGGCGTATCGGCATCGGCGAGCGCCAACAGCACCGCCGCCGCCGCGCGGTTCATCGGCGCGGGCGGGCGAAGCGCGGTGCCGGCGACCAGCACGCGGCCCGGGCGGCTCATCGCCTCCAATACCGCGCGGAAGCAGGCCTGCGCGTCGATCACGGGATCGGCGAAGCCGGGGGTCAGCGCGCTCATCGGGTCGTCTGCATGGCGAGGAAATCCACCTTCGTCGCGGCGGCGCGCCGTGCCTCGGCATCGCGCGCGGCCTGCTGGCGCGCGGCGAGCGGGGCGATCACCGCCGACATCAGCGCTTCCCGCCGCGCCGGGTCCTGCAGGGCCGCGTCGAGCACCGCCGCCAGTTCCGCCTGCCGCTTGTCGCGCCCGGCGACATAGGCATGGCCGACCGTCTCGCCGAGCCGCACGGCGCAGCGCGTGACGGTCATCTCGCCGAGGTTGAAGGGCGTGCCGTCGCCGCCGGCGCGGCCGCGCACCATGACGAGCCCGGTTTCGGGCGCCCGCAGCCGCTCATGGGCGGGCAGGGGAGGCATCAGGGCGGCGATGTCGTCGCCGCCGGCACGGGCGAGCACCGCCATCCAATGGCGGCGCTCGGGGTCGGGATGGGATGCTGTCTGGGTCATCGGATTTGTCTAGACAGCTAGACATTGGCGCGTCAGAAAGTCCACACGGATATCCCACGGACATGACCAGGGATGATTGAAGTTTCGATGACGACTGCCCCCCTCGAACGCGGCCAGGGCGTGGCATTGTGGCGCCAGATCGCCGCCACGATGGAAGCCGAGATCGCGCGCGGCACACGCGCCGCCGGCGATCGCCTGCCGACCGAGGCGGTGCTGACCGCGCAGTTCGGCGTGAACCGCCACACGGTGCGCCGCGCGCTCGAGGATCTCGAGGCGCGCGGCCTGATTCGCGTCGAACAGGGACGCGGCGCCTTCGTGGCCGAGGATGTGGTCGACTACCGCCTCGGCCCGCGGACGCGCTTCTCGGAGGTGCTGCGCGGGCAGAACCGCGAGCCCGCCGGACGCATCCTGCGTATCGGCGAGATCCCGGCCGAGACGCAGCTTGCCGAGGCACTCGGTGTCCGGCGCGGGCGGCTCGTGCTGCGGGTGGATCGGCTCGGGCTGTCGAATGGGCGGCCCGTGGTGCTCGGCACGCACCACATGCCGCTGCCGCGCTGTGCCGCGGCCGCCGAGGTGCTCGGCGCGAATCCCTCGATCACCGCGGCGCTGCAGGCCTGCGGGGCGGGGGATTACCGGCGCCAATCCTCCCGCATCACGGCGCGGCTGCCGACGCCGGAGGAGGCCGATCTGCTGCAGCAGTCGCGGTCTCGCCCCGTCATGGTGGCGGAATCGCTGAACGTCGATGCCGAGGGCCAGCCGGTGGACTGGACCATCGCGGTCTATGCCGCGGGACGCGTGCAATTGGTGGTGGAGCCCTGAGACGGATGGATTGGCTGATTGACGGCGGCCGCGTGCTGCGCGGCGATGCGATGGCGGATGGCGATCTGGCGCTGAGCGGCGGCGTGGTGGCCGATGCCGCGCCCGGCGGGGCGATGCGTTTCGACGCAACCGGGCTCCTGGTGCTACCCGGGTTGGTGGACATCCACGGCGATGCCCATGAGCGGCAGCTCCAGCCGCGCCCGGGCATCGGCCTGCCGGTGCCGCTCGCGCTGCGGGATTCCGCGGCGCAACTCATCGCCTGCGGCATCACCACGGCGTTCCTCGGCGTCACCCTGTCCTGGGAGCCGGGGCTGCGGTCGCTGGACGCCTGGCGCGCGCTGAAGGCGGCGCTGCCGGACACGCGCGCGGAAAGCGCGACCGACCTGCGCGTGCATCTGCGCTTCGAGGCCGACAATCTCGACGCGCTGGAGGAGGCGCTCGACGGCATCGCCGATGGCTCGGTGCATCTGCTCGGCTTCAACGACCACACGCCGGGGATCCTGAAGAAGCTCGACGATCCCGCCTCGGCCGCGAAGTTCGCCGGGCGGGCCGGCATGTCCGTCCCGGAGTTCAGCGCGCTGGCCCGGCGTATCGCCGCGCGGCGCGACCAGGTTCCGGCCGCGCGCGCGCGCCTGGCCGCCGCCGCCGCGCAGGCGGAGATCCCGGTGCTGAGCCACGACGACGCGACGCTCGATGACCGCGCGCTGTTCCGTGGCCTCGGCGCGCGCATCTGCGAGTTCCCGATGGCTGAGGCGGTCGCCGCCGACGCCCGAGCCGCCGGCGAGCCGGTGGTGATGGGCGCGCCCAACGTGGTGCGCGGGGGCAGCCATATCGGCTGGGCGAGCGCCGCGCCGCTTGCCGAGCGCGGTCTCGTGACGGTGCTGGCGTCGGACTATGTCTGGCCGACGATGATGCAGGCGGCCTTCATCATGGTCGATCGCGGCGCGCTCGACCTGCCGCGAGCCTGGGCGCTGGTCAGCCGCAATCCCGCCGAGGCGTGCGGGTTGACCGATCGCGGCGTGCTGGAGCCGGGCAGGCGCGGCGATGTCGTGCTCGTCGATCCCGACCGGCGGGCGCCGAGCGCGGTCTTTGCCCATGGTGCACTGGCCTGGATCGCGCCGGGCGCGGCGGCGCGGCTGAAGGGCTGAGGGCCGGCGTGGAGATGCTCCGCACGGCGCATCTCCTCCTCCGCTGCCATGCGCATCGTCGGCGATAACGACGCTGGCGCCTGTGCCGGGGCCGGCCTACGATTCTCGCGGCATCGGCGATGCCGCGGGAGGATGTTTGCGATGGCGAAGAAGAAGAAGAAGAAGAAGGGCAGGGACGACGAGGCGGAGGTCGCGCTGGATCTCGGGCTGCGCCCGGATGGCAAGCTCTCCCGCAAGGCCTATGACGCCGCGCTGCATGACCTGCATGTTGAGCTGGTGAAGCTGCAAATGTGGGTCCAGCAGAGCGGTGCGAAGGTCTGCATCGTTTTTGAGGGCCGGGATGGCGCCGGCAAGGGCGGCACCATCAAGGCGATCACGGAACGCGTCAGCCCCCGCGTCTTCCGCGTCGTGGCACTTCCCGCGCCGACCGAGCGCGAGAAGTCGCAGATGTACATCCAGCGCTACATCCCGCATCTGCCCGCGGCCGGCGAGGTCGTGATCTTCGACCGGTCCTGGTACAACCGCGCCGGCGTCGAGCGCGTGATGGGCTTCACGAGCGAGAAGCAGGTCGAGCGCTTCCTGCAGATGGTGCCAGCGGTCGAGAAGGCGCTGATCGATTCCGGCATCATCCTGCTGAAGTACTGGCTGGAAGTGAGCCCCGAGGAACAGACCCGACGGCTCGAGGCGCGGATCGACGATGGGCGGAAGCTGTGGAAGCTCTCGCCGATGGATCTGAAGTCGTACAGCCGCTGGTACGATTATTCGCGGGCGCGCGACGCGATGTTCCTCGCCACCGACACGGCCTGGGCGCCATGGTACGCGGCGCTGTCGGACGACAAGAAGCGGGCGCGGCTGAACATCATCCGCCACCTGCTGCGCCACATTCCGTATGAGGCGCCCAAGCGCGAGAAGATCACGCTGCCGAAGCGGCAGAAGCCGGGGGACTATGTCGCGCCCGAATACGCTTTCAAGCTGGTGCCGGACACGCTGCTGCCCGCCAAGACATGATGCTGGCCGGGTCCGGGCCGGCGCGCATCGCGGTGCCGCTGGTGGCTGATCCGGCGAAGCCGGGGTGTCGCGCTACCGGGCGCCCCTGACGGCGCGGGGGGCGGCGGTACAGCCTGCCTTGCCCGATTCGTCGGAAAGCTGCGGGAACGGCTCGTCCTGGAGGGTCGTCATGCCGAGTTGCGCTTCCAGGGCGGCACATTGCTCGCGGGCAACCTCCACGCGCGTCTGAGCCGCTTTCAGCGCTTCACACGCCGCGTCGAGTTCCACGCATGCCAATGCGTAGGCGTCCCGAAGCGCCTCGCCCATTCCGTTAGCCTCCACTTTCCTTCGGGCCTGACGGCCGCGCGGCAACTTTAGGCACTACAGAGCGGGATTGCGCAGGGGCGGAGGCCGGAAAAAACCGGTAGAATGTCGAGAATTGTTCAAGATGTGTTCAGGAAGCCGCGGTTTGCTCGGCAGCAAGGCTTTCAACGGATCGCGCGGATCTCTGTGGCACTCCTTGCGCGTGAGAAGATCCGGCTCAGAATGTTGTGAAACAGGATCGTTTTCAAATTGCTTCCAGACTGACTACTCAACGATGGCGGTGGTGAACCGGCTGTTGTGACGGATCGCGGACGCGCCATTGAGGTGTTACAAATTGTACAGGGCGACATGACCCTCTGGCGCACGCGCGGGTTGCGACCATGCTATGAAGCGGAAGGGTCGCGGATATAGCGGAAGATGGTCGGGCGAAAACTCCTCATCGAGGGATGGCGTGGGATCAGCCACTCCTATGCCATGGTCAATCAGTGGCAGGTTCTTGAACTGCTCCGACGAGGATTGACGATACGGTTCCAGGATACGCCGTTCTTCCGGCAGGAGTGGAACAGTCGCACCAATTCCGGGGGTTTCGACCCGGATCAGTCCCTCGCCATTTCCGAACTCCGATCACCCGCCGCAGACGAAACGATCGACGCGACCTTCCGTATTTCCTATCCCTATGATTTCTCGGCGGCCCGTAAGGGCCGTCTTTTCGTTTTCGGGACCTCCGAGGATGGCTGCCTGGACGGCATGGTGCGCGACGGGCTCGACATCGCCCGGGCGCGGGCCAACCGCGTGCATGTCGTCACGCCGTCCGCCTGGTCGCGGCAGGGCTTCCTCACCTATGGCTTCACCGAGGATGAGGTGACCGTCATCCCGCATGGCGTCGACCCTACGGTGTTCGGCCCGGCCGCGCCGGGCGATCGTCAGCGCCTGCGCGGCATGCTGCGCTTCCGGCCCGACGACTTCGTGCTGCTCTCCCTCGGCAGCATGTCGCGCAACAAGGGCGTCGACCTCCTGCTGCGGGCCTATGCCGCGCTGAAGCCGAAGCATCCGCGGCTGCGCCTGGCGCTGAAGGATTCGGCGGACCTCTATGGCTGGCAGGGGCAGGGCATCCTGCGCAACCTGATGACCGGCCCGCATGCCGCCGCCTTCACCGAGCCGGTGCTGCGCGACATCGCCTTCATCTCGCGCAACTTCAACATCCGGCAGATGCAGGCGCTGTATGTGGCGGCCGATTGCTACGTCTCGCCCTATCGCTGCGAGGGCTTCAACATGCCCCCGCTCGAGGCTGCGGCCTGTGGCGTGCCGATCATCGTCACCGGTGGTGGCGCGACCGATGCCTATTTCGATCCGCGCCTGGGCCAGGCGATCGAGAGCCGCTTGGTCGAGGACGGACCCCGCCGCGCGCTCGAGCCCGATCTCGACGCGCTGATCGCCTGCATCGAGGCGGCGATGGCCGACCCGCAGGGCAGGGGCGGCGCGGCCGGCAGCGCCCTGGTCCATGAGCGCTTCTCCTGGCAGGCCGTCTGCGACACGCTGGTGCAGACGCTGTTCGACGCCCGCCCCTTCAGAAGCTGACCGCGAGCCCCACGCTCCAGCCCGTGACATTGTCCCCGAACAGGCCCGATCCGCGCAGGCTGATCGCCTCGACGCCGGGGATCAGGTTGGGGTCGGCGAGCTCGATCCCGGCGCCGAGCTCGGCGAAGCTGGAGAAGCCCAGCGCATCGTTGTTCTGCCCGAACATCCAGGTGCCGGAGGCGAAGGCGATCCAGCGGAGCGAGAGCCCCCCGATCTCGATTCCCATCGGTCCCTTCAGCTCGATCGCCGCGGTCGCGACGCTGAAGCTGTTGGTGGTATCGAGCGCGGGGTCGCTGGCATTGAGGCCGATATCGGCGATCTGGTTGATGCGCAGCCCTGCCTTGAAGGAGAGGTCGCCGCCGATCTCGCGTTCATGGACCAGCGCGATGGCGCCGCCGAGCAGCAGGCTGTCGAGGGAGACATCGGTGAGCAGGCCGCGCGTCGCGGCGGCCAGCCCGGCGGCATTGGCGCCGCTGAAGCGCGTGTTGCTCTCGACGCGCGTATAGCCGGCCAGGACGATGGGGCGCAGGATCGTCCTGCCGCCGAGTGCCGACAGGATCGGGATGTCGAGGCCCGCCCCGGCCAGGGCCGTCACGGTGTCGAAGGTCATCCGCGCATCGGTCGAACCGAAGCTGCCATCGGCGACGGTGACGTTCTCGCGCGCATGGAGGTAGCCGCCGGTGAACTCGGCATAGGGCGAGAGGCCTTCGAGCCAGCCGGAACCGATGGGCGCGAAGCTGTGGGAGATCGGCACCTTGTAGCTGTCGAGATGCAGCCCGTCCGAATCGTAGGTCGCCGCGCTGATGCCGGGCACGCCCCCGAAGATCGAGAAGGAATGCAGTGCGCCGCCGAGATCGCCGGCCCGCGCCACGTCGCGCAGCGCGTCGCGCAGCGTCTGGGCCGAGACGATGCGTGGCGTCGCGGCGAGCAGCAGCGCCAGGAGAAGGCCGGGCAGGAACCGTCGCGCCGGGTACCGCATGCCTCGTTGCCCTTCCGGTGAGATCGGTTTCTCATATGCAACGGGGTGCGCGGGGCCGGCAATGGGCGGACGACGGCCGGCAATGCCTTTCAGGGCAGCGGGTTGAGCGGGCGGCGTCATCGGGGATTCGCTTCCATGACGCAGGGATGCCGGCTGTGGCCGGCGGATTCTTCCATGGAGCAAAGACGGCTTTCTGCTCAGGGCGACCTTTGGGGCCGCACCACGCCGCGGCGGCGGGCCCCGGTGTGACGGGATCAGCCCTGGACGCGGATGCCGGCCTGGCGGACCACCTCGCCCCAGATTTCCCGTTCGGTGCGCAGCTTCGTGGCGTAGTCGGCTGGGGAGCCGGCGGTCGGTTCCGCGCGCAGGCGCTGGAGCCGGTCCTGGATCTCGGGTTTCGCCAGCGCGGCGGCCATGGTGCGATTCCAGAAGGCGACCCAGTCCGGTGAGGCGCCGGAGGCGATCACGAGGCCGTAATCCGCCGTGCCGGTGAAGCCCGGCCAAGTCTCGGCGAGCGTCGGGACGTCCGGCAGGGCGGTGTTGCGCGCGGGGGAGGCGACGATCAGCGGGCGCATCTTGCCGCCTTCGACATGCGGCATCGATTCGGTGATCAGGCTGAAATAGAGGTCGAGATTCCCCGCCATGACGTCGAGCAGCGCCGGCGCGCCGCCGCGATAGGGAATGTGTTCGACGCTGATGCCCGTGAGGGCGGCGAGACGCGCGATGAGCAGATGGGTGATGGTACCGGTGCCCGAGACGCCGACCGTCACGCGCCCCGGATTCGCGCGGGCGTGGGCGATCATGGCGGGGAAGCTGTCGAAGGGCGCGTTGTTGCGCGCGACGAGCAGCGTCGGCACGCGGATCAGCGAGGCGACGGGCGTGAGCGTGCGGTCCGGATCGATCGGCAGCGTCGCCCCCGGGATGACCGGGCTGACGGCGAGGCCGAGGTCCGGGGCGAGCCCGATCGTATGCCCATCCGCCGACGCGTTGGCCGTCGCCTGGAGCCCGATGAAGGCGCCGGCGCCGGAGCGATTCTCGACGACCAGGTTGTGGCCGATCACCGGCGGCAGCACTTCCGCCAGCAGCCGGCCGAGGATGTCCACCGTCCCGCCCGGCGCATACGGCACGATGAGGCGGACGTCGCGCGTGACCGTCTGGGCGCGAAGCAGGCCTGGTGCGGCGGGAAGGCTGGCGAGGCCCGCGGCGAATGCGCGGCGGCCGATACTCGGCATGGATGGAGGCTCCCGATGGATCGGAGAACCCCAAGCAATTGCCATGCCTGAGACGGCTTCACGCCTGAGAGGGTTTGCGGTGGCTCCCCGAGTAGGACTCGAACCTACGACCTAGGGATTAACAGTCCCGCGCTCTACCAACTGAGCTATCGGGGAACGGAGCCGGGCGCCGCATATAGTCGGGGGCGGGCGCCCTGTAAACCCTCCCGCTTCGTGGAGGTCCGGAGCGGAATCGAACCGCTGTAGAGGGTTTTGCAGACCCTTGCCTGACCACTCGGCCACCGGACCCCGCGAGGCGGGCGCCCCATATCGTCTGCGCGCCGCCGCGGGTCAAGCGCCTCCTTGGCGGGGTCGTGCCTGCGGACCTATAACGCCGACTTCTGGACGAAGGGCGGGCAGAGAATGGATTTCGCCGAGGCACGCAAGTTCATGGTCGACGGCCAGCTTCGGCCCAACCAGGTGGACGACCCGCGCATTGTCGCCGCGATGCGCGACCTGCCGCGCGAACGCTTCGTGCCGGCGGCGCTCGCAGCGCGCGCCTATGCCGATGCCGATGTGCCGTTGCCCGGCGGGCGATCGATGCTGAAGCCGCTGGTTCTCGCGCGGCTGGTGCAGCTTTCCGGCGTGCGGCGCGGCGAACGTGCCCTGGTGATCGGGGCCGGGACCGGCTTCGGCGCGGCGCTGCTCGCCACCCTCGGGGTCACCGTCACGGCGCTGGACTCGGATCCGGTGCTGCTGGCCGTCGCCCGGACGGCGCTCGCTGCGACGGTGCCGGCCGGTACGGTCACCGTCGTGCAGGCGCCCATGGAGGCCGGCCATGCCGAAGGCGCGCCCTATGACGCGATCCTGCTCGAAGGTGGCGTGCACGCCGTGCCGGCGGCCTTGCAGGAACAGCTCGTCGAGGGCGGCCGCCTGGTCGCGGTCGGGCTCGCCGGCGGGCCGCCGGGCCGCGCGCTGCTGGTCCGCCGAACCGGTGGGACCTTCACCACCACGGTGGGCTTCGACGCCCATGCGCCGGCCCTGCCGGGCTTCATGCCGGCACCGGCTTTCGCCTTCTGAGCGATTCGTCGCGTAGCCCCGCCGCCGGCATCGCCCGGCGGCGGGGCCGGCGTGGCCCGATGGCGTTCCGTCACACTTCTTTTGCCGGTGCGGACTGGCGCGGCCCTGTTGCGCTGCGTTAGGTTTCCCACCTTAGGCTTTGAGCGCGGCGCGGAAGCCTGTCTGCTGCCGTGCGCCATCCTTGGGGGATTGCGGACGTGATGACCAGCCTGCGACGGGCCCTGTTTCTTTCCGCCGCATTGACCGTGCTGCCGACCGCTGCCTCCTGGTCACAGACCATGCAGGAGTCCCTGGCGGCGGCCTATGCCAACAACCCGACGCTCCTGGCCGCGCGCGCCCAGGCCCGCGCGGTGGATGAAAACGTGCCACAGGCGCTGGCCGGCTGGCGGCCGACCGTCGTGCTGGGCGCGGCGGGCGGCTACGCCGATACGCGCTACCGCTCGCAATCGACCATCGCCGTGCAGCGCGACGCCGCGGGCAACGTGGTCAACCTCGACACCTCCGGCACGCCCTATTCGCTGTTTTCCGACCAGCCGCGCGACACCGCGAATGTGACCGCGACGGTCACCCAGCCGCTGTATCGCGGCGGGCGCACCACGGCCGGCACGCGCCGGGCGGAGAACCAGGTCTATGGCCAGCGCGCGCGCCTGCTCTCGATCGAGCAGACCGTGCTGCTGGACGGCGTGCGCGCCTATGTCTCGGTGGTGCAGAGCCGCGAGGAGGTTCGGCTCAACGAGAACAACGTGCAGGTGCTGATCCGCCAGCTCCAGGCCACCAACGAACGCTTCCGCGTCGGCGAGATCACCCGCACCGACGTCGCCCAGGCCGAAGCGCGCCTTGCCGCCGCGCGCTTCCAGCTCGAACAGGCGCAGGGGACGCTGCAGGCCTCGCGCGCCACCTTCGTGCGCGTCATCGGGCTCGATCCGGCGAATGTCATCCCGCCCTCGCCGGTGCAGCCACCGGTGCGCAACCTGCAGGAGGCGATCCGGCTCGCCACCGGCAACAGCCCCGCAGTGGTCGCCGCGCAGTTCGACGAGCAGGCGGCGCGCGACAACATCGACCTGCAGTTCGGCGCGCTGCTGCCCACCGTCAGCGCCCAGGCCCAGGCCTTCCGCATCGACAACAGCCAGACCCGTGGCTCGCGCCAGACTGGCGCCTCGATCACGGCCAACCTCTCCGTGCCGCTGTATCAGGGCGGCGCCGAGCATTCCGCCGTGCGCCAGGCGCGCCAGCAGGCCCAGCAGGCGCGGCAGGTCCTGTCGGATGCGAAGCGCGTGGCCGAACAGGACGCGACCCGCACCTGGGAGGCGCTGGGCACGGCCCGGGCCCAGGTGCAGAGCTCCCAGGCCGAAATCCGGGCGCAGGAGATCGCGCTCGACGGCGTGCAGCGCGAAGCGGTCGTGGGCAGCCGCACCACCCTCGACGTGCTGAACGCCGAGCAGGAACTGCTGAACGCCCGCGTGCGGCTGGTCCGTGCGCTGGCGACGCTGATCACCTCGTCCTATGAGCTCACCGCCTCGCTGGGCCGGCTGACGGCGCAGGACCTGGCGCTGCCGGTGCAGATCTATGATCCGCGCGCCTACTACAACGCGGTGCGCGACCGCTGGGTCGGCACGGGCGACTTCAACGAGACGGTGCCGCAGGCCGCGGTCGTGCCGCAGGCGGTGGTGGTGCAGCCGCAGGGCGGGTCCATCTCGGTCCAGCCGCTGGTGCCGATCAACCCCAACCCGCCGGCCCCGGCACGGCGCACGCCATGAGCGGGCAGGAGGGCAAGCCCCCCACAGGCAACCCGCCCGGGGTCGCTCCGGACCAGTCGATGGAGGACATTCTGGCCTCCATCCGCCGCATTCTGAATGAGGATGAGAACGGCTCGTCCACGCCGGGCTCCGCCGCGCCGGCCGAGCCTGTGGCGACGCCGGACGCCCCGCCGGCGGGCCCCGGGCCGTCCGCGGAGTCCGAGCCTCTGCTGCTGACGGAGGAGATGATGGTGTCGCCGCCTGACGAGCCGGAGGCTACGCCCGCGGCCGAACCGCCTGCCGGCCCTGCGCCGGCCCCCGCCGTCTCGCAGAATGCGCTGCTGGCGCCGGCCGTCGCGGCCGCGGCGGCGGCGTCGGTCGGCGAATTGCTGCGCGCCGTCAGCACGGAGCGCAGCGCCGCCATCCATCGCGGCGGGCCGACCATCGAGGATGTGGTGCGCGAGGAACTGCGCCCGCTGCTGAAGGATTGGCTCGACCAGCACCTGCCCGCGCTGGTCGAGCGCCTGGTCCGCGTCGAGATCGAGCGGGTGGTCGGCCGCGCGCTGTCCTGATCCGGGGCTGAGCGCCGGGGGCGCCGCCCCATAAGCGCGAAGGGAAGACCGGAGAGGGACGGCGCCCCTCCGGCTCCATAGGGCAGGATCGGGTTCTACCGGCCCTATTCGGACCGGATGTTATTGTCCCGCACGACCTTGCCCCACACTTCCATCTGGCGGTCGAGGAAGGTGCCGAAGGCTTCGGGGGTCGACCCGACCAGGTCGATGCCGAGCGGCCCGGTCAGCCTCGCCTGGACTTCCGGTACCGCGATCGCCTTGGCCAGCGCGCCATGGAAGCGGGTCAGGATCGGTTCCGGCACGCCGGCGCGGCCGATCACGCCCCACCAGGCCAGCGCATCGATGCCCGGGATGCCGGATTCCTGCACCGTTGGCAGATCCGGGAAATGGGGCGAACGTCGGCCGCCGGTCTGGGCGAGCGGTCGCAGCGTGACATTCACCTGGCCTCCGAGCCCGGCATTCGTCGCCATGGGCATGTCGAGCTCGCCGGCTGCGGCCGCCGCGCTCATCGGCCCACCGCCGCGATAGGGGACATGCACCACCTGGAAACCGCCGGCCTGCTGCATCAGCGACATGGTCAGATGCGCCAGCGACCCGTTGCCGATGGAGCCATAGGTGATGGTGTCGGGGCGCGCCTTCGCCGCGGCGATCACCGCCGGCAGGGTTTGCCAGGGCCGGTCCTTATGGGTGGTGATCAGCATCGGGGAGGTGCCGACCAGCATCACGGTCGAAAGGTCCCGCTTCGTGTCGTAGCCCAGGTTCGGCATCAGGGCGGGGTTCACCGCATGGGTATCGAAGACCATGGCCCAGGTCTGGCCGTCCGCGGGGGAGCGCGCGAGGGCGACGGTGCCGATGGAGCCCGAGGCGCCGGCCCGGTTCTCGATCACCACGGGCACGCCGAGCTCGGCCGACAGATGCGGTTGCAGCAGGCGGGACACGGTGTCCACCGACCCGCCGGGCGGGAAGGGGGCGATCAGCCGGATCGGCCCGTTGGGCCAGGAGGCCTGGGCGAGGGCGGGGCGCGCCAGCGCGGCGGCAGGCAGGGCGAGGGCCAGGCGGCGGGGCAGGATCATGGACGGTTCCCGGGGTGGTTGTTCGCGCCATAGCGCGTTTTCGGCCGTTCCGCATCTGCCCTGCGCGCTGCGGCCTTGACGCGGGCGGGCCGGGCAGGGAAGGGATGCGCCCATGCTCGACAAGTCCTTCGACCCCGCCGCGATCGAACAGCGCCTCTATGAGGGCTGGGAGGCGTCCGGCGCCTTCTCCGCGAACCCCGCTTCGCCGGCCAGGCCCTTCACCATCATGATCCCGCCGCCCAATGTCACGGGCAGCCTCCATATCGGCCATGCGCTCGACAACACGCTGCAGGATGTCCTGATCCGCTGGCGGCGCATGCAGGGGCGGGACGCGCTGTGGCAGCCCGGCACCGACCATGCCGGCATCGCGACCCAGATGGTGGTTGAGCGCCTGCTCGCCCAGCAGGGCAATGCCGATCGCCGCTCCCTGGGCCGCGAGGCCTTCGTCGAGCGCGTCTGGCAGTGGAAGGCGGAATCGGGTGGGACGATCACGCGGCAGTTGCGCCGGCTCGGCGCCTCGCTCGACTGGCCGCGCGAACGCTTCACCATGGATGAAGGCCTGTCCAAGGCGGTGCGCGAAGTCTTCGTGCGGCTGTACCGGGAAGGGCTGCTGTACCGCGACAAGCGGCTGGTGAACTGGGACCCGAAGTTCCTGACGGCGATTTCCGACCTGGAAGTGGAGAGCAAGGAGGTGAAGGGCTCGCTCTGGCACCTCCGCTATCCCGTGCAGGGCGAACCGGGCCGCTTCCTGGTGGTCGCGACGACGCGGCCCGAGACGATGCTGGGCGATACCGCGGTCGCCGTGCATCCGGAGGATGAGCGTTTCCGCGATCTGGTCGGCAAGCACGTCATCCTGCCGCTGACCGGCCGCGCCATCCCGGTGGTGGCGGATGAGTATTCCGATCCCGAGAAAGGCTCGGGCGCGGTGAAGATCACCCCCGCCCACGACTTCAACGATTTCGAGGTCGGCAAGCGCCATGCGCTCGCCTCGCCCTCCGTGCTGGACGCGGAAGGCAAGGTGATGCTGGACGAGATCGCGGCGTCGATGGCCGCGATCGAGGGCGTGAGCGACCTCGACTTCGTGCGGGGCCTTGCCGGCCAGGATCGCTTCGCCGCGCGCAAGGCGATCGTGGCGCGGCTGGAGGAACTGGAACTCATCGAGAAGATCGAGCCGCACACCCATGCCGTGCCGCATGGCGACCGGTCCGGCGTGCCGATCGAACCGCGCCTGACCATGCAGTGGTATGTGGACGCGAAGACGCTCGCCCAGCCCGCGATCAAGGCGGTCGAGACCGGCCAGACCGTCTTCACGCCCAAGCAGTGGGAGAACACCTTCTTCGCCTGGATGCGTGACATCCAGCCCTGGTGCGTGTCCCGCCAGCTCTGGTGGGGCCACCAGATCCCGGCCTGGTACGCGCCGGATGGCGAAGTCTTCGTCGCCTATGATGAGGACGAGGCGCGTTCGCTCGCCCGTGCGAAATTCGGCCGCGAGGTCGAACTGACGCGCGACGAGGATGTGCTCGACACCTGGTTCTCCTCCGCGCTCTGGCCCTTCAGCACCATCGGCTGGCCGGACAAGACGCCGGAACTGGCGAAGTACTACCCCGGCGACGTGCTGGTGACCGCCTTCGACATCATCTTCTTCTGGGTCGCCCGGATGATGATGATGGGCATCCACTTCATGGGCGAGACGCCTTTCAAGACGGTCTACATCCACGGCCTGGTGCGCGACGAGAAGGGCCAGAAGATGTCGAAGTCGAAGGGCAATGTCCTCGACCCGCTGGAACTGATCGACGCGCATGGCGCGGATGCGGTGCGCTTCACGCTCTGCTCGCTGGCCGGGCCGGGGCGCGACATCAAGCTGCCGAAGCAGCGCATCGAGGGCTACCGCGCCTTCGCCACCAAGATCTGGAACGCGTCGCGCTTCTGCGAGATGAACGGCATCTCGCCGCGCAGCGACTTCGATCCCTCTGCCGCGACGCTGCCGCTGTCGCGCTGGATCCTCGATGCCGCCAATGCCGCGGTGGCGGAGGCGAATGCCGCGCTCGAGGCCTTCCGCTTCGACGACTATGCCGGCGCCGGCTACCGCTTCACCTGGAACACCTTCTGCGACTGGTTCCTGGAATTCGCGAAGCCCGTGCTGAACGGCCCGGACGGTGCGGAGAAGGAGGAGGTGAAGGGCGCTGCCCAGCACGTCCTCGGCACCATCCTGAAGCTGCTGCATCCGGTGATGCCGTTCCTGACCGAGGAACTGTGGTTCCGTATGGGCTATGGCGAGGAAGGCTCGCTGATCCGCACCGCCTGGCCGGAAGCGGCAGCGGTACGGGATGCGGCCGAGGCGCGCGCGGAACTCGACTGGGTGGTGCGGCTGGTGTCGGAAGTGCGCACCGTGCGCTCCGAGATGAATGTCGCGCCCTCCATCACCGTGCCGTTGCTGCTTTCGGGGGCTTCAGGCGAATCGCTCGATCGCGCGGCGCGCTGGTCGGATGCGATCAAGCGGCTCGGCCGCGCGACGGAGATCCGCGAGCTGAACGGCGAGGCGCCGAAGGGCGCCGTCCAGGCGGTGGTGGGGGAAGCGACCGTCATGCTTCCGCTCGGCGATGTCATCGACCTGCCGGCCGAGCGCGCGCGCCTGGCCAAGGAACGCGCACGCATCGAAGGCGAGGCGAAGAAGGCCGAGGCCAAGCTCGGCAGCGAGGTGTTCATCTCCCGCGCGCCGGAGGAGGTCGTGCAGGAGAACCGCGACCGGCTGGCCGCCGCTCAGGTGGAGATGGCCCGCCTCGACGCCGCCATGGCGCGCATCGCGGGCTGAGCCATGTTCGGCAGCGGCACGCTCAACCTCTTCATCGCGATCACCATCTTCGTGATCGTGACGGTGGCCGGGCGTGACCTGCTGGCGCGGCGCGGGCTGTCGAAATCCGTAGCGCAGGGGATCGCGGGCTTCGTCGCGATCCTGGTCGCGGTGGGTTTCCTGCTGGCGGTCGGTTGAGGGTGACGGCCCCGGAAGGGGGCGTGACCAATTGCCTGATGGTGGGCCGGGGATGGGCTTTGCTCCTCCCCGATGCGCCCTTCCCAACGATGACCCTGCGCCATTGCGCACAGGGCCGTCGTGGCGTCAGCCCTTCTGCCCGATCCTCGGTTCGGTGCCCGCCAGCAGCCGGCGGATGTTGCCTTCGTGCTTCCAGAAGATCAGCAGCCCCACCAGCAGCGCGAGCAGTGCGTGCTCGGTGCCCGAGAGGAGCAGCGCCAGCACCGGCGCGGCAGCGACCGCCGTGAGCGTCGCGGCCGAGGAGATCCGCGTTACCTTGGCCGAGATCAGCCAGATCGCCATGCAGGCGAGCCCCACCGGCCACATGGCGGCGAAGCAGACGCCGAGCCCCGTCGCCCCGCCCTTGCCGCCCTTGAAGCCGAGCCAGACCGGCATGGTATGGCCGAGCACCGCCGCCGTCCCGGCGACCAGATCCTGTTCGCCCAGGAACCAGCGCGCCAGCAGCACCGCGGCGACGCCCTTGAGCGCGTCGAGCAGCAGCGTCGCCACGGCGAGGCCCTTGTGACCCGTCCGCAGCACATTCGTCGCGCCGATATTGCCCGACCCGATCGCGCGGATGTCGCCGAGCCCGGCGGCACGGGTCAGCAGCAGGCCGAAGGGGATTGACCCGATCAGGTAGCCGCCGGCGAGTGCCAGCACGAAGCCGATGGACGGGTCGGTGATCATGCCCCGAACACCCGTCGCCCGGCCTTCCAGGTGCCGAGCACGCGCCCTTCCAGGGCCCGTCCGTCGAAGGGCGAGTTCTGCGCCTTGCCGGGCAGCTTCCCGGCCTCGACCTTCCAGCCCCGGTCGGGGTGGAACAGCACGAGGTCGGCCGGCGCGCCCTTGGCGAGGCGCCCGACCGGCAGCCCGAGCAGCGCGGCGGGCTTGCTGGTCAGCAGGGCGAGGGCCGTTGTCATGGACAGGTCCTCCCCATGCACGCGGGCGAGCGTGACGCCGAGCAGCGTGGCAAGCCCCGTCCCGCCGGCGGCCGCCTGGGCGAAAGGCAGGCGCTTGTCGTCGGCATCATGCGGCTGGTGGTCGGAGGCGATGGCGTCGATCGTCCCGTCGGCGAGCGCCGCGACCACCGCCTGCCGGTCCGCTTCCGTCCGCAGGGGCGGGGAGAGCTTGGCATAGGTACGGTAGTCGCCGATCGCCGTCTCGTTCAGGTCGAAATAGGGCGGGGCGGTGTCGCAGGTGACGCGCAGCCCTTCGCGCTTGGCTCCGCGGATCAGGTCTAGCGCCGGGGCCGTGGAGACGTGGGCGAAATGCACATGGCCGCCGGTCAGGCGTGCCAGCGCGATGTCGCGCGCGACCATCATCGCCTCGGCCGCGCGGGGGATGCCCGGCAGGCCGAGCCGCGTGGCGAGCTCGCCTTCCGTCGCCGCGCCGCCGGCGGCGAGCGCCGGCTCCTCCGGATGCTGGACGATGAAGCAGCCGAAGGCACGGGCGTAGGACAGCGCGAGCCGCATGGTCCGCGCATTGCCGATGGCCCTGGCGCCGTCGGTGAAGGCAATCGCGCCTGCCTCGCGCAGCAGGCCGAACTCGGCCAGTTCCTTGCCGGCGCAACCCGCCGTCGCGGCGCCATAGGGGAGCAGGGAGACCGAGCCCGTCGCCTCGCCCCGCCGCACCACGAAGGAGAGCAGCGCCGGGTCGTCGAGCGCCGGGTCCGTGTCGGGCAGCACGCAGAGCGTGGTGATCCCGCCCGTCGCCGCCGCTGTCGCGGCGGAGGCGATGGTCTCCCGGTGCTCCGCGCCCGGCTCGCCGAGATTGGCGCGCAGGTCGACAAGGCCCGGGGCAAGGCAGGCGCCGGCGGCGTCGATCACCTCGGCGCCCTCGGGGGCGGTCAGGCCGGGGCCGAGATCGGCGATGACGCCGCCCTGCACCAGCAGCGCGCCCGGCCCGTCGAGGCCGGTCGCAGGATCGATCAATCGGGCATTGGTGAGGAGAAGGTCGCGCATCGGAGGCGAGTTATAGACCGCCCCGCGAGTCACGCCATGGGCCGCCCGCAACCCGTCATCGCGCCGTGCCCCGGCCGTCGCACGCGCGGCTACCGGCGGCAGGCGTCGGCCTGCTAGAGCGGGGCTGGACCTTGGAAGACCCCCGCGATGCGCCGCCGCCTCCTGCCTGCCCTGTCCGTTGCCCTGCTCGCCCGGCCCGCCCTGGCGCAGCAACCCTGGCCGAACCGGCCGGTGCGAATCGTCGTGCCCTTCGCGGCGGGTGGCAGCACGGATGTCTCGACCCGCCTGCTCGCGCCGCGCATCCAGCAGAGCCTCGGCCAGCCCGTGGTAATCGAGAACCGCGGTGGGGCCGGGGGCACGCTGGGGTCGGACGTGGTGGCCAAGGCGGCGCCGGACGGGTCCACCTTCCTGATGGGGACGATCTCGACCCATGTGCTGGCGGTCGGGCTGTACGGGCCGCGGCTGCCTTACGATCCGGAACGGGACTTCGTGGCCGTCGCGCCGACGGTGCTGGTGCCGATCTGCATCACCGTGCATCCGTCGCTGGGCGTGACGGATCTGGCCGGGCTGATAGCGCTGCTGAAGGCCAATCCGGGGAAATACGCCTATGGCACCGGCGGGGCCGGCGGGTCGGCGCATATCGGGGCGGTCGCCTTCCTCAACGCCATTGGGGCGGAAGCGACGCATGTGCCCTACCGCGGTAGCGGGCCGATGCTGACGGATATGCTCGCGGGCCAAGTGACGATGTGCTTCGACACCCCGGCGCTGATCGCGCCCCATCATGCGGCAGGGCGGCTGCGTTGCCTGGCGGTCGCGACGGCGGCGCGGTCGCCGCTGATGCCGGATGTCCCGACGAGTGCGGAGGCCGGACTGCCGGGATACCGCGCCTATTCCTGGTTTGGGGTGTTTGCGCCCGCCGGCACGCCGGCGCCGATCGTCGCGCGGATGAACCAGGCGGTGCGGGAGGCGGTGCTGGATCCCGCCAACCGGCAGCGGCTGGAGGAACAGGATCTGCCGCCGATCATGGAAGGCAGTCCCCAACAGTTTGCCGCCTTCCTGCACCGCGAACTGGCGACCTGGGTTCCGGTGGTGCGGGCGAGTGGGGCGACCGCCGATTAAGGGCGCGCGGGAGGGGCTCTGCCCCTCCCGGACCCTCCCCGCCAAAGGCCGAAAGGCCTTTGGAAACCTTGACCTGGCGCCGGGCACTGCGGTCGGGATCGGGTCCCGAAGGCCGCTTTTGCGCACGCTGCGTGTTTCGGGGCGTTTGCTGACGGCCGTGCCCGGCGCCAGCCGATTGCGGTCCGGGGGGGGGCCAAGCCCGATGGGACCCTGTTGGCGGGGTAGTCCCGAGGGGCGCCGCCCCTCCGGTTCCGGCGAGCATGGGTGCCCTGCGCCGCCGCTGTTCCTTCGGCCTCATCCCTTCGCTAGAAGCCGGCCATGGACAACAGCATGGCGACCAAGCCCTACAGCAAGCTGAAGGGCGATCCCTGGCGCGCGTATGAGGAACTGCCCGCCGAGGTACGTCAGGCCCTGCAGGAGTCCCTGGTCGACTGGTGCCCTCTGCGCGCCCGCGAATGGCATATCCACCTGCTGCGCGAGCGGCGGTTGCGGCCGGCCCAGGCAACGCATTTCCTCATCCAGACCATCCGCCGGCACGATCACGCCGAGGTCGCCGCCTTCGCGCGGACCTGGCCGAAGGGCCCGAAAGTCTATCCACATCTCGCTGCCGGCGCGACGCTGCAGCGCTATGCCGGACGGGAGGGGATCCCCGCCGCCGAGCCGCTCCCCGCGCTGCCGGCCGCAAAGCGGTCCGAAGCACCGGCGAAGCAGGCCAGGGCGCCAGCAAAGCGCGCCGATGCCCCGGGGAAGCGCCCCAAGGCAACGGCGACGCGGTCCAAGCCGGCGGCGAAGCGCTCCAAGGCGCCGACGAAGCGCAAGGCAGGCCGCCGCGCCCGGCGCTGACGGGTCGGAGCCCGTCCCTCAGACCACCTTTTCGAAGAACACCCGCGCGAATCCCGCCTGTGGCGCGCGATGCGTCTCGACAAAGCCGAGACGCGGATAGAGGGCCAGGTTCTCCACCATCTTCTCGTTGGTGTAGAGCGTGACCTTGGAATACCCGCGACGCCGCGCCTCGTCTTCCGTGAAGCCGACCAGCGCGCGCCCCAGCCCGCGCCCCTGGGCTGCCGGCGCGATGGCGATGTTGTCGAGCTGCAGCGAGTCCGGAAATTCCTCGAGCACCAGCACGGCGAGCAGGCTGCCGTCTTCCTCGACCACCCAGGCCTCGCCGGCGGCGATGCGCGCGGCGTAGTCATCGGTCATGGGCGCGGGTTCGCGGCCGATGCGCGGGACGTAGAGAGCATAGGCGGCGCGGACCAGGTCGCGCAGCGCCGCGGCTTCGTCGGGCCGGGCGCGGCGCGGGGCGTTCACCGGTTCCGCGGCAGCCGCCGCGCCAGCACGTCCAGCACGGCCATGCGGCAGGCGACACCCATCTCCACCTGCTCTCCGATCACGGACCGCACCGGGTCGTCGGCGATGGCGCTGTCGATCTCGACGCCGCGATTCATTGGGCCGGGATGCATCACGATGGAATCCGGCTTGGCGAGCGCCAGCTTCTCCGCATCCAGCCCGTAGAAGCGGAAGAACTCGCGCGCGGAGGGGACCAGCCCGCCCGCCATGCGTTCCTTCTGCAGTCGCAGCATCATCACGACATCGGCCCCCGCGAGGCCCTTCTTCATGTCGTGGAACACCTCGACGCCGAGCCGGTCGGCATCGGCCGGGATCAGGGTCGGCGGGCCGATCAGCCGTACCCGGCTGCCCATCGTCGTCAGGAGGTGGATGTTCGACCTGGCGACGCGAGAATGGGTGATATCGCCGCAGATCGCGACCACCAGCCCCTGCAGGCTGCCCTTGTGGCGCCGGATGGTCAGCGCATCCAGCAGCGCCTGGGTCGGATGCTCATGCGTCCCGTCCCCGGCATTGATCACCGCGGCATCGACCTTCTGCGACAGCAGGGCCGGGGCGCCGGACTGCGCATGCCGGATCACCAGCAGGTCGCAATGCATCGCGTTCAGGGTGGAGGCGGTGTCGAGCAGCGTCTCCCCCTTGTTCACCGAGGAGGTGCTGACCGACATGTTGATCACGTCAGCCCCGAGCCGCTTGCCGGCCAGTTCGAAGCTGGTGCGGGTGCGGGTCGAATCCTCGAAGAACAGGTTGATCAGCGTGCGGCCCTTGAGCAGGTCGCGCTGCGTCTTCCCGCTGCGGTTGAGCAGCGCATAGGATTCGGCGAGGTCCAGCAGGTCGCCGATATGCGGCGGCTCGAGGCCCTCGATGGCGAGGAGGTGTTTGGACGGGTACGACACGGCCGGACACTACGCCGCAGACGCGGATTCGGCCAGGGGACCGCCCGCCGCTCGGCCCCGTCCGGGGCCCCTGGCGCGGCGCGTCCCGATACCGCTTCGGCTTCGCGGCTTCCTGGATCGTCACGCGGCGGCAACCGTGCTTGGCCGGGTCATGCGGCCGGGTGGCCGAGCGCTGAGGCGCCATGGATCACGCTGGCAGGAACACCCAGTTGAAGACGTAGTCGGCCGGCGGGACGCCTGGCCCATGCAGGCGCGGGAGGTCCTCGGGCCGGAGGGGCGCGAGGCCACGCGGGCCGGCGACATGCGGGACGTAGCCGAGGGCGGCGACCTCGGCGATCGCGTCGGCGATGGGGCGATGGAGGTGCTTCTCCTCCATTTCGATCACCAGCACGGGCCGGCACCGCGCGATCAGCCCCGTGGCGCCCCGCAGGACGGCCAGTTCATGGCCTTCCACATCGATCTTGATTAGGCCGACATCGCCGGTCTCGATCTCGTCGAGCCGTCGGGTCGGTACGGCCAGGGCGCCGTAAGGACAGCTCCCCAGGCTGTCATGCGCGAGGGTCGCACCCTGGTTGGAATAGCCCTTGCGGCGCCGCGGCACGCGCAGCTCGGCCTCGCCCGAGGAGTCCGACAACGCATAGGGCAGGGCGACCGCGCCAGGGCCGACGCGGCGGGCGAGCTCCTGGAACAGCTTCGGATTGGGCTCGAAGGCCAGCACGGCGTGGGAGTGCCGGCGCAGCATCTCGGTCCAGATGCCGCGATTGGCCCCGACATCGATCGAGACGCGTCCGGGGTCGGCAAGCTGCGGGACCAGGTGGAGTTCCCGTTCGCCATGGCGCAGGGCGCAGGCCAGGTCCCAGCGCAGGGCGAGGCGGGGCGGAATGCAGGCGCGGCGCAGCCGCTCCTCGAGCGAAAGGGGCGGCACCCAGGTCGCCGCCAGCAGCGGCAACATCGTGGCGAAACGGCCGGTCATGTCCCCCCAGGGTCGGTTGCGCGCGTCGCATCCAGCGCAGCCTGCAGCATATACGCCGCCGCGGCGCGGTCTACGACTTCGGCGCGGCGGGCACGCGTCATATCCGCAGCCGAAATCAGTAGGCGATTCACCGCCGCCGAACTCAGCCGCTCATCGAACAGGGCGCAGGGCAGGGCGGTCGCCTCGGATACCGCCCGCGCCCAATCCTTGGCCGCCTGGGCCGCCGGGCCCATGGTCCCGTCCATGGACAGCGGCAGGCCGATCACCAGGCCGCCGGCATCCTCCTTGCGGGCGATGGCGGCGATCTCGGCGGCATTCGCGGTGAGTTTGCCCCGTTTCAGCGCGGCATAGGGGCTCGCCAGCATCAGGGTCACGTCCGACAGGGCGACGCCGATCGTCTTGCTCCCCGGGTCGAGTCCGATCAGGCGCTGGTGGCGCCCGAGGCCGGCACGGAGGTCCTTCAGGTTGATGATGGCCATGACGGGGCTTATGGTCCGCGCCCCGTTCCCCTGGAAGAGCATTGATGTCCCTCGATACCGCCACCGTGCGGCGCGTCGCCGCCCTTGCCCGCATCCGCCTGGAGGAGGAGGAGGTCGCCCGCGTCCAGGGCGAGCTCAACGGCATCCTCGGCTGGATCGAGCAATTGCAGGCGGTAAATACGGACGGCGTGGAGCCCATGGCGGGTGGCAATCCGGAAGGGATCGCTGCCATGCCGATGCGGGACGATGTGGTGACCGATGGCGGCCAGGCCGCGAAGGTCCTGGCCAATGCCCCCGATCGCGAGGGCGAGTATTTCGGCGTGCCGAAGGTGGTTGAGTGATGCATCCAACGGATTTCACCATCGCGGGCGCCGTCGCCGCGCTGGAAGAAGGCGTGATCTCGGCCGAGGAGCTGACCCGCGCCCATGTTGCCGCCATCGAGGCGCTGAACCCGAAGATCAACGCTCTGATCACGGTCACGGCCGAGCAGGCGATGGAGGCCGCGCGCGCATCCGACGCGAAGCGCAAGCGCGGCGAGGCCGGGCCGCTGGAGGGCATCCCCCTCGCGATCAAGGACCTGTTCTGCACCGAGGGCGTGCAGACCACGGCCGGGTCGAAGATCCTGGAGGGCTTCATCCCGCCCTATGAGAGCACGGTCACGACGCAGTTGAAGCGCGACGGGGCGGTGTTCCTCGGCAAGGCGAATCTCGATGAATTCGCCATGGGGTCGTCGAACCTGACGAGCGCCTATGGGTCCGTGCTGAACCCGTGGTCGCGGCGCAACGATCCGGATGCGCGGTTGGTGCCGGGCGGATCGTCGGGCGGGTCGGCGGCGGCGGTCGCTGCGCGGATGGTGCTGGGCGCGACGGGCACGGATACCGGCGGGTCGATCCGTCAACCCGCGGCCTTCTGCGGCATCACGGGCATCAAGCCGACCTATGGGCGCTGCTCGCGCTTCGGGATCGTGGCCTATGCGTCGTCCCTGGACCAGGCGGGGCCCTTTGCGCGCTCGGTCGAGGATTGCGCCATCCTGCTACGGTCCATGGCGGGGCATGACCCGCGCGATGCCACGTCGGCTGACAAGCCGGTGCCCGACTTCGCCGCGGCCTGCACGCGCTCGGTAAAGGGGCTGCGGATCGGCGTGCCGAAGGAATACCACATCGACGGCATGCCGGCCGAGATCGAGAAGCTGTGGCGGCAGGGCCTCGATTGGCTGAAGGAAGCGGGGGCGGAGATCGTCGAGATCTCCCTGCCTCACGCCGAATACGCGCTGCCGACCTATTACATCGTGGCGCCGGCGGAGGCGTCGTCGAACCTCGCGCGCTATGACGGCGTGCGCTTCGGGCTGCGAGATGCGGAGAAGAACTCCGACCTGCGCGACCTCTATGAGCGCACCCGCGCCGCCGGCTTCGGGCCGGAGGTGCGGAGGCGCATCATGATCGGGACCTATGTGCTCTCGGCCGGCTACTACGACGCCTATTACCTGAAGGCGCAGAAGGTGCGCGCGCTGATCGCGCGGGACTTCCGCGAGGCCTGGTCGAAGGTGGACGCGATCCTGGCACCGGCGACGCCGAGTGCGGCGTTTGCCGAGGGCGAGAATGCCGACGATCCGGTGCAGATGTATCTGAACGACGTGTTCACGGTGACGGCGAACCTCGCCGGGCTGCCGGGGCTGTCGGTGCCGGCGGGGCTCGATCCGCAGGGATTGCCGCTGGGGCTGCAGGTGCTGGGGCGGCCGTTTGACGAGGAGACCGTCTTCGCGGTGGGCGCGGCGTTGGAGCGCGCGGCCGCGTTCAAATCTCTTCCGGGCATGAGGGCCGGGGCATGAGCTACATCATCGAGGGCGAGACCGGCCCATGGGAACTGGTCATCGGCCTGGAAGTCCACGCCCAGGTCGTGTCCAACGCCAAGCTGTTCTCCGGCGCCGCGACCGAATTCGGCGCCGAGCCGAACAGCCAGGTGTCCTTCGTCGATGCCGGCTTCCCCGGCATGCTGCCGGTGATCAACCGTGAGTGCGTGGCGCAGGCCGTGCGCACGGGGCTCGGGCTGAACGCGCAGGTCAATCTGTGGTCGCGCTTCGACCGGAAGAACTATTTCTACGCCGATCTGCCGCAGGGCTATCAGATCAGCCAGTTCGCGCATCCGATCATCGGCACCGGCCAGATCGAGATCGAGCTGTCGGATGGCGTGACCAAGACCATCGGCATCACGCGGCTGCATCTGGAACAGGATGCGGGCAAGTCGATCCACGACCAGCATCCGTCCAAATCCTTCATCGACCTGAACCGCTCCGGCGTGGCGCTGATGGAGATCGTGTCGGAACCCGACATGCGCTCGCCCGAAGAAGCCGGCGCGTATCTCACCAAGCTGCGGCAGATCCTGCGCTACCTTGGCACCTGCGACGGCAACATGGAGGAAGGGTCCATGCGCGCCGACGTGAACGTGTCCGTCCGCAAGGCGGGGGAGGGGTTCCGCACGCGCTGCGAGGTGAAGAACGTCAACTCCATCCGCTTCGTCATGCAGGCGGTCGAGGCCGAGGCGCGGCGCCAGATCGAGGTGTGGGAGTCCGGCGGCACGGTCGATCAGGAAACGCGGCTGTTCGACACCGGCCGCGGGATCACGCGGTCGATGCGGTCGAAGGAGGATGCGCATGACTACCGCTACTTCCCCGACCCCGACCTGCCGCCGCTGGTGATCGAGCAGTCCTGGGTCGATCAGCTCAAGGCCGCGCTGCCGGAACTGCCGGATCAGCGCCGGGCACGCTACGTCGCCGATTACGGCGTGACGCCCTATGACGCGCATGTGCTGACGCTCGAGAAGGAGACGGCCGCCTATTATGAGGCCGTCGCCAGGGGACGTGACGCGAAGCAGGCGGCGAACTGGGTGATGGGCGACCTGTTCGCGGCCATCAACCGCACCAAGACCTCGATCGCGGAGCCGCCGGTCTCGGCGGCCGATCTCGGCGCGTTGCTCGACCTGATGGCGGACAGCACGCTGTCGGGCAAGCTCGCCAAGGAGGTCTTCGAGGTGATGGTCGAGACCGGCCGCGCCCCGGGGCTGATCGTCGAGGAACGCGGCCTGAAGCAGGTGACCGACACCGGCGCGATCGAGGCGGTGATCGACGAGGTGCTGGCCAAGAACGCCGACAAGGTCGCCGAGTTCAGGTCCGGCAAGGACAAGCTGTTTGGCTTCTTCGTCGGCCAGACGATGAAGGCGATGCAGGGCAAGGGGAACCCGGCCCTGGTCAATGAGGTGCTGAAGAAGAAGCTGAGCTGACGCGCAGGCTTCGCGCGCGGCCGCTCCTTCCAAGCGGCCGCAAGCCTGGCGGTGTTGGGAGCACCGCCGGTGGGTTCTTTCCTTGCCGCATGGCCCCATGCTTGGCTCCGTCCCGTTCGCGAGGTGGAGGACAGTCATGACGCCCGATTCGGAAGGCGCGGCATCCGAGCGGCATGCGCAGACGGTGCTGCTGGTCGAACGCACGGTCGTGCTGCTGCTGCTGGCGCTGCTCCTGTATGGCGTGGTGCAGGTATTGGCGCCCTTCGCGCTGGCCATCGCCTTCGGGGGGTTCATCGCCATAGGCACCTGGCCGGCGCGGGCCGCGCTGGTGGAGCGCGGCATGCGTCCCGCCCTTGCCGCGGGGCTGTTGTTGCTGGTGCTGCTGCTGGCTGTGGCCGTACCGGCGACGCTGATCGTGCCCGATCTCGGCGACCAGGTGGTCGCCGCCGTGGCGAGCGCGCGGCGGGTGCTGGCCGAATTGTCGCCGACAGCGCCAGCCTGGGTGACGGATCTGCCGATCGTCGGGGCCTCGGCGGGGCGGCTGTGGAACCAAGCGACGGCGATGCGCGGCAACCTCACGGAGGTGCTGCGGCCCTATAGCGGGGCGATCGCCTCGCTGCTGGTCTCGCTGGGCCAGGCGGCCGCGGCGAGCCTGTTCCAGATCCTGCTCTCCCTGATGGTCGCGGCCATGGCCTGGACCTCGGGCGACCGCGTGGTGGCGCAGTTGCGCGATATTGCGGGGCGGCTCGGGGGGCATCCAGCGGTCGCCGCGATCGATGCCGCGGGCGGGGCGGTGCGCGGGGTTGCCTGGGGGGTCGTCGGCACGGGCCTGCTGCAGGCAGTGCTGATGGGCGTGGGGCTCGCCATCGCCGGCGTGCCGGGGGCGGTGGTGCTGGGGTTCCTGACGCTGGTCTTCTCGATCAGCCAGGTACTCGGGCCGCTGATCGTCGTGACCTGGATCGGGGCGGCGGCCTGGCTCTATTCCCAGGGCAGCCTCGGCTGGGCGTTATTCATGCTGCTCTGGGGGTTGGTGCCGGTCTCGGGCAGCGACAACATCGTCCGCCCGCTGCTCATCCAGCGCGGGAGCGCGATGCCGATCGGGCTCGTGATCCTCGGGGTCTTCGGGGGGATGATCGCCTTCGGCTTTCTGGGACTGTTCATCGGGCCGGCGGTGCTCGCGGTGGCGCAGGGGCTGCTGCGGGCCTGGCGGGAGGCCGGGGCGGCCGCTCAGCGCGGGTGAAGCGGCATGGACGGGCCGTGCCGGCCATGCGAAGCCTTGGACCAGGAACGGTCGAGGACGCATCCGCATGGCCATCGAGCTTTGGACCTGGAATACGCCGAACGGGCGCAAGATCAGCGTGGCGCTGGAGGAGATGGGGCTGCCCTACACGGTGAAGACCGTGAACATCGGCAAGGATGAGCAGTTCAACCCGGAGTTCCTCGCCTTCAGCCCGAACAACCGGATCCCGGCGATCAGGGACCCCGACGGGCCGGACGGAGAGCCCATCACGGTCTTCGAGAGCGGGGCGATCCTGCTGTACCTCGCCGAGAAGACGGGGAAGTTCCTGCCGACGTCGCTGCGTGACCGCGTGCCCGTCTATGAATGGCTGATGTGGCAGATGGGCGGCTTCGGGCCGATGCCGGGCCAGGTGCATCACTTCATGATGCAGCCCGAGGGGCCCGCGCGGGACTATGGGCTGAACCGCTATGGCAAGGAGACGCTGCGGCTGTACGGCGTGCTCGACAAGCGGTTGGCCGGGCGGGCGTTCGTGGCGACGGAGGGCGAGCCGTCCATCGCCGACTTCTCGATCCTGGGCTGGGCCTGGCGGCATGAACGGCACCTGCCGACGCAGGGCAAGACGATCGAGGACTACCCGAATGTGGCGCGCTGGTATGGGGGGATGATGGCGCGGCCGGCGACGCAGCGCGGATTCGCGGTGGCGCTGTCCTAGGATTCGCAGCGGGTGGCGCGGGAGCGTTTGACGGGCCGCGCCCCCGCCGGTAGAAGCAGCGCCCTGCAACGCCGTGTGACTTTCCACTCCTGCGGAGGGGTGGCCGAGTGGCCGAAGGCGGCGGTTTGCTAAACCGTTATAGGATGTCAAGTCCTATCGTGGGTTCGAATCCCATCCCCTCCGCCAGTTCTCAAGATTTTCTGCGGCTCTCAGCGGATGTCGAGGTAACGGTCCCGCAAAGGTTCCCACAACAGCGCTTCGACTAAAAGCGGCTGTGGCCGGCCACGGACGAACAGCAGCCGGAGCGTTTCCCACGACCGACCGGGCCTCCGCATGGAGCTGGCATTGCGCACGTCGCGGCCAGGATGGTTCGCAAGAAGCTGCCGGCGCGCCCGCCAATTCTACCGCAGCCCATCCACACCGAGGCGGCGGCCTGATTGGTTGGCGGCG
The DNA here is from genome assembly GCA_041914265.1 of Roseomonas sp. Classification (GTDB taxonomy): domain Bacteria; phylum Pseudomonadota; class Alphaproteobacteria; order Acetobacterales; family Acetobacteraceae; genus Neoroseomonas. The sequence continues at coordinate 53,729 of JAYSDS010000024.1, forward strand.
TCGAGGCCGTGATGGCCACGCTCGCGGAGAATGGCGTGCAAGACGACCGACGGCCTGCCATATCGCCCCGATTCGAAAAGATGCTGGCCTAACGCCTACGGCTCTAGTCGCATGAACGCCAAGCGTGTGGAGCGCATCTGGCGGCGTGAGGGGCTGAAGGTGCCGCGGCGGGCAGCCGAAGCGCGGTCGGCTGTGGCTGAACGACCGTTCCTGTGTTCGGCTGCGGCCGTGCTGGCCAGGGCATGTGTGGGCCTATGATTTCGTGGAGGACCGGACGTATGACGGACGACGTTTCCGCATGCTGACGGTGATCGACGAATACACGCGGGAGTACCTTCGCTCCGACAATGGGCCCGAGTTCGCGGCGAAGGTTGTGCGCGGCTGGCTGGGTCGGATCGGCGTGAAGACGCTGTTCATCGAGCCCGGTAGCCCATGGGAGAATGGATACAATGAGAGCTTCAACGGCAAGCTGCCGGACGAACTGCTGGACCGGGAAATCTTCTATTCGCTGAAGGAGGCGCAGGTTCTG
>JAYSDS010000025.1:0-4469 GCA_041914265.1 Roseomonas sp.
CCTACCGGGCAACAGGCACCGCTCGCGAGACTTACAAGGGGCAACGCCCCTCCAACTCGGCAGCGGAAGCAGCCCAGTCATCAAGTGCCTTTGCGCCCCGTTTATGGGTGGCGGCCACATCCGGCATGGCGCCTTTTCGCCCCGTCGCCGCACCTTCCGCACACCGCGGAAAAGTGAGGGAGGGAGCGGCTACCGGGCCGGCCCCATGCCAGCATGAGAGTTCACGGCCTGACATTCCACCGCCATGGGGGTCCGCCCCCCGCCGAGGCCCGGGCCCTGCCAGGCAGGGCGGGCCTTCGCCCCGGAGGCATGCCGCCCGCCCTCATCACCGGAAGCGGCTTCTGCGCGGGGCTCCTCTGGGCCATCGCCGGCTCGCTCCTGTTCGGGCTGGGCGTTCGCCCGGCGCCCTGGGGCCTCCCGCTCGCCTGGCTTGCCGGCGAGCTTGCGATCGGCGCCGCGGTGTTCCTCGCGCTGATGCTCGGGGCGCCTTCGGGACCGCCGGCCGAGTAGCGGCGCCAGCCCTCCCACACCGGCCAGTCGCGGGCGAGACCGCGGCCTGGCCCGCAACCTCTCAGGAGGCGAGCCGCAGGCTTGCCACATCGACATGACCTCCCTCCCCATCCTCATCGCCGATCTCGGCCCGGCCTGGCACGCCGCCCTCGCCGCCATCGTCACCGGAACCTGGCTCATGGCCCTGCGCCGCGTCGTCCGCGACTTTCGGCGGGACGCGTGCGCATCGCACCGCTCCGCCGGCCATGGGCCGGTTCAGGCGGTTGCGGACGCCGTCCTGCCGATGGCGCCGGTGTCGCGCATGGCACCGCCCCGGCCAGATGGTGGCGAACCGGGTACCGCCGGTCGCCCACCCGGTTGCGGCACGGATACCGGCCAGGCCGCGATCACCCGGCATCCTCGGCAAGATCCAGCAGCCGCCGCATCACGGACGGTACGGCAGCGCGCGCGGCGGCCGGGGCCAGCCACTCGCCCTCCGGCGCCACGGCAGGGCCCATGGACGCCGCATAGAGCACCATTTCCAACTGGAAATGCGTGAAGCCATGCCGCGCAAGGCCCGGCACGCGCTGCCAGCGGGCCGCGACCGGCGCGTATTCCAGCGCCTCCGCCCCCCAGGGCGCATCGCGCCAGACGGTACCAGGCACTTCCAGCATGCCGCCGAGCAGCCCCTTCTCGGGTCGGCGGCGCAGCAGGATGCGGCCTTGCGCGTCGGTCAGCAGGAAATGCGCGCCATGGCGCAGGGGCCGCGCGGCCTTGGGCGATTTGCGCGGCAGTTCCCCCGCGATGCCCGAATGCAGCGCACGGCAATCCGCACGCCAGCAGCACAGCACGCAACTCGGGCTACGCGGCGTGCAGATCGTCGCGCCAAGGTCGAACAGGGCCTGGGCGAAGTCGCCGGGCCGGGCACGCGCGGCGGGGTCCGTCATGAAGGCCGCGGCCAGTTCGGTCAGCAGCGGCTTGGCGGCGGGCAGCGGCACCTCGACCGCCTTCAGCCGGGCGGTGACGCGCTCGACATTGCCGTCGACCGGCACCACCGGCAGGTCGAAGGCGATCGCCGCGACCGCCGAGGCCGTGTAACGCCCGATCCCCGGCAGTTCCAGCAGCCCTTCGACGTCGCGCGGAAAGCCGCCCCGTGCCACGACCGCCCTCGCGCAGGCATGCAGGTTGCGAGCACGGGCGTAGTAGCCGAGGCCGGCCCATTCCTCCGCCACCTCGGCCCAATCCGCCGCGGCCAGGGTCTCCACGGTCGGGAAACGTGCCAGGAAGCGCGCATAGCGCGGCCCCACCGTCACCACCGTGGTCTGTTGCAGCATCACCTCGGAGAGCCAGATGCGGTAAGGGTCGCGCGTTTCGCCTGGCCCGGCGCGCCAGGGCAGGATTCGCCGGTGCCGGTCGTACCAGGCGAGAAGCGGTTCAGCGGAGGGCAGTGCGGATGTCACGGGATGCGGAGGACAGGCGGTTCCTGGGCGGGCCACGGCCGGTCGGCGCCCTGATCCCCGCCCTCACACGCCCGGCCTTCAAGCGCAAGAGCCCGGCCGGCGCGATGATCATGGCCGACTGGCCGGCCCTGGTGGGCCCGGCGATCGCGGCGGTGACGCAACCGCTGCGCCTGACCCAGGGCACGCTGACGCTCGCCTGTTCCGGCCCCGTGGCCATGGAAATGCAGCACCTGGCCCCCCAACTCGCGGGTCGGATCAATGCGGCTCTGGGCCGGGTGGCGGTGGAGCGGTTCCGATTCGTGCAGCGCGCCCCGGCCTCGGCCCCGGTTCGGAAATTGCGCGAAACGGAACCGAAACCCCTCCCGGGGCGGGTCGAATCGGCGCTGGACGGGGTCTCCTCCCCGGAACTGCGCGAAGCGCTGGCAAGATTGGGCCGCGGCGTCTATCGGGGTCGCTGATCCGCCGCTCAACCTTGGCCTCCCCCGGGCCTTCGCACCGGCCGGGTGGCCCGCTACCGAAACGGGAACCATCGATGCCCATCGACCGTCGCGTCGTCCTCGCCACCGCCCCAGGCCTGCTCGCCGCCGGGGGCCTGGTGCGCCCTGCCGCCGCCCAGGCCGACAACCCGAAGCTGTCCGAACGTTCGATGGGCGACGGGCCGCTGGTGGTGCAGGAATTCTTTTCCCTGACCTGCTCCCATTGCGGCACCTTCGGGCGCGAAGTGTGGCCCCAGGTGAAGGCCGAGCTGGTGCAGACCAACAAGATCCGCTTCGTCTGGCGCGACTTCCCGCTGGACCAGATCGCGCTGCGCGCCGCGGTGGTCGCCCGCTACCTGCCCATCCCGGCCTATGAACCCTTCATCGAGACGCTGTTCCGCACCCAGGACCGCTGGGCCTTCGCGCGCGGCGTGGATCACAAGACCGAGATCGGCAAGATCGCCGTGATGGCCGGCATGTCCCAGGCGACCTTCGACACCGCCTGGGCCGACGACGCGACCGCCCGCGGCATCCTCGAACTGCGCCAGCAGGGCGAGCGCCAGTACAACATCCAGGCCACGCCGACCTTCGTCTTCGGCAGCCGCACCGTCTCGGGCGCCATCCCCTTCGACCGCTTCGCCCAGGAAGTGGCGCGGGGCTGAGCGCGATGGATGACGGGCAGGCAAATCCCCCGACCCCTGAGGAGGAGGATGACGGCACGCCGCGCAGCGAGGCCCAGCGCCTCGCTGCCGTGCGCGCCACGCTTGCCCGCATCCGCATCGCCGGCTTCAAATCCTTCGCCGAGGCCACGACCGTCGAGGTCCTGCCCGGCCTGACCGGCATCGTCGGCCCCAATGGCTGCGGCAAGTCCAACGTGGTGGAAGCGCTGCGCTGGGCGATGGGGGAAACCTCGGCGAAGGCGATGCGCGGCGGGGAGATGGACGACGTCATCTTCGCCGGCACCGCGACGCGGTCCGGGCGCAACCTCGCCGAGGTGACGCTGCAACTGGAAGAAGCGGCCGGGCTCGCCCCCCCGCCGAACCACGAGCAGGGCGAGCTTGAGATCATCCGCCGCATCACCCGTGGCCAGGGCAGCGCCTTCCGGGTGAACGGCAAGGAAGTCCGCGCGCGCGACGTGCAGACCATGTTCGCCGATATCGGCTCCGGCGCCCGGGCCTCGGCCATGGTCAGCCAGGGCCGCGTCTCGACCATGATCCAGGCCAAGCCCGAGGATCGCCGCCAGGTGCTGGAGGAGGCGGCCGGCATCGCCGGCCTGCGCGCCCGCAAGCACGAGGCCGAGCTGAAGCTGCGGCAGGCCGAGACCAACCTGACGCGGGCCGAGGACACGCTCGGCCAGTTGGATTCCCAGCGGCAGAATTTGCAGCGCCAGGCGCGGCAAGCGAACCGCTATCGCAATCTCTCGGGGCTGGTGCGGCAGGCGGAAGGCGAATGGCTCGCCATCCTCGCCGCCCGTGCCGAAACCGCCGCGCGCGTGGCCAAGGCCCAGTTCGACGAGGCACGCGCCGCCGTCCGCGCCGCCGAGGCCGAGGCCGAGCGCGCCACCATCGCCGCCTTCGAGGCCGAGCGCGCCGTCCCCGCCCCCCGCGCCCCGCCCCCCCCCCCCCCCCCCGGCCGCCCCCGCGGCGCGCCCCCCCACCGCCGCCTTCGCGGCCGCCCGCCCCGCCCCCCCCCCCGCCGAGGCCGAGGCCATCGCCCGCACCGCCCTGGAACGCCGCCGCGTGGAGTCCGAGGGCCTGGAGGCCGAGGAACGCCGCGCGCGCGACGCATTGGACGCCGCCGAGGCGCGGCTCGCCCAGTTGCAGCGCGACCTGACCCATGCCGAGGGCGTCCTGCGCGACGCCGATGCCGCGCGCGAACGCCTGGCCCAGGAAGCCGAGGCGCTGCGCGCCGTGGAAGGCTCCCTCCCCGCCCGCCTCCAGGCCGCCGAGGCCGCGCTCGCCACGGCCGAGCAGACGGTTCGCGAGGCCGAGCAGGCCGCCCAATCCGCCACCGAACAGGCCGCCGAGGCCGCCGCGCGTGTCCA
>JAYSDS010000025.1:4479-30094 GCA_041914265.1 Roseomonas sp.
TCCTCGCCGCCGGTGCCGACCCCGCCGCGCGGGTGGCCTAGGCCCAGTCCGCCGAGGCGCGCGCCGCCGCCCGCGCCGCCGCGGCCGAGGCCGCCGCGCGTGTCCAATCCGCCGGCGAGGCCCGTGCCGCGGCCGAGGCCCGGCTGAAGCGCGCGAGGGAGGGCCATGCCCGCCTCGCCGCCGAGCATGAGGCTGCCGCCCGCGCCCGCGTCCCCCAGGAATCCCGCGCCGAGGCCGCCGCCGAGGTCGCCGCCGCCGATGCCGCGCTGGACGCCGCCCGCCTCGCGCTGGAGGAAGCCGAGGCCGCCCGCGCCGCCGCCGCCGCCCGCCATGCCGAGGCCCGCCGCGCCGCCTCCGAAGCCGCGGCCGTCGCCCAGCGCGTCGACTCCGAACGCGCCGCCGCGCGCGACCGGCTGAACCGCATCTCCGCCCAACACGCCGCGATGCAGCGGGATCGCGACGCCGCCGCCGCCGCCCACATCCCGCCGGCCGAGCGCGAGGCTGCCGCCGGGGCGCTCGCCGCCGCCGAGGCCGCCGTCGCCGAGGCCCGCGCCGCCCTGGAAAAGGCTGAGGGCATGCGGAGCTGGGCCGCGGCCGCCCATGCCGAGGCCGGGCGCGCGGCCACCGCCGCCGCCGGCGACCGCGCCCGCGCCGCCGCCGAGGTCGATGCGCTGAAGGCCGTGCTGGCCTCCCGCGAACCGGGCGCGGCCGCGCCGATCCTCGATCAGGTCGGCGTGCCGGCCGGGTTGGAAGCGGCCCTTGGCGCGGCGCTGGGCGAGGCGCTGGAAAGCCCCGCCGACGATGCCGCCCCGCGCCATTGGCGCGCGCTGCCCCCGCTCGATGCCTCGGCGCCGCTGCCTGACGGCGCCGTGCCGCTGTCGCGGCTGGTCGAGGCGCCGGCGGCGCTCTCCCGCGCCCTGTCGCAGATCGGCCTGCTGCCGCGCGGCGTGGATGGCGCGGCGTTGCAGGCGGCGCTGAAGCCGGGCCAGTCGCTCGTCACCGAGGAAGGCGCGCTGTGGCGCTGGGATGGCCACACGATGCGCGCGGGCGCGCCGACGCCAGGGGCGGTGCGCCTCGCCCAGCGCAATGCGCTGCGCGCCGCCGAGGGGCGGCTCGACCAGGCGGAAGGCGAGGCCGCCACCACCGACGCCGCGCGCGCCGCCGCGCAGAAGCAGGAAGAGGAAGCGCGCCGCACGGAAGCCGCGGCCCGTGACGCCCGCGCCCGCGCCGAGGCCGGGCTGGCCAAGGCGCGCGAGGCCGAGGCGGCGCTCTCCGCCCGCCATGCCCGGGCGGAGAGCCGCCTCGCCGCGATCGAGCCGCAGCTTGCGCGCCTCGCCGCCGATCGGGGCGAGGCCCAGGCGCTGCTGGAAGCCGCCGAGCAGGCCGTGGCCGCCCTGCCCGACCTGCCCGCGCTGCGCGGCGGGGCCGAGGAAGCCGGCCGCGCCGAAACCCGCGCCCAGGCCGCCGAGCACGCCGCGCGCGAGGCGCGCCGCACCGCCGAAGCGAATGCCAAGGGCGCGCGGCAGCATGAATCGACGCTCGCGGCCCGTGCCGCCGAGGCGGAAAGCCGCCTGACCGCCCTGGAGCCGCAGCTCGCGCGCCTCGCCGCCGAACTGGCCGAGGCGGAGGCAGGCCTGGCCGGAGCGACCGCCGCCGAGGCGGCGCTGCCCGACCTCGATGCCATGCGCGCCGCCGTGGCCGCCGCGCGCGATGCGCTCGCCGCCGCCCGCGCGGCGGAGGTGCAGTCGCGCAGCGACATCGCCGCGCTGGGCAATGAGGGGCAGCGCGTCGCGGCGCGCCTCGCTGCCGTGGCCGAGGAAGCAGCGCTGTGGACGACGCGCGGCGCGGATGCCGAGTCCCGCGTGGTCGAGTTGCGCCGGCGCGGCGCCGAGGCGCAGACGGAACGCGATGGCTTGGCCGAGGCGCCGGACGACGCCGCCGGTCGCCGCGCCCAGGCCGGGCGGCTGCTCGCCGAGTGCGAGGCGACGCATGCCGCCGCCGCCGCCACGCTGAACGCCGCCGAGACCGCCCTGCGCGACACCGCCGAGGCGCGCCGCAAGGCGGACGCCGCCTTCGCCGCCGCGCGCGAAGGGCAGGTCCGCGCCGAAGGGGCCGCCGAAGCGGCCGCCACGGCCGAGGACGCCGTCGCCGCCCGCATCGAGGAACGCCTCGGCGAGGGCGCCGAGCTGCCACCCGCGCCCGAGGAACTCTCCGATGCCGCGGAGGAGAAGGCCCGCCGCAAGGTCGAGCGCCTGACCCGCGAGCGCGACGAGATGGGCCCGGTGAACCTCCGTGCCGAGATCGAGGTCGCGGAGATCGAGGACCGCATCGGCCAGATCGGTTCCGACCGCGACGAGGTGACGGCGGCCATCGCCAAGCTGCGGGGGTCGATCGGGCACCTGAACCGCGAGGGCCGCGAACGCCTGCGCGACGTCTTCGACCGCGTGGATGCCGAGTTCCGGTCCCTGTTCACTCGGCTGTTCGGCGGTGGCCGCGCGCATCTGGCGCTGGTCGGTTCGGACGATCCGCTGGAGGCCGGGCTGGAAATCTACGCCGAGCCGCCTGGGAAGAAGCTCGCGACGCTCTCGCTCCTGTCGGGCGGCGAGCAGGCGCTGACGGCGCTCTCGCTGATCTTCGCCGTCTTCCGCTGCCAGCCCGCCCCGGTCTGCGTGCTGGACGAGGTGGATGCGCCGCTCGACGACGCGAATGTGGAGCGGCTGTGCGACCTGCTCGCGGCCATGGCGGCGGAGGCGGGCACACGCTTCCTGGTCGTCACCCACCATCCGCTGACGATGGCGCGGATGCATCGGCTCTATGGCGTGACCATGCAGGAACGCGGCGTGTCGCGGCTGCTGAGCGTGGATCTCGGCCAGGCGGTGGAAATGGCCGAGGGGCCGGTGGCGGCCTGAAAATCAGGCGGCCGCCCTGCCAGCATGGCAGCGGAATAACACTTTGCTTACCGCGACGAGCCTATCCATCCCGGGCTGGGTTGGAGCCGTTCGATCATGGTCGTTGCACGCCGAAGCCTGCTGTTCGTGATCGCCGGCCCCGGCGCGGCGATGGCTGCCGGTGATCCGGTACTCGAACTGCACGGCGCGATCGCCCCGCCTGCCCCGCGACGGCTCGGCCTCGTGGCACTCGATGCCATCGGCCGGGTCGAACTGACCACTCGCACGCCCTGGACGCAGGGGCCTCAGCGTTTCCTGGGCGTGCCGCTGGCGCAGCTCCTGGCGGCCGTGGGCGCGCAGGGCGACACGCTGCGTGCCGAGGCGTTGAACGACTACGCCATCACCATGTCCCTGCCCGAGGTGCTGGAGGCCGACGCCTTCATCGCCAGCCGGCAGGATGGCGTGCCGATGCCGGTGCGCCATCGCGGGCCCTTCTGGCTGGTCTTCCCCTGGTCCCAGCGTCCGGAACTGGACAGCGCCGTGTTCCGCCAGCGCGCGGTCTGGCAGTTGCGCCGCCTGGACATCGCGTGAGGGCGCCCGCGGCATGACGGCATCCGGCCAGTGGGCGCGCCCGACAGTCCCGCTGGTCGGGGCGCTGGTGGCTGCGCTGATCTTCGTGGCGTCACTCGCCATCTCGGCGCGACAATTGTCCTTCCATGCGGAACTCCAGGCGGAAGGCTTCCGCATCGGCGTCTGGGAAAGCAGCCAGGCGCTGATCGAGGCCACGCGCCTCGCCGTCGAGATCGAGCGCCTCGCCGCCGGGCAGGAGGATGCGCACGACGCCCTTCGGCTGCGCCACGAGATCCTCTGGAGCCGCCTCCTCGTGCTGCAGCAGGGCGACGGGGAGACGCTGCGGCAGCCCGGCCTGGCCGCGGTGCGGGACGGGCTGCCGCCGATCTTCTCCCTGCTGTCGGACATGGAGAAGCTGCCGCAGGCCCATCTCTCGGGCGATGCCGCCGCCTTGCCCCGTCTCCGCGACGCGATCGGCGAGCTGATCCTGCGCCTGGGCGACGCCAACCGGGTGCTGCATCTGGACCAGCAGGTCGGCATGGATGTGGCGGCGGACGGGCTGAAGCAACTTCATCGTGCCTTCGCCATCAGCCTGATCGGGCTGATCGCCAGCGCCACGGGCCTGTCGGCGCTGCTCTACCAGCTCTGGCGCCGCGCCAGCCTGCTCCTGCACGAAACCGAGACGGCGCGCGCCCGCGCGGACCGTTCCGAACGTATGCTGCGCGTCGTGGTCGATGCGCTGCCGGTGATGGTCTCGGCCCATGATCGCGACGGGCGCTTCGTCCTCGCCAACGCGGCGCTGGCGGGGTTCCATGGTACGAGCGAGGCGGCGCTGCTCGGCCGCGACATCGTCGAGGCGACCGGGACGGTGGAGGATGGCGCGGACATCGCCGCGGCGCTGACGGGCGGTACGCAACTGCCCTTCCGCGAGGTCGCGGCGACCGGGCCGGACGGGTCGCCGCGCACCCTGCTGACCACCGCCGCGCCGGTGGCGGATCCCGGCGCGCCGGCTTCGGCCGTGGTGCGCATCAGCCTCGACATCACCGAGCGCAAATCGGCGGAGGAGCAGATCCGCTACATGGCCGAGCATGATTCGCTGACCGGCCTCGCCAACCGCCTGCTGTTCACGCGCGGGCTGAACCACGCCCTGGCCGAGGGCGGGACGGTGGCGCTGCACATGATTGACCTCGATGACTTCAAGGATGTGAACGACACGATGGGCCACGCGGCGGGCGACGCGTTGCTGATGGCCGCGGCCGGCCGCATGCGCGCCTGCCTCAAGCCCGGGGACATGCTGGCGCGGCTGAGCGGCGACGAATTCGCCGTGGTCCAGGCGGGGATCGCCGGCCCGAAGGAGGCCGACGCCACGGCCCAGCGCCTCGTGCGCGCGCTCGGCGTGCCCTACACCATCGACGGGGCCAGCGTACGGGCGGGGGCGAGCATCGGCATCGCCATCGGCCCCGCCGACGGGGTGGATGGGCCGGCGCTGCTGCAGCGCGCCGACATCGCGCTCTACCGCGCGAAGGGCGCGGGGCGGGGGCAGGCGCGGCGCTTCTCCGCCGCCATGGCGGCGGCACTGATCGATCAACGGCGGTTGGAGAGCGACGTGCAACAGGCCCTGGCCAACCGCGAACTGCACTTCGCCTTCCAGCCGAAATTCCTGCTCGGCAACCTCTCCTTCTCCGGCTGCGAGGCGCTGCTACGCTGGAATCATCCCAAGCGCGGGGCCGTGCCGCCCAGCCTGTTCATCCCCGCTGCCGAACGCGCGGGGCTGTCCATCCCGCTCGCCCGCGCGACGCTGGAACAGGCGTTGCGGCAGCAGCAGGCATGGCGCGCGGCGGGGCTCGACATCGCCGTCGCGGTGAACCTTTCGGCCCGGCACATCGTGTCGGGGCAGGCGCCGGACCTGCTGCGCGAAGCGCTGGAGAGCGTGGGCGGCCAGGCCGACCGGCTCGAGATCGAAGTCACCGAGGACGTCTTCATCCGCGATCCCGAGGCCGCGGCGGCGACGCTCGCCAGGCTGCGGGAGATCGGGGTGCGCCTCGCCCTTGACGATTTCGGAACCGGTTACGCCTCGCTCGGCTATCTGCGGCAATTGCCCTTCGACGTGATCAAGCTGGACCGCTCCTTCGTGGCAGGCCTCGGGGCGAGTACGCGGACGGAACGCATCGTGGATGCGGTGACGCGCATCGCCCATGGACTCGGGGCGAAGCTAGTGGCGGAAGGGGTGGAAAGCGCGGTGCAGCTCGCCCGGCTGCGGGAATTCGGCTGCGACGAGGGACAGGGCTACCTGCTGGGCCGGCCGATGGCGCCCGAGGCATTGGCACGGCTGATCAGCCCGGCAATGCGCAGCGCGGCCGAAGCCACGCTGCTGCCGGCGGAATGACGCGGCCGCCCGGGATCATCCACCCGTGGCCGGCGCGTAATCGGGCTCGATCAGGAACGGGGTGCCGGTCTCGGCCAGGGTCTTGAGCCGCGATAGGGTCTCTGGCCAGCCGCGGCCGACCTGGCGGCTGGTGGCGGTGTCGCCGCCGAAGCCGTCATGCGTCAGGGTCAGCCGGCAGGCCTCGCCCGCCAGCGGCGTGATGTCCCAGGTGACGCGGGAGGGCTGGTCGGCCGCAACCTCCTCGGACCAACGCGCATGGAAGGTCATGACCAGGCGCTTCGGGGCGGTGAGTTCGAGGAGAGTGCCGACAATCACCTCGCGTTCCCCCATCAGGAAGGCGATCGCCCCGCCCTCCCGCCAATCGGTGCGCGAGGTCATGTTGAAGTGCTGATAGAGCGGCGTTCTGCTGTCATCGGTCAGGATGTCCCACACCGCCTGCGCCGAGGCGCGGATGTAGATCTCGTACACGTGCTGGGGTCCGTTCATCGTTCCTGCTTCCGCCTGCTGCTTGAGACTGACCATCGCACCCAGGAAGGGCGCGGCGTATCGCGAGATCCAACGGTCACTCACCAGACGGATGGGCACGGGATTGAGGTAGTGCCGCTTCTCCCTCCCCACCTTCCGGCTGGTGATGAGGTTTGCCGCCTCGAGGATCCTCAGATGCTTCATCACCGCGAAGCGAGTGACGGGGAAGCGGCGCTCCAGCTCGCCCAGTGTCTGCCCGTCCCGCTCGGAGAGGCTATCGAGCAGGGCGCGACGATCGGGGTGGGCCAGCGCGTCGAACACCGCATCCATGAGGGGATAATTATGTGACCTTATGGTCACATGTCAATTCCCGCGCGAACAGCGCGCCATCCGCTTGACAGTGGGGGGGGGCACCCCTAAAGCCCGGCTGCCTTCCGGCGGGGCCCGCCAGGGAGCGAAGGTGAACGAGCGCGACGGTTTCGAGGAACGCTTGCGGCAAGCCAGATCCAAGCAGGGTCTGGACAAGCCCCCCGCCGAGCGCGGGAAGGCGCCGCAGAGCCCCTGGGGGTTCGGACTGCGCGCGGGGGTCGAGGTTGTCTCGGCCCTGGTCGTCGGCATCGGTCTCGGCTTCTGGCTGGACCGCTGGCTCGGCACTTGGCCTTGGCTCTTCCTGGTGTTCTTCGTCATGGGCAGTGCGGCCGGGGTCTTGAACGTCTATCGCCTGTTCAATCCACGACCGCGCTCGCGCACACGCAGTGAGTGATGGACGGGGGACCCGCCGGTGGCTGTTGAAGGCAAGACGATCGACGCTCTCAGCCAATTCGAGCTGTCGCCGATTCTCGGCGCGGTCGGCAAGGCTGTGTCCTTCAGCCAGTCCAACCTCTTCATGCTCGTGGCGCTGGGCCTTTCCGCCGCGCTGATGCTCGGCTCCGCCCGTCGCGGCGCGCTGATCCCGGGCCGCTTCCAGGCGCTTGGCGAATCCGCCTACGAATTCATCGCCGGCATGGTGCGCGACCAGGTGGGCGACGAGGGCAAGAAGTATTTCCCCTTCGTCTTCTCGGTCTTCATGTTCGTGCTGTTCGGCAACCTGCTCGGCATGCTGCCCTACGCCTTCACCTTCACCTCCCACATCGCGGTGACGCTGGCGCTCGCGGTCGTGGTGTTCCTGACGGTGACGGTGATCGCGATCGCGCGGCACGGCATGCACTTCTTCTCCTACTTCTTCCCCGAGGGCGCGCCGGTCTGGCTGGCGCCGATCATCATCCCGGTCGAGGTCATCTCCTACTTCTCCCGCGTGGTGTCCCTCTCGGTTCGTCTGTTCGCGAACATGGTCGCCGGCCACGTCATGCTGAAGGTCTTCGCCACCTTCGTCGTGCTGCTGGGTGGCCTTGGCGCGGTGGGCCCCTTCGTGGCCGCCCTGCCGCTCGCGGTGAACGTCGCCCTCGTGGGCTTCGAATTCCTGGTCGCGTTCCTGCAGGCCTATGTCTTCGCGATCCTGACCAGCATCTACCTGCACGACGCGGTGCACCTGCACTGACCCGCCATGTGACCGGGGTGCGTTGCCTACCGCGTTCGGACAGAAACTCCACCTGAGACGGAAGGACGAGTAACATGGAAGTCGCCGCTGCGAAGGCCCTCGGGGCCGGTATCGCCGTGATCGCGCTGTTCGGCGTGGGTCTCGGCATCGGCAACATCTTCTCCTCGCTGATCACCAGCGTTGCCCGCAACCCGGGCGCCCGCGACGCGGTCTTCCCGATCGGCATCCTGGGCTTCGCGCTGACGGAAGCCGTCGCGCTCTTCGCGCTGCTGATCGCCTTCCTCATCCTGTTCGCCTGATTCCGCTGCCCCGCGCCCGTGCCGGTCACGGGGCGCGGGGCACGGCGTCCGCCCGGAGCACGCCCCGGGCCGTTGAGGTGATGGAGAGGATGGCAATGCGCCGAGTGACGACGCTGGCGGTTCTGGCCGCCACCCTGCCGGTCGCGGCGATGGCAGCAAGCTCGGGCTCCGTGCCCGTGGATGGCATGCCGCAGCTCGCCTTCGGCCACCCCGAACAGGGCCCGCTGCTGATCGGCCAGATCGTCTGGCAGCTGATCATCTTCGGCGCGCTGGTCTACATCATGGCCCATATCGCCCTGCCCAAGGTGGGCGCGGTGATCGAGGGCCGCCACAGCCGGATTGCGGCAGACCTCGAAGCGGCGCAGGCCGCCAAGACCGAGGCCGACGCCGCCATGGCCGCGCATCGCGCGGCGACCGAGCAGGCCCGTGCCGCGGCCCGCACCCAGGTCGCCACCGCCATGCAGGCCGCCCAGGCCGAGAGCGATGCCAAGGCCGCGGTGCTGAATGAGCGCCTGAACGGCCAGATCGCCGAGGCTGAAGCCCGCATCGAGGCCTCCCGCACCGCCGCCATGGGCGCGCTGCGCGGGGTTGCGACCGAAACCACCCAGGCGCTGCTGACCAAGCTGGTGGGCAGGGCCGATGCCGCGGCGGTCGATGCCGCCGTATCGCGCGAGCTCACCGCGCGCGGGAGGGCGTGATGCACAGCTACGAGCATTTCTGGCTCGACCCGAAGTTCTGGGTCGCGGTTTCCTTCGTCCTCTTCTTCCTGCTGCTCGGCAAGAAGCTGTGGGGGGCGATCGCCGGGGCGCTGGACGGCAAGGCCGCCAGGATCAAGAAGCAGCTCGAGGAAGCGTCGCGCCTGCGCGCCGAGGCCGAGCAGATGCTGAAGGATGCCGAGGCCGAGCGCGCCGCCGCCGCCAAGGAAGCCGAGGAACTGCTGTCCCGCGCCGCCGCCGAGGCGGATCGCGTGGCCGCCGCCGCGGCCGCCGAGGCCGAGGCCGCGGCGAAGCGCCGCGAGCGCATGGCGCTCGACCGCATCGCCGCTGCCGAGGCGTCGGCCGTGGCCGATGTGCGCAACGCGGCCGCGGAGATCGCCGGCGCGGCCGCCCGCGCCGTGCTGTCGGAGACGCTGGACGCCTCGGCCGATGCCGCGCTGGTGGACCAGAGCGTCGCCGAACTGCCCAAGGCGCTGCGCGCGGCCTGAACCGCCGCAGCACCGTGCCCGAAGAAGGGCGCCGGCCGCGAGGCTGGCGCCTTTTTTCTTGCCCGAATCTTGGGCATGCCGCCTTCCCCTTCGCGGCGCGATGGCGCAAGCATGCGTCCCTGACCATGCTCGGGATGCATTGCCATGTCCTTACGCCTCACCCTCGCCGCCGCATTGCTGGCAGGCAGCGCCATGACGGCGCAGGCGAACAATTTCCGCTGGGCCAATGACGGCGACGTCAACTCGATGGACCCTTATGCGCGGCAGGAGACCTTCCTGCTGTCCTTCAACGCCAACATCTACGAGCCGCTGGTCCGCCGCGACGCGCAGATGCAGATCGAGCCCGCGCTCGCCGAACGTTGGGAAAACTCCTCCCCCACCGTCTGGCGCTTCCATCTGCGCCGCAATGTCCGCTTCTCGGACGGCACGCCCTTCACGGCCGATGACGTCGTCTTCAGCGCGGAACGCGCGCGCGGGCCGGGGTCGAACATCCAGGGCGTGCTCGCCTCGGTGAAGGAGGTCCGCCGGATCGACGACCACACGGTCGAGTTCGAGACGACCGTGCCGAACCCGATCCTGCTGCAGGAGATCACCAACTGGGGCATGATGTCGCGCGCCTGGGCGAACCAGCACAATGCGCAGCGCCCGGTGGACCTGACCGCGGGGGGCGAGAATTTCGCGACTCGCAACGCGATGGGCACGGGCCCCTTCCTGCTGCAGTCGCGCGAACCGGATCGCCGCACCGTGCTGGTGCCGAATCCGACCTGGTGGGATACGCCGCGCCACAACCTGACCCGCGCCGAGCTGAACGTCATCGCGAATGACGCGACGCGCGTCGCGGCGCTGCTCTCGGGCGAGATGGACTTCGTCTACACCGTCCCGCCGCAGGATGTGGAACGCATCCGGCGTTCGCCCGGCGTATCCATCATCCAGGGGCCGGAGCTGCGCACCATCTACCTCGGCATGGACCAGATGCGGCCGCAGCTGCTGAAGTCCGACGTGCAGGGGAAGAACCCGTTCCAGGACGTGCGCGTGCGCCGGGCGATGCTGCTCGCCATCGACGTCAACGCCATCCAGCGCACGGTGATGCGCGGCCAGTCGCGGCCGTCGAACCTGCTCTACGGGCCCGGGGTGAACGGCTTCGTCGAGGCGGACGACCAGCGCCCGGCGGTGAACGTCGCCGAGGGCCGGCGCCTGCTGGCCGAGGCCGGCTATCCCAACGGCTTCGGCGTGACGCTCGACTGTTCCAACGACCGCTACGTGAATGATGAGGCGATCTGCACCGCCATCACGGCGATGCTGGCGCGGGTGGGCATCCGCGTGACGCTGAACGCGCAGACCCGCGCGCGCTACTTCGCCGAGATCCTGGGGCCGCGCTACAATACGTCGTTCTACATGCTGGGTTGGACGCCTTCGACCGGCGACGCGCACAACGCCTTCTACAATCTGGCGGCGACGCGCGACGGGTCGCGCGGCATCTTCAACAGCGCCGGCTATTCCAACCCGCGCTTCGATGCGCTGCTCGACCGCATGGCGGTGGAGACCGACGAGGCGCAGCGGCAGCGCCAGATCTCGGAAGCCAGCCAGATCCTGCGCGACGACGTCGCCTTCATCCCGCTGCACCAGCAGCAGATCGTCTGGGCGGTGCGCAACGGCTGGACCGTGGTGCAGACGGCGGACAACTACTTCCAGCTCCGCCACGTGCGGCACGGGCAATAAGCCCTGGCCGGAGGGGCCGCCGCGCCCCTCCGGACGCTGCCCAGCAGCATGGCAAAGCGCGCCGCCGAATCATCCCGGCCGGCGCGCAGCATCTTCCGATGAGCATTCACAGCGAACGGGGCGCGAATATCGTGCCCTTATCGTGGCCGTGGTCTACGCCGTCGCCGTGACCGGCAGCCCGGCATAGAGGGCGCGGATCATGGCAGCCGTATCCTGCACGCTCGGCGGGCGCGACAGCGTCTGCTGCAACGCCACGACCCGTTCCGGTTCGGCCGCCAGCCCGCGCAGCAGCTCGGCCAGCGACGACGCGCTGCGCGCCCGGAACTGGAACCCGTCCACCCCGTCGCGCACCTTCTCGGCCATGCCGCCGATATCCGAACAGATCACGGGCCGCCCGGCCGACAGGGCTTCCTGGATCACCATCGGTGAATTCTCCCACCAGATGCTCGGCACCAGCACCGCGTGGCAGCGCTGCATCAGGCGGATGACTTCCCCATGATCGTAGGGCCCGTTGAAGCCCACCACGGTCCGCGTCTCCTGCAGCCGGCGCTCGACCTCCGCGCGCAGCTCCGGCGGCTGGTTCGATGCGTCGCCCCAGATCTCGATGCGCAGCCGTCCGCCACGCGGCGGGCGCCGCCGCAATTCCTCGGCCGCATCCAGCAGCAGCCCCACACCTTTGAGTGTCGAAAGCTGCCCGAAGAAACCCACCACCAGCGGATTGGGCGGCGGCATCGGCACGGGCTCGCCATCCTGCACCGGCTGGCCGTTCTCGATCACCGAGAAGCGTTCCGCCGGCAGTCCCCAGGCGACGTAGCGATCCACCAGGAACTGGCTCGGCGCGATGAAATGGTCCACCAGGCCGAGGAAGCGCTGCAGGTACAGCTTGCGCAGGTAGAAGTCGTTCTCGCTCCTCTCGGGGAAGCAGCGCGCGCAGTCCCGCGGCGTCTCCTTCGTGCAGAGCTCTAGGTTCGGCCGCTTCACCATCTGTCCGAAGTGGTGGCAGATCGCGAGGTACTCGTGCAGCGTCACGACGATGCGCGCCGTGGGCACGGCCTGCTTCACCTGCAGCATCGCCTCCACGCCGAGGCCCGCATAGTGGTGGAAGTGCACGATGTCGGGACGCAGCTCCGCCACCAGCTCGCGGAGTTCCTCGCCGAAGCGCGGCGCGTTCGCGCTGTGCAGCCAGCCATCGTAGCCGGCATTGCCGAGCACGTATTCGTCCGGTCCGAAGGGCTGGAAGACATGGGTCCCGAGCGGCGGTTCGAGCCGCGACCCCGCGCCGGCGGCGAACCAGGCCGTCACATCCGGCATGGCGCGCAGCGCGCGATACATCTGATAGGCCGCGATCTCCGCCCCGCCGCGCGACACGGCAGGGTGGAGATGGGAGAAGACCAGAACGCGCAAGGGTGCTTTCCCTCCAGCCGACGGGCCACGTCCATGCGCCTTGCGCATCCGGGCCGAGGTCGGAAAGGTGAGTGTACGGCTCATCCGCTCAGGCCGGGCCGTCCCCGGCGGGCCGCACGCGTCGAAGGCGCCGGTTGAAGGTCCAGGCATTCAGAAGCGTGGTGTTCTGGCGCCAATCCGCCGAGCCGGCATTCTGCGACTGGCGCTCCAGGTGGCGCGCGCGGACGGTCATGTCCACCGCGCAGCGCAAGCCGAGCGTCGCGGCCCGCATGCACAGGTCGACATCCTCGAAATCGCCGATCGCGAAATCGGGGTCGAAGCCGCCCAGCTCCTGCGCGATCTCGCGCAGCATCAGCATGGCCGCGCCGGTGACGGCCGGCGCCTCGCGCAGCCGCTCCGTCGTCGCGGGCGGCACGCGGCCCTTCATCGGATGCATCGGGAACATCCAGTTCGACATGTCCCGCATGGGCTCGAGCACCATGCCGGCATGCTGCACGGAGCCATCGGCGAACAGCAGCAGCGGCCCGACAATGCCGAGCGTCGTGTCCGCTTCCATCGTCTCGACCAGGCGATCGAGCCAGTCCGCCTCCTCGGGGAAGACGTCCGAGTTCAGGAACAGCACATACTTGCCGCGCGCTGCGGCGAGCCCCGCATTGCTGGCCGGCCCGAAGCCGCGATTCTCGCCCATCAGCAGCACGCGGAAGGGCATGCCGATGCTGCCATGGGCGGAACGCGCCATGGCGAGCAGCTCGGCGGCGCGCTCCGGCTGGTCGAGCACGTAGATCACCTCGTCGCCCGCCATGCGTTGCGCGCTGAAGATGGCGAGCTGGCAGCGCATGAAATCGAGCCGGCCGTAGAGCGGGACGACCAGGCTCACGCGCGGGGCCTCCGGCAGGACGCCGAACTGTTCCTCCCGCACGGTCAGCGGCTGGGCGAGGCGCTGGCGGTTGATCTCGATGAGCGCCGGCCCGAGCACCTTGTCGAAGATCCGGTCGAGGTCGTGCCCCGGCAGCCCCGGAAGGCCGAGGACGCGGCGCAGGGCGGCCGCGCCCCGCCGCATCGGCACGGGCAGCGGCTTGAAGCCGGTGCGCCCATCGGTGAGGCGGATCTCCAGGAACAGCGTTCCCTCCCGCGTCGCCTCGGTATCCGCCCAGGCGACGAAGCCGCTGCGCGGATCGACCAGGCCATAGCGCTGGGCGAAGGCATCCACGATGTCCTGGCGCGGCATGCGGATCCAGGCGTCCTGAAGCGGGGCCGAGGTCGCGGCGCCGCGGCAGAGATGGATCGATTCCACCAGCCCGAGCGGGTCGAGGCACCAGCCGAAGATGAGCGCGGCGCCGGGCCGCACGCGGATCACCTCATCCATCTCGATATGCACCGGCGCGCCAAGCGCGGCGAAGCTGTCCTGGCCCGTGAAGTTCACGCGTTCGAGCAGCGCGCGCATCCGCCCGACAGCGCCGCGATCGGCGACGCTCAGCACATCGCGCAGCAGCCGCTGCATCCCGGCCTCGTCGCGCAGGGCGAAGCCTGGCGAGGGTGTCAGCCGGGCCACCACGCCGGGGGAAACCGTCAGGGTGATCTGGCGCGGCGGCGCCATCGGGGTGTCGGAGGCCTCGCAGGCGATGAGCAGCGCGAAGGCGTGGCCGATCTCGCGAATGTCGTGGCGCGGATACTGCACGGCGAGGATCCGGCGCCGTGCGCTGGCCTCGGCCGGCTCGACATCCGCCATCATCGTCCCACCGCCATCCAGCGGCAGTTCGGCCGGCATCCAGCCCGTTACGATCCAGCCGCCGAGGCCCGGGCTGAAGGCGCATTCGTCGATGACGCCCGAGAGCGAGACGCCGATCGCGACCGGCGCGGGCGGCGGTGCCGCGGCGATGGCGGGCGGCTCCTCGGCCGCGGCCACCTCCTGCGGGGCGGGGGCGATGCGGGCTGGCTCGATACGCAGGGATTCCGCCAGGGCGATGGTACGCGGCATGGCGGCCTCGACCGCGCCGCGCACGATGAAACGGTCCTCGATCGCCAGGCTGTCGCCGCCATGCACCATCGCGACCAGGCCGGTTTCGAGGAAGCGAAGCTCGACGCTCACCTGCGACTGGGCTTCGTCCCGCGCTGCCGCGACGGCGCATTCGGCGCCCCACTGGCCGCCCAGGCAATCATTGAGGACCAGCACGCCCGTCTCGGGACGGTTGATGACATGGAGCAGGACGTCATCGCCGCGGAACAGGTTGAGGCTCTGCAGGTTGCGCAGCGCCGCGGACGAAAAATCGATGATCCAGGAGGACCCGGAGGCGATATCGACGGTCATGCACTCGGTGAGGCTCGCCCGAAGGGCTGTCGCGCTCATCTGGCCGCCTCCGGCACGAAGCCATCGCCCACGGTCCTGTCAGGATTTCGCAGAAGCATCCCGGGGGCGCTCCAATCGGTTGAAACCAAGAGTCGATGCGACGGGCGCGGAGCCCGCCTCGCCCCCTCCCCGGCTTGGCATTCTTGATGAAATCTAATTCAAAGGTTACCGGTGGACAGGCAGGGACGACAAGAGCAGTCGCATATCATTCACGTTACACAACCATTGGTAGTCATGCCGTCGGCAGCCCCCTCGCCCACGGTGGAATATCGGCGAGAGATTTCCCGCGCCGCTTCCCGATCCGGTCATAGCGAAAAGCCCGCGGCTTGCAGACCCCCGGAATCGCCGCGATGCGCCACGGCATGCACGGCCTGCCCGCGGAAAAGGCAGGGCAGCGATGGCGTGCCCCATGTGTTGCATACAACGGCGGCGACGGCGCGCGACAGCAGGCCCGGTCCCGAACGCAGCCAGGGGTGATCCATGTCGCCGCGGCTGATCGCCGACAGCACCAGCCCCGCGGCCTGGGCCGCCACCGGGTCGCCGATGGCGGCACCCAGCAGCCCGTCGCCCGGCGCCCCCCAGCCTTCCTGCCCGGCGACGAAGCCCGCCCCCCCGCCCCCCAGGCGCGCGAGCGGCGCCGCCGCCTGCATGCCCGGCGCGACGGACCAGCCACCGCCATCGGCCAGCCAGCTCAGACGCAGCAGGTCCATGCGCACCGCCGATTCCGGCGTCCGCAACCAGGCCTGCCGGCCCTTCTCGCCATGTCGTTCGGTGAGATAGGCCAGCCCCGCGCGCGCATCCATCCGGACCAGCTCGATCCCCGGGTTCAGCGCCTGCCAGCTCTCCATCCGCGCCGCATCCATGGCCGCGTCGCGAAGCTGCAGCCATAGCAGGCGGTCGGGAATCGCGGGCGGGTCGGTCGCTGGCGGCGGCTCCGGCCACTGCCCGGCCTGTCGCAGGGAGATCAGGAGCCACAGGGCGACCGCGGTCGAATCCGGCAACGCCCGCGCGGCTTCCAGCAGCGGATCGATGCGCGCCTCCGGCGGCAAGGCCAGCAGGGGGCGCAGCCGGGCACTGCCGGCCTGGTCCAGCCGGAACTCGAGCGCCACCTGCCCGGTGGTCGTCTGGCTCGGGTTGCGCGATCGCTGCTCGCACATGCGCAGTTCAGCCTCGGCCTCGGCCTGGCGCCGCAGCCAGGCAAGCGCTTCCTCATGATTCAGGTGCAGCGCCTCGATCCGTGCCAGGGCGTCGAGTGCCATGCCGTCATCCGGTGCGACAGCGACCACGCGACCATAGGCATCGCGCGCCGTCGTCCAGTCATAGGCAGCCTCGGCGGCCTGCGCCCCGGCCCGCAGGACGGCCAGCCCCTCGGCATCCGTGGCGGGACGGGCCGCGCGGAGGCAGGCCTCGCGGCTCTCGTCGCTGCCGATCTGCAACTCGACATCGAACCATGCCTCCCAGCGCCCGAAGCGGCCCGCCGGCGCCGCCTCATAAGCGCTGCGCAGCGCATCCCGCGCTTCGACGAGGCGCCCCAGGCCATGGAGCTGCGCGGCCCATTGCGCGGCGAGATCAGCCGGCAGGCCGAATCGCTGACGGGCCTGCGCGATCGCCTCCCCGGCCGCGGCGTAGTCCCGCCGGCGCAGCAGGCAATGGATCAGCCCGGTCGCGGCACCGAGCATGGTGGGGTTGGCCGCTACGGCGCGGCGGAAGGCTTCGAGCGCGCGCTCCTCCTCGCCCAAGGCGAGCAAGGCGTGGCCGCGAAGAAGTTCGAGTTCCGGCGGATGCGACGGCCGCGCGGCGGCCTCCTCCACCAGGGCCAGCGCGGCCCGGCCGTCGCCGGCGTCGAGGGCAGCCTGGGCCAGTTCCAGCAGCGGCGCGCCATGGCCTGGATCAAGCGCGGCGGCATGCCGCAGGGCGACCTGCTCGGCCTCCGTATCGCCGGCTGCGCGCGCCGCCTGCGCCTGGGCGATCCAGGCGGCGGCGATGGTCGGGTCGTGCTCGGTCGCCCGGCGCGCGGCCTCGGTCGCCAGGGGCAGCCGGCCCAGCAGCCGCGCCGCCTCGGAAAGCTGGATCAGGGCCGGCGCCGGGCGCTCCGCCGTCGCCGCGCACAGCTCGAAATGGCGCAGCTCGTCCTCATGCCGGCGCTGGGCACGGGCGATGAAGCCCGCTTCGAAATGCGCATCGGGATGGTCGGGCTGATCGGCGAGCACGGCCCCGATCGCCGCGGCAGCCTCGTCGAGGCGCTGGCCCTGCGACAGGGCGGCGGCGCGCCCGATGCGGGCGGCGAGGTTGCCCGGCTCGCTGGCCAGGATGGTCTCGAATGTCGCGACGGCCTCGTCGAAGCGGCCCTGCAACCGGGCCTCCCGGGCCAGGGCCAGAAGGTCCGAGGTCGAATCAGTCATGGTTTCTCATGATCAGGTGGCGGCCGCCCCGTTGTGACTGTCGAAAATGCCCGCGGCCCGGCGGATCGAGGCGCGCCCGCTGCACGGTTCGACGCGCACGGGAACGGGCCGCGGCGGTCAGCCCTCCGCGCCGAGCCGCTCCGCCAGCCGCCCCGCGGCCACGGCGCAGCCGTCGTCGTCGCCCTCGCCCACCACCTCCGCCACCACGCGCGGCATGATCGCCGCGAGCGCGGCGATGAGGGCACCGTCCCGCCCCGGCGCCACCCGGTCCAGCCGGTCCACCGCGTCCGGCTTCATCACCAGGACGAACTTGTCGCCGAAGGCATCGCTGTCCGTGCCCGGCCAGACCTCGAAGGCGCGGGGCCAGGACGGCGCGCGGCGGAATTCCAGCGTCGCATTCTGGCCCGAGACGCCGAATTTGAACTTCACCTCGCGCCAGCGCTCGCCCCGGAAGGTCAGGCCCCGCAGGCGCAGGTCGAGCAAGGCCCAGCCGGTCCCGCTCTGCCGCGCATCCAGCACGACGGCGGCATAGTGCGCCTTCCCGTCCAGGCCACCGATCTCCTCGCCCTCGGCGCGCGTGGCAGCCGGCCACTGCGCATGGGGATAGGGATCTTCCAGCACCTCCATGGCCGGCGCCTGCACCAGGCGCGCGGGCGGCGCCGGCGGCACGACGGGTTCCTCCTCGGCCGGCACCGGTGCCGCGGCGGTCGCGGGAAACAGGACCGGGATCGCGATGTCGATGCTCGTCGCGCCCAGGCCGCGCAGTTCGACGACAACCTCCCCCGCACCCTCGCCAAGAGGCAGGGCGAAGGGGCGTGCCTCGCGCGGGCGCAAGAGCCGCCAGCCGGTCGCGCCCGAACCGTCGGCGAGCAGCAGCCGCGCCTCCGCCGCCCCCGTTTCGAGCCGGAGTTCGCAGCGCAGCGCGGCGAAGCCCTTGGGCATCGGTCCGAAGGCGATGCGCGTGTCGCTCCAGCTCCCCGGCAGGGTCAGCCGCCGCGCCCCGGCGGTGGCCTCATCCAGCTCGCCGGGCCCATCCAGCCGCGCACCCGCCAGCATTTGCGCCGGCGCAAGGCGCGGCGCGGCCTCTGGCGCATCGCCGTGCCACGCGGTCCAGTCCATGTGCAGCGGTTGCACCAGGCAGGCGCCGGGCGGCAGGCTGGCGATGGCCAGCGCCGGCCCCTCCGCCTCGCCCATCGCCGCGGACAGCGCGACCTCCCCGGCCTCGCCCTCCGCCGTCAGCTCCACCAGCAGCGTCTCCGCACGGCCTTGCAGCGGTTCCGGCGTCTCGAGCCGCAGCCAGCCCTCGGGCAGGGCGTCGGCCGGCACACGCCAGGCACCGAGCAGGCGACCCGATTCGCCCCCGATCAGCCGGATCGCCAGCGTGGCGGTCGCCGCCTCCGCGACATGCAGGGACAGCCGGGCCACGCCGGGGCTCGGCAGACCCGTCTCGACCAATTGCGGCGGCCCCCCCGCCACGATCCGCAGCGGCTCCACCTCGGGATCGGGTGCGAGCTTCAGCCGCGTCTCCGCGGCGGGCGGCGCGCGGCCGGCGGCCGAACCCAGCATGCCCGCCATGGCGGAGCGGATCTCCTCCACCTCCTCGCGCAGCGCGACGCAGCGGCGGTCCAGCTCGCAGGCCCGGCGTGCCAGCTCATCGGCCTCGGCCAAGGCCACGGCGAGGAGTTCGGGCAGCGCGGCGAGTCCGCTCTCCGCGACGATGATCGCGGGCGGCTCCAGCCCATGGGCGCCCCACCAGCCGGCCAGCGCCTGCATGCCCCGCGGCGTCTGCGCCACCAGCGCGAGCACCGCCGCCGGGGGATGCGCGAGCGTTTCGAGCGCGTCATCCTCCTCCGCCGGCGGGCGCAGGCGCAGCGTCACGCCCTCGGGCAGCACATGCGCGTGGCACAGACGCGCGCCGGCCCCGCTCAGCGCCACGCTGTCCGGCAGGCGGCTCTCGGCGACGATGATCGGCCGGCCATCGAACAGCGCGGCAAGCTCCGCGGCCGGCGCGCGGAGGATGAGCCCGCTGGTGTCCTGATCACTTAGAGGTTGCACGATCCCAACCGCACCCTGAAATTGCATCTCAGCCTGGGCCTCCAGGCCGGATCCGGGTCGGGACTAGCATGAACAAGCTTGTGGATGTGACGGGCACTGATTGCGACGTCGTCGTCATCATTCCACTGTACCGGCAGCCGGCCCTGTTCTCGGAGGCGATCGCCTCGGTGCTCGCGCAGGAAGCTGCGCCTTCGTATCGGATCATCGTGGTTCTCGATGGCTGTGTCTATCCGCAAAGCCTGGAGTCGGCGCGGCTGTGGGCGCGCGCGCATGCGCCGCAGGTCGTCGTGCTGGCGCAGCCCAATGGCGGCCTCGCCGCCGCGCGCAATGCTGGCATCCGCTTCGCCCTGCAGGCCTGGCCGCGCTGCCGGGCGCTGTTCTTCCTCGATGCCGACAACCGCATCGGGCCGCATTTCCTGCGCCGCGCCTGTGACGCGCTGGACGCTGCGCCGCCCGAGGTGGGCTGGATCTACCCGGATTTCGACCTGTTCGGCGTCGCCGGCGCCTGGTCCACGGCCGGGTCGCACCACCTGCTGCAGCATCTGACGGAAAATGTCTGCGACGCCGCCGCGCTGGTCCGGCGGGAAGTGTGCGAAGCAGGCGTCGCCTTCGACGAGACGCTGCGCGGCGGCTTCGAGGATTGGGACTTCTTCCTGCGCGCGGCGAGCGCGGGCTTCCGCGGCGCGCATCTGCCGCAGGCCGGCTTCTCCTATCGCCGCCGCCCCGAAAGCATGCTGAGCGAGGCGCGGCGGGACCGCGCGGCGCTGCTCTCGGCACTGCGCACGCGGCACAAGGCGCTCTACGCCCCGCGATCCATCCTCGCGCTCGAGGAACGCGAAGCCCCGCGCTTCGCCCTGTTCGAGCCGGAGATGGCGGTGGCCTGCCTCGACCCCATGGCCCCGCCACCCGCGGGCGGGCATGACGCGCTGATCGAGCGCCTGGCCGCCGCGCAGGAGGCGCCCGGCCGCCAGCACGCGCCGGCAATCACGGTGTTCGCCGCGCCCGGCGTGTTGCCGGTACTGCGCCGGGCAGGCCTGCTGCGCGGCGTGCTGACCCATGCCGAGCGGTTGCTGGAGGCTGCGCCCGCTGTCTGCCTGTCGCTGGGCGCGTCGCCGGACGGGCTTTTGTCCCTGAAGCCGGATTTCCAGCCCAAGGCGGAACAGGCCGCGCTGCTCGTCCTGCGCAGCAAGGCGCTCGCCGAGGCCGCGACCAAGCCGCTGTCGGGCCTGCCGGCACGCGGCCTGGCCGCGCTGCTGCCCGGGCCCGTGCCGCCGCCCGGCGGTGCGCTGGCGATCGCCGAGGAGACGGCGCAGCGCCTTGGCGAAGCCCTGCGGGCCCGGCCGCGCTCGCGCGTCTGGCGCCCCGATGGGCGGATCCCGCGCGCCGAGGCCGCCGCGCGCGTCGCGCAATCGGCGCTGCGCGCCTGGCCTCTGCTGCCGCTCGCGCCGCGCCCCGACCGCCGCGACATTGCCTTCGTCACCCCGGTCTTCGGGCTGGGCGGGGTGGAACGGGTGCTCGGCTGCCTCGCCGCGGCGATGCGCCGGGATGGCTGGCGCACGCATCTCGTCGTCACCGGCGCGGAGAGCATCGCCCGGCCGCCAGCGGACGCCTTCGACGGCGTGCTGCTGCTGCCCGGCTTCGACGCCGAGCGCCATGGCGGCGGGCGCAACGCCTATGCCGGGGCGGCGACCTCGCTGCTCGGCGATGAATCCGAGGAATCGGACGCGCTGCTCGGCATCCTCGCGCCCATGCAGGCGGTGCTGGTGACGCATGCCTTCGCCGGCCACGCGCTGGCCGGGCGGCTGCGGCAGCTCGGGCTGCGCACCGCCTGCGCGCTGCACCTGGCCGAGCGCGGCGCCTTCGGCGAGCCGCTCGGCAATCCGCAGAGCACCCTCGCCTACCAGCATGCCTATGACGTCTTCGTCGCGCATGCGCAGCGGCTCGGGACCTGGTGCGCCGCCGCCGGCCTGCCCGAGAACGCGGTCCTGACCATCGAGAACGCGCCGGGCTACGCGGCGGACCCGGCCCGCGTCGCGGCGGCGGTCGCCGCGCGTGCGGCGCCGCTGGAGGGACGGAAGCTGCGCGCCCTCTTCCTCGGCCGGCTCGACCGGCAGAAGGGGCCCGACCGGCTGCCGCGCATCATGGCCGCGACGGCGGAGGCGGTGGAATGGCGCGTGGTGGGCCATGCCGTGCTGGACGACCCGCCGGCACTGCCCGTCACGCCTGAACCGACGGTCGATGACCCGGCGGCGCTCGATGCGCTCTATGCCTGGGCGGATGCCGTTGTGCTGCCGTCCCGCTTCGAGGGTGTTCCGCTGACGGTGCTCGAGGCGCAGCGCATGGGCTGCGTGCCGGTCGCCACCGATGTCGGCGCCGTGGCCGAGGCGGTGACGGACGGCGTGGATGGGCTGCTGGTGCCGGGCGGTGGCGACGCCGCCGTCAGCGCGGATATCGCAGCGGCGCTGCTGCGCCTGGCCGCGAATGACGGGCTACGCCGGGCGCTGGCCGAAGGGGCGGCGGCGCGCGGCGCGGCGCGTGGCTGGACCAGGGCGGCCGGGGCGCTGGGACGGGCGCTGGGCGCCGCGCCGATGGCCAGGGCGGCGGAGATCTAGCATGGCGCTGGAGGCACTCGCCTATCGCCGGATTCCGCAGGCGCGGGTGCAAGTCTTCGACTGGCCCATCGTGGCCGTGCCCGGCGGCTTCCGCGGCGGCCCGGTGCTGACCGAGGACGCCGACATCCCGCTGCGCCACACCCGCCGGCGCCGCCCGGTGGACAGCTTCCGGCCCGACGAGGCCTATGACGAGACGCTGCCCGGCCAATACGTCTATGCCGGCCCGGTCTGGGGTCATTTCGGCCACTACATGGCGGAGTTCGTGCACCGCCTCGTGACCGCGCGGCTGCGCGGGCTGCGTTTCCCGCCGCTCTTCGTCTCCAGCCAGGGCTACAACCCGCATCCGAGCTATGGCGAATTCCCCGATGTGATGAAGGAGGTGCTCGCCTTCGTCGGCATCCGCCCGCAGGAGGTGAAGGTCGTCAACCGCAGCACCATCGTCGAGGTGCTGCATGTGATCGAGGCGGGCTCCGACCTCGTCGGCGGCCCCAAGCCCGGCTACGTCGAGGCGCTGGGCGGTTTCGTCACGCCGAAGCTCGATGCGCGGCATGGCGCGACGCGGCGACCAGCCAGGCTCTACGTGTCGCGCTCGGCGCTTCCGCCGCAGGGCATGGTGCTGGGCGAAGCGTGGTTCGAGCAATATCTCGAACGCGCGGGCTTCACCATCTTCCGCCCCGAGGAATGGCGCTTCTCCCCGCAGATGGACCATTACCGCAAGGCCGAGGTGGTGGTCTTCCCCGAGGGCTCCGCCTGCCACGGCACGGAGCTGCTGGGCGCGGGGATGATGGGGCGCTGCTTCATCCTGCCCCGCCGCGCCAAGGGCGAGGTGTTCAACTTCCAGCGCGTCCTCGAACCCCGGTCGCGCGCCTTCACCATCCTCGCCGGCTGCACGGATTACCTGGGCAGCGCGGCGGCGCAGAAGGGAACGGGGGAGGCGCTGTCGCATCTCGGCGTCTCCTGGCTGAACCTCGACCGGATCGCCGCGGCCTTCCGCGCCGAGGGGCTTGCCGAGCTCGACGGGCTTTCCGCGCGCGACTATGCGGCCGCGGCCGAGGCCGATCTCGAGCGCTACCTCGCCTATCAGTCCCGCCCCGGCGGGCCCTTCGATGCCGATCTGGCGGACAAGCTGCGGGCGGCCTTCGCGGAACGTGCCGCCGCCACGCTCACCACGGATGCGTGACCGCCGTGATCGGCCCCTGCCGAAGTCGGCCGAAACTGCTACAGGGCGGCATGCCGACTGGCCTGCCATCGCGGGAATGCATGGGCGCTCCGACGCCACGGGGACCGACCGGGCCTGCGCCGGCCGGCCCATGCCCGCGCGATCCCGCGCGGACGATCTCCCGGCCATCCGTCGCGGCGCGGCACCGGCAATGACGCCACGCGCGGGCCACGCAGCGTGAAGGTCGGGCTCGGCCAGGACGGGGAACTCGCGCTGGATTGCGTCCAGCCGCTGGGGCGCGACCACGTTTTCGTGCAGGGCTGGTTCTCCTGGCGTCACGGGCAGGCGATGCCCGCGCTCGGCCTGCAGGCGGATGGCCTGCCGCTCGAATGCCTCGCCGAGGTCCTGTATGACCGCCAGGACGTGGCGCGGGGGATGAGCCTCGACCTCGCCGTGCGCGGCTTCATCCTGGTGGCGCGGCGGCCCCCGGGCGCGGATGCGGCGGCGGGGCTCTTCCTCGCCGCGGGGATCGAGGGCGCGGCGCTGCCCGACAGCCCGCTCGGCGCGCCGGTGGCGAAGGTACTGGCGCGCCAGCCCTGGGGCGCGGTGTCCGAGCTGATGGCGGCCGCCACGCGCGATCCGCGGCTCGGCGCCCTGCTCGCGCCAGGCGATGGGCGCGACGGCGCGCTGGGCGGCTGGATCGCCGCCCTGCCCTGCCTGCCCGTCCCCCTCGACAACCAGCATGGCTTCGTCCGGGTCGAGGCGATCGCCTCGCCCATGGGCGAATGCGCGATCTGCCTCGCCCTGCCGCGCCCACTGCTGCGGCAGGAGGCGTTGCGCGTCGTCGCGTTGCTGCCCGACGAGGGCGGGCTGCTGCCCGTCGCCCTCGAGGCCACCGCCCCGCTGCGCGAGGAGACGCGCATCACCTTCTATGGCCGGCTGCCGGAACGCCCCGGCCTCGCCACGCCGCGCTTCGACGTGATCGTGGAACTGTGCCACCCCGAGGGCGGCGCCTGGTTCCGCGCGACACCGGCGCTGCATGCCGCGCCGCGCTTCCTCGACCGGCTGCAGGGCCTGCTCGCGGCCGGGGAAGCGGTGGACGGCTTCGCCTGGCTGCGCGGCGTGCTGGAAGTCCGCCACGCCGCCTTCGACCAGGGCTTCGCCGCGGCGCTGTCCGTCGGAACGCCCGAGGCGATGCCCGGCGACGCGCCGGTCGTCGCCCTGTTGCACGCCATGGACGACCCCTTCGCGGCGCGCCTGGTCCAGCTCGCCGCGCGGGAGATCGAGGCCCGCGCTGACGAGGTGATCCTGCTCGGCACGCGGGAAGCCGGGGCGGCGGCGGCCGATATCTTCCTCCAGCGCGGGCGCGTGCCGGTGCGGGTCGGGCTCGACCTCGCCGCGGCGGTCCGGCGCGGCACCTATGCGCGCGCCTGGCTGGCGCCGATCGAGCCGGTCGCGCTCGCCGAGGCGCTCGAACAGGGTGGGCTCGACCGGCTCTTCGCGCGGCGGATCGACGGGGCGGCGCTGGGCCCCGCGCTGCGGCTCGCCGCCGCGGCCGGTTCGCTCGAGGGCGGCGAGGCGATCGCCGGCGTCGCGCAGATCCTGGGCGAGACGCCAGCGGGGTGGGAGATGCGCCCGCGCGGGGGCCGCATGCCCGGCGCGATGGGGCTGCTGGTCGCCGAGCACCTCGCCGCGCTGTGGCGCGACGCCGCGCCGGCACTCCGCGCGCGGTCCGCATGAACGACGCCGAGCCCTCGCCGTTCCTGACGCCGGCGCTCGCGCGCGGCGTGGCCGCGCCGGTGTGCATCGTCGTCCACGCCCATCCCGATTTCTCCAAGGGCGGGGGCGAAACCGCGGCCTGGCGCGAATTCGCCACGCTGCGCGACGCGGGATGCGAGGTGAGCCTGGTCGCCGCGGCGGAGCTCGCCACCGATGGCGAGCCGATCCTGGAACACGGGCCGAACGAGTTCCTCTTCTCCACCACGGGGATGACGGATGACCGGCTGTTCTGGGCCGATATCGCGGATCGCCAGGCGCTCGTCCGCTTCCTCGCGCGGCAGCCCGCGCGGGTCTTCCACTTCCACCATCTCTGGCGCATCGGCCTCGATCTCGTCACCGAGCTGATGGAGGCGCGGCCGGATGCGCGCTTCGTCGTGACGCTGCACGAGATGCTGTCGATCTGCGCCCATCACGGCCAGATGATCCGCACCCGCGGGCGGGAGCTGTGCCGCGCCGCGGTGCCGACGCAATGCGCCGCCTGCTTCCCCGAACGGCCGCCGCGGCATTTCGTGCTGCGCCGGGCGATCTTCCTCGAGACGCTGCGGCGCTTCGATGCGGTGGTCTATCCCTCGGCCTTCCTGCGGCAGCGCTATCGCGACTGGGGGCTGACGCCGGCGCGGGAAGTACTGCTCGAGAACTATCTCGGCGATGTGCTGGCAGATTATCCGCGCCGGCCGGCGCCGGATCCGGAACTCGCCGGGCATTTCGCCTTCTTCGGCCAGCCCACGCCCTTCAAGGGGCTCGACGTGCTGCTGCGCGGCTTCGCGCACGCCGCCGCGCAGCTCCCCG